>JAEKKP010000191.1 GCA_019510315.1 Propionibacteriales bacterium
GACACCTACATGGACGACGCCCTGACCGACGGCCACGTGGAGAGCCAGCCCGTGTACGGCCCGAAGGTCCGTCGCTGAGCCCGATTTCCTCGTTCCGTCCACTCGTCGGTCGCGGCTGACCTACGCTTCCGGCTGCTGCGGTCACTGGGACCGCTCAGTCTCGGGAGGACCCATGAAGCTCGTCCGCTCCGCCATCCTCGTCGCCGCGGCTGCCGCGGTGGCTCTCGTCCCCACCGCGGCTCTCGCCGACGGTTCCGGTCACAGCGACACCTGGAGCGACGTCCAGTCGGTGCCGTCCGACGCGCAGGGCAACGTTGCACCCGGCGCCACGGCGACTGCGGAGCCGACCACGACCAACGGCGACCTCAGGAGCGTCCACGCGAGCAACACCGCTCGGAAGGTCAAGGTGGTTATGCAATTCGCCGACCTTCACCCGGGCGGTGTGGCGCAGATCCACGAGGTCTTCATCGCCACGCCCAAGGGCGCCAGGGTGGCGTTCGTGACCGCCTACGCCGGTAACTGGGGCGGCAAGGCCGGGCTGCAGACACTGCACCACAAGAAGATCCGCTGCTCGGTCGGGCACCACATCGACTACGCCCACCACAAGGTCGTCGTGAAGGTGCCCTCATCGTGCCTCGGCCATCCGAAGGTGATCAAGGTCGGCGCCGCGACACTGATCGCGGACGGGACCAAGATCTACTACGACGACGCCTACACCACCGGCGGCAGCTTCTTCGACAACTTCGGGACGAGCCCGAAGATTCACCGCTAGGAACGACGCGACAGGAACGCGAGCATCGCCTCGCGGGCCTCGTCCGACCCGAACAGGCGGGCGCTGAGGGCGATCATGTCCTCGGCGCCCGCTTCGAGGTTTGCCAGGATCGGCCGCGCCAGCAGCGCCTTGGTCTCGCGCAGCCCCTGCGGGTGCGCCTTCGCCAGCTCGGTGCACACCTCCGCGACCGTCTCGTCGAGGTGGGCGTCCGGGACCGTGCGGGTGACCAGGCCCATCGCGGCCGCCTCGGTGGCGTCGAAGGTGCGTCCGGTCAGGAACGTGTCGTACGCCGCCCGACTGGTCAGCCGCGGCAGCACCGACAACGAGATGACCGCCGGAGCCAGCGCCAACCGGGACTCGGTGAACGCGAAGCTGACCTCCTCGCTGCACACGACGATGTCGCTGGCCGCCACGATCCCCAAGCCGCCCGCACGCACGGGTCCGGCCAGTCGGGTCACCACCGGGAGAGGGTGCGCGAGGATCCGGCGCTGCAGGTCGACGATGGCGCGGGCGCCCTCCTCCATCGAGCCGGTCGCCGCCTCCGACAGGTCCGCGCCCGAGCAGAACACTCGCTCGGCCGAGCGGAGCACCACGACCTTCGCGTCATCGTCGGCCGCCGCCCGGTCCAGCCGCTCGAAGAGCTCCCCCACCAGCTGCCGGGACAGAGCGTTGCGGTTGTGCGGGGAGTCCAGCGTGATCGTCGCGACGCCGTCCTCGATCGCGTAGTGCACCAGCTCTGTCATCAGGCTCCTTCGCAAGCGGATAGTCCGGCACGTTCTGGCCCTCGCTGGCCGCATTGCGGGGCCAATTCGTGTCGGACTATCCCTATCAGTAGGACTTCGGGAGGCCGAGGGAGTGCATGGCCACGTAGTTGAGGATCATCTCGCGCGAGACCGGCGCGATCCGGCCGAGGCGGGCGGCGATCAGCAGGTTGCCGAGGCCGTACTCCGAGGCCAGCCCGTTGCCGCCGTGGGTCTGGACGGCGGCGTCGAGTGCGTTGCAGGCGATCTCGCCGCCGGCGTACTTGGCCATGTTGGCGTACTCACCGGCGCCGGCGTCGTCGCCGGCGTCGCAGAGGGCAGCCGCCTTCTGCATCAGCAGGCGCGACTGCTCGAGCTCGATCTTCACCTTGGCCAGCGGGTGCGCGATGCCCTGGTGGGCGCCGATCACGTCCTTCCACACCTTCCGCGTCTTCGCGTACTCGACGGCGCGATCGAGCGCGTAACGCGCCATCCCGTTGGAGAACGCCGCACCCATGATCCGCTCGGGGTTCAGGCCGGCGAACAGCTGCCACAGGCCCGCGTCCTCGTCGCCGACGAGCGCGTCCGCCGGCAGTCGGACGTCGTCGATGAACAGCGAGAACTGCTTCTCCGGAGCGTGGAAGTCCATCGGGATGTGCTGCCACTCCAGGCCCTTGACGTCGGTCGGTACGACGAACAGCGCCGGCTTGAGCTTCCCGGTCTTCGCGTCGGCCGTGCGGGAGACGACCAGGATCGCGTCCGCCTCGTCGACTCCGGAGATGAAGACCTTGCGCCCGTTGAGCACCCACTCGTCGCCGTCCTTCGTGGCGGTCGTGGTGATCTGGTGGCTGTTGGAGCCGGCGTCCGGCTCGGTGATCGCGAAGGCCATGATCATCGACCCGTCGGCAATGCTCGGCAGCCAGCGCTGCTTCTGCTCCTCGGTGCCGCACCGGGTGATGATCGAGCCGCAGATGGCCGGGCTGACCACCATCATCAGCAGCGGCGCACCCGCGGCCGCCGCCTCCTCGAGCACGACGGACAGGTCGGCCATGCCGCCACCACCGCCGCCGTACTCCTCGGGGATGTTGACGCCGAGGTAGCCGTGCTTGCCCATGTCCTGCCAGAGCTCGGTCAGCTTCTCGCCGTTGCGGGTCTTCTCGTCGACGTAGGCGTGCCCGTAGCTGCCGGCGAGCTTCTGCACAGCCTCGCGCAGCGCGGTGCGCTCCTCCGGCTCGACGAACTCGTGGGTCTGGGTGCTCATTGCTGTTCTCCTTCGGGCGACTCGGGGGGAGTGACGACGGCGAGGACGTCCCCGGCCGCGACCTGCTGACCGACCTTGACCTCGACGTCGAGTACGCCGGCCGTGGGGGCGTTGATCGTGTGCTGCATCTTCATGGCCTCGAGGACGAGCAGGACCTGGCCGGCCTCGACGGTCGCCCCCGACTCGGCGGACACCGTGATCACCGTGCCCGGCATCGGGGCGAGCAGGGAGCCCGCGCCCACCTGCTGTGCGGGGTCGACGAAGCGAGGCACCCGCCTGAGCGCGAGGTGGCCGACGGCCGACTCGACGTCGACCCGCTCGTCGGTGACGAACACGTCGTGGGGCACCCGGAGGCCGTCGTGCTCGACCACGACCCGGTAGCCGCCGTCGATCGGCGTGACGTGGTCGAGCCGGACGCCCTCGACGTCGTCGTGCAGGTCGACGAGCTCGAGTCCCTCGTGGGTCCGTCGCCAACCGACCCGGACCTCCGTGCCGTCCAGCTCGAAGGTCTCGACCTGCGGTCCGGACTGCACGTTGCGCCAGCCGGTGGGGATGCGGGCCTGCACCGTGCGAGCCCGGCCGGCGTGCTCGACGACTGCCATCGCGGCGGCGAAGAATGCCCTCGCCTGGTCGGACACGTCTCCCGGCACCGCCCGGCCCTCGACGCTGGCAAGGACCTCCTCGCCCAGGAATGCGGTCGACATCTGCCCGGCGACGAAGACCGGGTGGCCGAGCACCTCGACGAGCTGGGCGCGGTTGGTGCGCAGCCCGTGGATCCGCGCCCGACGCAGGAGACCGCTCAGCTGACGGAGGGCCAGCGCACGTGTCGGCGCCCACGCGATCACCTTCGCGAGCATGGCGTCGTAGTGCGTGCCGACCTCGTCACCGGACTGGAAGCCGCTGTCCAGACGGGTGCCGTAGGTCGCGAACTGCTCGAACGCGAGGTCGGCGGGCACCTCGAACCGGTCCAGCCGCCCGCTCTGCGGCTGGTAGTTCTCGGCCGGGTCCTCGGCGTAGAGCCTGACCTCGACCGCGTGACCCCGCGGGTCCGTCGGTGCGTGCGGCACCGCCTCGCCCTCGGCGATCCGGATCTGCTGCTCGACCAGGTCGATGCCGAAGACCGCCTCGGTCACCGGGTGCTCGACCTGGAGCCGGGTGTTCATCTCCAGGAACGAGACCTTGTCGCCGGACACCATGAACTCCACGGTGCCGGCGCCGACGTACGAGATCGCCTGGGCCGCGAGGCGCGCGCCCTCATGAAGGGTCGACCGCACCTCGGGCGACAGGCCGGGAGCCGGCGCCTCCTCGACGACCTTCTGGTGGCGGCGCTGGACCGAGCAGTCGCGGTCGCCCAGGACGAGCACCTGGCCGCGCGCGTCGCCGAGCACCTGCACCTCGACGTGCCGGCCGTGCTCGAGGTACGGCTCGCAGAAGACCGTCGGGTCACCGAACGCGGACTCGGCCTCCGCGGCCGCCTGCGTGACCTGGTCGGCGAGCTGGTCGAGGGACCGTACGATCCGCATCCCGCGTCCGCCGCCGCCGGCCGACGCCTTCACCAGCAGGGGCAGGTCGGCCTCGGTCGCGGCGGCCGGGTCGACCTCGCCGAAGACCGGTACGCCGGCCTCGGCCATCAGCTTCTTCGCGGCGACCTTCGAGCCCATCGCCTCGATCGACTCGGGCTCCGGGCCGATCCAGGTGAGCCCGGCCTCGACGACGGCGCGTGCGAAGGCGGCGTTCTCGGAGAGGAAGCCGTAGCCGGGGTGGACGGCATCGGCACCGGCCCTGCGCGCGGCGTCGATGACGAGGTCCCCGCGCAGGTACGTCTCGGTCGGCGTGCTGCCGGGGAGGCGGACCGCGACGTCGGCCTCCGCCACGAAGGGCAGGCCGGCGTCCGCATCGGAGTACACCGCGACGGTGCCGATGCCGAGGCGACGGCAGGTCGCGAAGACGCGCCGCGCGATCTCCCCGCGGTTGGCGACGAGGACTCTCGTCACGGTGGTTGAGCCTGTCGAAACCATCACGTCACATCCTGAAGACGCCGAAGCGGTCCGTGCCCTCGATCGGGGCGTTGGCGATCACGGACAGGCAGATGCCGAGCACGGTGCGGGTGTCGCGCGGGTCGATCACGCCGTCGTCGTAGAGCATCCCGGACAAGAAGTACGGCAGGCTCTGCTCCTCGATCTGCGACTCGACGAGCTCCTTGACCCCCTTGAAACCGTCGGCGTCGAACTCCTGACCCTTCGACTCGGCGGACTGGCGAGCGACGATCTCGAGCACACCGGCCAGCTGCTGGGGGCCCATGACCGCCGACTTCGCGCTGGGCCAGGTGAACAGGAACCGCGGGTCGTAGGCCCGGCCGTTCATGCCGTAGTTGCCCGCGCCGTACGACGCCCCCATGATCACCGAGATGTGCGGCACCCGGGAGTTGCTCACCGCGTTGATCATCTGGGCGCCGTGCTTGATGATCCCGCCCTGCTCGTACTCCGCGCCGACCATGTAGCCCGTGGTGTTGTGCAGGAAGAGCAGGGGTACGTCGATCTGGTTGGCGAGCTGGATGAACTGGGTCGCCTTCTGGGCCTCCTCGGAGAACAGCACCCCCTGCGCGTTGGCGAGGATGCCGACCTGGTGCCCGTGGATCCTCGCCCAGCCGGTCACGAGGCTCGACCCGTAGAGCGGCTTGAACTCGTCGAACACCGCGCCGTTGGACACACCGCGCCCGTCGGCGATCCGGCGGATGACCTCGCGTGGGTCGAAGGGCTCCTTGAGGTCGGCGGGAATCAGGTCGAGCAGCTCGTCGGGGTCGGCCTCGGGCTCGGCGAACGCCTCCATCCCGGTGGTTGAGCCTGTCGAAACCGGCTTGCGCCAGTTCAGCCGCGCGACGATCCGCCGGCCGATCCGGATCGCGTCGAGCTCGTCGGCGGCGAGGTAGTCGGCGAGGCCGGACACCCGGGCGTGCATCTCGGCGCCACCCAGGGACTCGTCGTCGGACTCCTCGCCGGTGGCCATCTTCACCAGCGGCGGGCCGCCGAGGAACACCTTGGCCTGCTCCTTGACCATCACGGTGTAGTCGCTCATCCCCGGCACGTACGCGCCGCCGGCGGTGGAGTTGCCGAACACCAGCGCGATCGTCGGCAGCTTCATCGCCGAGGACCGGGTGATGTCGCGGAAGAGCTTGCCGCCAGGGATGAAGATCTCCTTCTGCGTGGGCAGGTCCGCGCCGCCGGACTCGACCAGCGCGACCGTCGGCAGCCGGTTCTCCTCGGCGATCTGCGAGGCGCGGAAGATCTTCTTCACCGTCCACGGGTTCGACGCGCCGCCCTTCACCGTCGGGTCGTTGGCGGTGATCAGGCACTCGACGCCCTCGATCACGCCGATGCCGGTCACGACGCTGGCACCGACCGCGAAGTCGGAGCCCCACCCGGCCAGCGGCGAGAGCTCGAGGAACGCCGATCCGGGGTCGATCAGCAGCTCGATCCGTTCGCGCGGCAGCAGCTTGCCGCGGGCGTGGTGGCGCTCG
>JAEKKP010000273.1 GCA_019510315.1 Propionibacteriales bacterium
GCCTACGTGCACTACGTCGAGGGCTGCACCGCGCCGATCTACTCCAGCGACTCGCTGCACTCCGCGGTCGTCGAGATCATCGTCAAGAAGGGCGGCCGCTGCCGCTACACGACCATCCAGAACTGGTCGAACAACGTCTACAACCTGGTGACCAAGCGTGCGACCTGCGAGGCCGGCGCGACCATGGAGTGGGTCGACGGCAACATCGGGTCCAAGGTGACCATGAAGTACCCCGCGATCTACCTGATGGGCGAGCACGCCAAGGGTGAGACCCTGTCGATCGCATTCGCGGGCGAGGGCCAGCACCAGGACGCCGGCGCGAAGATGGTGCACGCGGCTCCGCACACCTCGTCGAGCATCCTGTCCAAGTCGGTCGCGCGCGGTGGTGGGCGGACGTCGTACCGGGGGCTCATCCAGATCAACGAGGGTGCCTACGGCTCGAAGAGCAACGTGCTCTGCGACGCGCTGCTGGTCGACCAGATCAGCCGGTCCGACACCTACCCCTACGTCGACATCCGCGAGGACGACGTGTCCATGGGCCACGAGGCGAGCGTCTCGAAGGTGTCCGAGGACCAGCTGTTCTACCTGATGTCCCGCGGCATGGCCGAGGACGAGGCGATGGCGATGATCGTGCGCGGCTTCGTCGAGCCGATCGCCAAGGAGCTGCCGATGGAGTACGCCCTCGAGCTGAACCGCCTGATCGAGCTGCAGATGGAGGGCGCTGTCGGATGACGGCCGAAGTCTTGTCGGAGTCCCTCGAGCTCGAGAAGGTCTCCAGCCACCTCCACCCCGCAGGCTCGTTCGACCTCGCCGACCACCCGGTGCCGACCGGGCGTGAGGAGATCTGGCGGTTCACCCCGCTCAAGCGGCTGCGTGGGCTCCACGACTCCGCCCCGCTGGACGGGGACGGCGTCGACGCCGAGGCGGACGCCCCGGCCGGCGTGACCGTCGAGCAGATCGACGCCGTCTGGGATGCGGCCGGCCGGATCTGGGCGATCACCATCGCGCCCGAGGCCGTCCCCGGCGAGCCGATCCAGGTCACGCTGACCGGCCGCGACAACGCGACGGCGACGGCCAGCCACCTCGTGGTGACGGCGGGCGCGCACAGCAAGGCGACCCTCGTGCTCCGGTTCGAGGGCACCGCGACGCTCGCCGACAACGTCGAGTTCGTCGTCGGTGACGGCGCGCAGCTGACCGTCGTGAGCATCGACGACTGGGCCGACGACGCGGTCCACGTCGGCCACCGCCACGCCAGCGTGGGTCGCGACGCCACCTTCCGCCACGTCGACGTCAGCTTCGGCGGCGACCTCGTGCGCCACGACACCACCGCCTCGTACGCCGGCCCGGGCGGCTCCGTCGAGATGCTCGCCGGCTCTTCGTCGACCACACCGCGCCGCGCACCCGCAGCCACGTGGTCTACAAGGGTGCGCTCCAGGGCCAGGGTGCCCACACGGTCTGGATCGGCAACGTGCTGATCCGCAAGGTCGCCGAGGGCATCGAGACCTTCGAGGAGAACCGCAACCTCGTGCTCACCGACGGCTGCCAGGCCGACTCGGTGCCGAACCTCGAGATCGAGACCGGAGAGATCGAAGGCGCCGGTCACGCATCCGCGACCGGCCGCTTCGACGACGAGCAGCTGTTCTACCTGCGCTCGCGCGGCATCGAGGAGCGGGAGGCCCGCCGACTCGTCGTGCACGGCTTCTTCAACGACCTGATCCGCAAGATCGGCGTACCCCAGCTCGAGGAGCAGCTCCGCGACACCGTGGAGGCCGAGCTCGCCAAGACCGTCCTCGAGGGCGTCTGATGGGGTTCGTGCGCGCGTGCGCGGTGAATGACGTCGCCGACGGGCAGGCGCTCCGCGTCGAGGTCGACGGCCTCGACGTCGCGATCGTGCGCCAGGGCGAGGACCTGTACGCCATCGAGGACGAGTGCAGCCACGCGCAGGTGGCGCTCTCCGAGGGCGACATCGAGGGCTGCGAGATCGAGTGCTGGATGCACGGCTCGCGGTTCGACCTGCGCACGGGCAAGCCGATCGGCCCTCCGGCGACCGAACCGGTCCCGATCTTCCCGGTGCGCACCGACGGCGCCGACGTACTCGTAGACATCGACTCCCCGCTCAACGCGGGCTGAAGGAGAACAGACATGGCAACGCTGGAGATCAAGGACCTGCACGTCTCGGTGAGCACCGAGGACGGTCCGAAGGAGATCCTCAAGGGCGTCAACCTGACCATCAGGGACGGCGAGACCCACGCGATCATGGGCCCCAACGGCTCGGGCAAGTCGACGCTGGCCTACTCCATCGCCGGACACCCCAAGTACGACGTGACCAGCGGGTCGGTGACCCTCGACGGCGTCGACGTGCTGGCGATGTCCGTCGACGAGCGGGCGCGCGCCGGGCTGTTCCTGGCGATGCAGTACCCCGTCGAGGTACCGGGCGTGTCGGTGTCGAACTTCCTGCGCACGGCGAAGACCGCCATCGACGGCGAAGCGCCGAAGCTGCGCACCTGGGTCAAGGACGTCAACACCGCGATGGAGCGGGTGAAGATGGACACCGCCTTCGCGACCCGCAACGTCAACGAGGGCTTCTCCGGCGGCGAGAAGAAGCGCCACGAGATCGTCCAGCTCGAGCTGCTCGACCCCAAGGTCGCCGTGCTCGACGAGACCGACTCCGGCCTGGACATCGACGCGCTCAAGATCGTCTCGGAGGGCGTCAACCGGTTCAAGGCCGGTGGCGACAAGGGCGTGCTGCTGATCACGCACTACAC
>JAEKKP010000192.1 GCA_019510315.1 Propionibacteriales bacterium
CCACATCGGGTCGAAGTGCACATCCATTGCCCTGTGTGTCCAGGGACTGGCACAACGTAACGGCCCCGCGGCTTGTTCCCCGCAGGTCAGCGGCCATCCACGGTGAAGCCGCACGACCCCACCAGCCCCAGGAAACCCGGGTACGACGGCGCGGGTGCCGCGACGATGAGGCGACGGCCCGACGCCCCCACGAGCACCTCGACGACCGCCCCGGCCTCCTGCGCGATCAGCCCGCCGGCGGCGTCGTCCCAGGGCATGCAGCCCTCCTCGACGTAGCCGTCGGACTGGCCGCTCGCCAGGGCGCAGAGGTCCAGCGCACACGACCCGAACCGCCGGATGTCGGCGACCCCGACGAGCAGCTGCGCCACCGCCGCGGCCTGACGCTCCCGGACGGCGAGCTCGTAGTTGAAGCCGGTCGAGACCACCGACCGGTCGAGCGGACGCGGCTCGCGAACCGCGATCGGCCGGCCGTTGCGGGTCGCGCCCTGGCCGCGGACGGCGGAGTACTCGTCACCGGTCGCGGCGTTCACCACCACACCGACCTGGACGACCCCGTCGACCTCGACGCCGATCGACACGGCGTACTGGGGAAGGCCGAGGAAGTAGTTCACCGTGCCGTCGATCGGGTCGACGATCCAGCGCACCCCGCTGGTGCCGACGGTGTCGCTGCCCTCCTCGCCGAGGACGGCGTCGCCGGGCCGGGCGGCCAGGATGCGCGTGAGGATCAGCGTCTCGCTGGCCCGGTCGGCCTCCGTGACCACGTCGGTGGCGCTGCTCTTGGTCGCGGCCACCTCGACGCCGACCTCGCGGCGGGTCCGCACCAGCTCGGCGGCCTCGCGGGCGATCGCCAGGGCCAGCTCGAGGAGGTCCTCGGGTCGGTCGCCCACGGCCTTAGTCCGACCCACACAGGGCGGGTCGGTGACCGCGCGGGTTGGCGCAGCAGCCGGCGGCGCAGACGTCCCAGGCCGGCGGCACCGCGCCGACCGACGCCCGGTGCGGCTCCTCGCCGCGCTCGACGGCGGCGCGCTCGAGCAGCAGGTCACGCACCATCGCGACGAACCGGGGGTCGACGCCGGCCGTGCCGGCGCGCTCGCAGGCGATGCCGAGCTGCTGCGCCGTGGCCATCGCCTCGGTGTCGAGGTCGTAGACGACCTCCATGTGGTCGGAGACGAACCCGATCGGCACCAGCACGACGGCCGGCACCTCGCGCGAACGCAGGCTCCGGAGGTGGTCGTTGACGTCGGGTTCGAGCCACGGCACCGAGGGCGCCCCGGACCGCGAGCAGTAGACCAGCGCCGACGGATAGCGGTGGCCGGTCTCCTCGCGCACCCGATCGCTGATCTCGTCCATCACGCTGCGGTGCTGGTGCACGTAGGCGTCACCGACCGGCCCGCTCGCCGCGTTCATCGCCGCCGGGATCGAGTGCGTGACGAAGACGAGGTGCGCCTCTCGGCGTACGCCGTCGGGCAGGGCGGCGAGCGCGGCCAGGGTCGCGTCGACGTTGGGCTCGACGAAGCCCGGATGGTTGAAGTACGCGCGCAGCCGGTCCAGCCGCGGCGCTCCGGGGACCTGGGCGATGGCGTCGGCGAGGTTCTCGCGGTACTGCCGGCACCCGGAATAGGAGGAGTAGGCCGACGTCAGCAGGCAGGCCGCGCGGGTCACGCCGTCGGCGGTCATCTTGCCGAGCGCGTCGACGAGGTAGGGGTCCCAGTTGCGGTTGCCCCAGTAGACCGGGAGGTCGATGCCGTTGGTGACGAGGTCCTCGCGGATCGCGGCCACCAAAGCGCGGTTGTGGTCGTTGATCGGGCTGCGTCCGCCGAACAGGTCGTAGTGCGCACCGACCTCGACGAGCCGCTCCTCCGGGATGTCCCGGCCGGCGGTGACGTTGCGCAGGAACGGCACGACGTCCTCCGGCCGCTCGGGACCGCCGAACGACACGAGCAGGAAGGCGTCGTACGGATCGACGGAGGACATGCTGAGCATCCTAGTTAGGGTTCCTCTCGCCATGCTGGACACCTACCGCAGCGTCTTCACCCATCGTGGGGCGCTCGCGTTCTCGGCGACGGGCATGGTGGCCCGGCTGCCGATCTCGATGATGACACTCGGCATCGTGCTGCTGGTCAGCTCGGTGACCGGCTCCTACAGCCTCGCCGGCCAGGTCTCGGCGGCCTACGTCATCGGCAACGCGGTCGTTGCCGTCCCGCACGGGCGGCTCGCCGACCGGTTCGGCCAGACCGTCGTCCTGTACGGCGACGCGGTGCTGTTCGCCCTCACGACCGGCATGCTCGTCCAGGCCACCAGCCACGACTGGGGCGCGCCGTGGCCGCACCTGTGGGCCGCCCTCTCCGGCGCGACCCTGCCGCAGGTCGGCTCGATGGTCCGCGCACGATGGGCGCACCTCGTCCGTGACGACAAGGAGCGACACACGGCCTTCGCGGTCGAGGCGGTCGGCGACGAGGTCGTCTTCGTGACCGGACCTGCCCTGGTGACGTTCCTGTCCACCGTCTACGCCGCGCGGACCGGGCTGGTCGTCGCGCTCGTCATCGGGACCGTCGGGACGCTTCTGCTCGCCGCCCAGCGCCGCACCGCGCCGGCGGTCGAGCCGCACGACCGGACGGCCCCTCGGGTCGCGATGCCGTGGGACCGGCTGGTCCCGATCGCGCTGGCCGCGGTCGCGCTCGGCTGCCTGTTCGGCGCCCTCGAGGTCGCCACGGTCGCGGCGGCCGCGCACGGTGGGCACAAGGCGGCTGCGGGCGTGCTGCTTGCGGGGTTCTCGCTGGGCAGCATGGTGGCCGGCCTGGTGGCCGGCGCGATCCACTGGTCGACGCCGGACCACCGCAGGTTCCAGGTGGGGGTCGGTGCGCTGGCTGTCACGATGCTGGTCCTGCCCTTCCTGGACGACCTCGTGGTGCTGGGGGTGCTGCTGTTCCTGATCGGTCTGACGCTGGCACCCAGCCTGATCGCGGTGGTCTCGCTGCTCGAGGCCTCGACCCCACGGGCTCGGCTGACGGAGGCGATGGCCGTCTTCCAGACCGGCATCTCGGCCGGCATCGCACCGGGTGCCTACTTCGCCGGAGTGATGGCCGACCACACCGGCGGCTCGGCGTCGTACTGGGTGTGCGTGGGCTCCGGCGCGCTCGCTCTCGGGGCCGCGCTGCTCTGCCGTCCTGCGCCGGTGGCTAGCCTGCGGCCATGACGAGCTGGACCAATTGGGCGGGGCTCACCACCGTCACGCCGACGGAGGTGCGCACACCGCGCGGCGTCGAGGACGTCGTCGCCGCGGTCGCCCGGGCGCGCGAGCGGCGTACGACGGTGAAGATGCCGGGCACCGGCCACTCCTTCACCGGGATCGCGGCGCCGGAGGGGATCATGCTCAGCCCGGCGCAGCTCTCCGGCATCGTCGACGTCGACCTGGACGCGATGACGGTGACCGCGCTCGCGGGCACGCCGCTGCGGGTCCTCAACGGCGAGCTGGAGCGCCTCGGCCTGTCCCTGCACAACATGGGAGACATCGCCGAGCAGACGGTCGCCGGCGCCACCTCCACCGGCACCCACGGAACCGGCGGCCTGGTCGCCTCACTCAGCGCACAGCTGGCCGGGCTGGAGCTGGTCACCGGCACGGGTGAGGTCGTGCGCGCGTCGCAGAGCGAGCACCCGGACGTGTTCGCCGTCGCTCGGCTCGGCCTCGGCGCGCTCGGCATCCTGACGACGCTGACCTTCCGTGTCGAGCCGCTCTTCACCCTCGAGGCACACGAGTTCCCGCTGTTGTGGCACGAGGCGCTCGATCGGTTCGACGAGCTCGCCGAGGACAACCACCACTTCGAGATCTACTGGTTCCCCCACACCGACCGGGTGCTGGCGAAGGCCGACAACCGCACGCTCGACGACGCAGCGCCACTCGGTCGGCTCCGGGCGTGGTTCGACGACGACTTCCTGTCCAACTCGGTCTTCGCCCTGGCCAACCGGGTCGGCGACCTGCGGTCGTCCTGGATCCCGCGGATCAACGAGCTCGCCGGCCGGGCGCTCTCGGAGCGGACCTACTCCGACGTCCCGCACAAGGTCTTCACCTCGCCGCGCCGCGTCGTCTTCCGCGAGATGGAGTACGCCGTGCCCCGCGCGGCCGGCCTCGACGCGCTGCGGGAGGTGCGCCGCTGGTTCGACAGGTCGGGGCTGGAGATCAGCTTCCCGGTGGAGGTCCGCACCACACCGGCCGACGACATCGCCCTGTCCACGTCGTCGGCCCGCGCGTCGATGTACCTGGCCTTCCACGTCAACGCCCGCACCGACCACACGGCGTACTTCGAGGGCGTCGAGGACATCCTGCGCCGGTACGACGGCCGACCGCACTGGGGCAAGCTGCACACCCGCACCGCCGAGGACCTCGAGTCCGCGTACCCGCGCTGGTCGGAGTTCCAGACCGTCCGCGACCGCCTCGACCCGGACCGGCTGTTCGCGAACACCTATCTGCGGCGGGTCCTCGGCGACTGAGTTCCCATCACACCGACGCCGGCCCGCTCGCCACCGGCGCCCGCCAGTTCCGCAGGATCGCCAGCACCCGCCAGCCGAAGCAGACCAGCACGCCCGGCAGCGCCACCAACCAGACGGTCCACCCCTGGTGCTGGGCGAAGACCGCCCAGGCCGCACCGGCGAGGGCCGGGGTCGCGTACAGCTCGCTGGAGAAGACGACCGGCACGCGGCCGGCGAGCAGGTCGCGGACCATCCCGCCCCCGATGCCCGTGACCATGCCCATCAGAGCCGCTGGCACCGGACCCAGCCCGTGGTCGAGCGCCTTGAGCGCGCCCGTCACGCAGAACAGCCCGAGCCCCGCGGCGTCGAAGACGGTGACGAGTCGCTCCATCCGGCCCAGCGCCGGGTGGAAGGCGAAAGTGGTCAGCCCGGCCGCCACCGGCACGAGGAGGTAGCGCCAGTCGGCCAGGGCCGCAGGCGGTGTGGCGTCGATGAGCACGTCGCGCAGGAAGCCACCGCCCAGGCCCGTTGCCCCGGCGAGCACCACCACGCCGAAGATGTCGAGGTGCTTGCGGACCGCGACCAGCCCTCCGGAGATGGCGAAGACGAAGATGCCGACGAGCTCGAGGACCAGCAGGAGCGGCGAGTCGTCGATCATGTCAGGAGGGTAGGCCCGCGGCCGGATCGCCGTCGGCGGCGCGCAGCGCAACGTCCCTCGGAGTGGAGCCCTGCAAAGGTAGGCTCGCCCCACGCGGATCGAAGGAGTCGGCAACGATGCAGCACCTCACCCCGGTGGGGCTGAGCAAGGACGGCAAGACCCTCGTCCTGGTCAGTGACACCGGCGAGGAGTTCTCCGTACCGGTCGACCACCGGCTTCGCGCAGCCCTCCGGGGAGACCACGCTCGACTCGGCCAGTTGGAGATGAAGATGGAAAGCGCCCTTCGACCGCGCGACATCCAGGCGCGGATCCGGGGCGGGGAGTCCGCCGAGGACGTCGCCGCCGCCGCGCAGACCACGGTCGACGCGATCATGGGCTTCGCCGCGCCGGTGCTGGCCGAGCGCGCCCACGTCGCCGAGAGCGCCCAGAAGTCCTCGATCCGCCGCCGCTCCACCGAGTCCAGCACCGCCGCCGGCACCCTCGACCAGGCCTCCCGCACCCACCTCTCCAACGTCGGCGTGCGCGCCGACGACGTCACCTGGGACGCCTGGCGTCGCGAGGACGGCCGCTGGACGCTCATTGCGCAGTACGCCGTCGGCGGCGCTCCCCGTCGCGCGGAGTTCACCTACGACCAACCGGGGCGCTACGTCGTGGCCGACAACCAGGAGGCCCGGCTGCTGACCGGCGAGGCCACCGAGACGACCGAGGGCGGACCCACGCGACGGCTGTCCTCCGTCCCCCGCGACACCGACCGCCGGATCACCGACGACGAGCTGCCGCTGGCCGACCACGAGCTGGCCGACTCCGAATTGGGCAGTGACGCCATCGAGCTGGTCCGTGATCGGGCGCTCGACCCCGCGGCCGACCACGGCGACGCGGACTGGATCGCGTCGGTGCCCGACGACCAGCCCGACGCGCCGGACGAGGTCGCCGACGAGGCGCTCGACGTCGACGAGCAAGAGGCCGAGGAGCCGGCCTCTCCCCCGCCGCCGGACAAGCCGCACCGCAAGGGCCGCTCGTCCGTCCCGAGCTGGGACGAGATCATGTTCGGCGGCGGCAAGGGCGAGTAGATTACCCGTCAGTCACCCACGCTGCGGGAAAGGGACACTG
>JAEKKP010000283.1 GCA_019510315.1 Propionibacteriales bacterium
CCGGCCGGTAACATTCCCGGCATGAGGTACGTCGACCACGAGGTCCACGACGGCATCGCCCACGTGCGCCTGACCCGTCCGGACAAGCTGAACGCCCTGACGCTCCAGACGCTGGACGAGCTGGTCGCCACGGCGCGCGCGCTGCGCACCGACCGCAGCCTGCGTGCCGTGGTGCTCAGTGGCGACGGCTCGTCGTTCTGCGCCGGCCTCGACTTCGGCTCGGTGATGAAGAGCCCGGCCGGCGTCGCCAAGGCGTTCGTCCCGCGCCCCTGGCGGGGTACCAACACCTTCCAGGAGGCGTGCTGGGCCTGGCGGCGGCTGCCGGTCCCGGTGATCGCCGCGGTCGAGGGCCATTGCTACGGCGGCGGCCTCCAGCTCGCCCTCGCCGCCGACTTCCGGGTGGCCACTCCCGACTCCGAGTGGTCGGTGCTCGAGGCCCGCTGGGGACTGATCCCGGACATGACGGGGATCCGCACCCTGGCCGAGCTCATCGGCATCGACACCGCCAAGCGCCTGACCATGACCGCCCGCATGCTGAGCGGCAAGGAGGCCGCCGACCTCGGGCTCGTGACCGAGCTCGCGGCGGACCCGGTCGCTGCCGCGACCGAGCTGGCCCGCGAGATCGCCGGGCGCTCGCCGGACTCCGTCGCGGCCGCCAAGCGGCTGTTCAACCGCAGCTGGACGGCGTCGCCACGCGCCACCTTCGCCCGCGAGCGAGTAGAGCAGCTCGTCCTGCTCGGGACTGCGAACACCAAGGCAGCCCGCGAGGCGGCGTTCAAGAAGGTTGCCCCGGTGTTCGGGCGGCGGACCCTGCGCTGACGGACGCGTCCGGGCACTTGGCTACGCTGGCGCGCATGACTGATCGCAAGGCAACCACCGTCTGGTCCGGCACCCTCTTCGAAGGCTCCGGCGAGACCACCTTCGACTCCTCCGGCATCGGCTCGTACCCGGTCTCGTGGGCCTCGCGCGCCCGTACCCGGTCTCGTGGGCCTCGCGCGCCGAGGACGCCAACGGGAAGACCAGCCCCGAGGAGCTCATCGCGGGCGCGCACTCGGCCTGCTACTCGATGGCGTTCTCCAACATGCTGGCCAAGAACGACACGCCCGCCGACCGCCTCGAGACCAGCGCCGTCGTCACCTTCGTGCCCGGCACCGGCATCACGAAGTCAGCGATCACCGTGGTCGGCACCGTGCCCGGGATCGACGAGGCGAAGTTCCTCGAGCTGGCCGAGGACGCCAAGGCCAACTGCCCGGTGTCCCAGGCGCTCTCGGTCGAGATCACCCTGGACGCAAAGCTCGCCTGAGCCCGCGTTCCGCACCCCGCATCATCCAGGCGTGGTTCGCGCGCAGCACCGGCTTCGCGACGTACGACGCCCAGCGGAACACCCGCCCGACGGCGTGCACGCGCTGCTCGAAGTCGAGCCGCGTGCCGCCCTCGGTCGGGGCGAGCCGCCAGTGGGCGAAGCCCCGGATCGGCCCGTCGATCCGGACCCGCAGCGACTCGGGATCGCGCTCCTCGGCGTGCAGCGCGAGCTCGAGGTCGTAGGGCAGCAGCGAGCGGCAGACGACCAGCGCGTCGTCGGGGCCGAGGCTCGCGACCGCACGCACCTGCGGCCACCAGTCGACGTAGTGCTCGAGGTCCAGCAGCACCTCGTGCACCTCGTGCGGGCGTGCCGGGGTCTCCCAGCTGTCGGTGAAGACGTACTCCGTCGGCTGTGCGCTTCCCACGGCCCCATCATGACGTCCCGGGTCAGGCCCGGTGGCATAGCGTTCACCGCATGACCGACGACCTTCTCGAACGGGCCCGGGCATGGGCGGCCGAGGACCCCGACCCGGCGACCGTGGCAGAGCTCGAGCGGCTGATCGCCGCCGACGACCGCGTCGAGCTGGAGGACCGGTTCAACGGCACCCTCGAGTTCGGCACGGCCGGCCTCCGCGGCGCGCTCGGCGCGGGTCCGCGGCGGATGAACCGGGTCGTCGTGCTGCGCGCAGCCGCCGGGCTCGCGGCGTACCTGCACCGCACCGGCGCCGCCACCGACGCGTCCGTCGTGATCGGGTACGACGCGCGCCACAATTCCGACGTCTTCGCCCGCGACACCGCCGAGGTGATGACCGGTGCCGGCATCCGCGCCTTCGTGATGCCGCGCCCGCTTCCCACGCCGCTGCTGGCGTACGCGATCGGCGACCTCGGCTGCGTGGCCGGTGTGATGGTGACCGCGAGCCACAACCCGCCGCAGGACAACGGCTACAAGGTCTACCTCGGCGACGGCAGCCAGATCGTGCCCCCGGCGGACGCCGAGATCGCCGCGTGCATCGCGCAGGTCGGAGCGCTCGCCGACATCCCGCACGGTGATGCCGGCGAGGTGCTCGGCGACGACATCGTCGAGCGCTACGAGGCGACGGTGGCCGCGCTCGTCGACGG
>JAEKKP010000193.1 GCA_019510315.1 Propionibacteriales bacterium
TCGGCGGCGAGCTGGTGCCCGACGCGGTCAACGTCCAGGGCGGCGTCATCGCCGAGGACGTGCGCCCGGGCATCCCGCTGACCGAGAAGCTCGGCCGGATCTTCACCGCGCTCGCCGGCGAGGTCGCCCAGTCGATCGACGTCGAGGTCCGCGGCGAGATCACCGAGTACGACGTCAAGGTGCTCGAGCTCGCCGCGCTCAAGGGTGTCTTCGCCGACATCGTCGAGGACCAGGTCTCCTACGTGAACGCCCCGCTGCTCGCGGCCGAGCGGGGCACCGCCGTACGCCTGGTCACCGACCCGGAGAGCCCCGACCACCGCAACCTGATCACGATCCGCGGCACGCTGGCCGACGGCTCGCAGTCCTCGGTGTCGGGCACGCTGATCGGCATCAACCGCCGTGAGCGGCTCGTGGAGCTCGACGGCTTCCTGGTCGACCTGGAGCCGACCGACCACTTGGCGTTCTTCCGCTACGAGGACCGCCCCGGCATGGTCGGCACCGTCGGCCAGATCCTCGGCGAGGCCGGCGTCAACATCGCCGGCATGCAGGTATCCCGTGACGCCAAGGGCGGCAAGGCCCTGGTCGCGCTCTCCGTCGACTCCGCGGTTCCCGCCGACGTGCTCGAGGCGATCCGGACGTCGATCAACGCGGAGTCGGTGCGCGGCGTCGACCTGACCTGACGGCGCTCACGCCACCAGGGTCGGCGCCACACCCCGCGCCGACCGCCCGGACACCGGGGCGTCGCGCCAGGCCAGGGCAATGCGCGCGATCGCGTCCTCGAGCACGGCCGGAGGTGCGGTGAACGGGATCCGCAGGAACCGGTCGAGGCCACCCTCGGGCGCGAACGCCGGACCCGGCACGATGATCACGTCGCGGCCGGCGGCGTAGGGCACCAGGTCGGAGGAGTGCGCGCGGTCGTCGGGCAGCTCGCACCACAGGCTCAGGCCGCCGCTCGGGGTCCGCACCTTCCACTCGGGGAGGTGCTCGGCGAGGGCGGCGACGGCGGCGTCGCGGGACTGCCGCAGCCGGGTACGTCGATGCTCGAGGAGCTCGGCGCCCGTGCGGATCAGATCGACGGCGACCAGCTGCTCGAGCAGAGAACGGCTTGCTGAGCGACCCGACCGTCACCGCCTCGGGCGAGTACGCCGCGAACGGCGACGGCATCTCCTGGCCCTCGAGCGGCAGCTCCACCATCGACTCGTCGATCACCGGACGCGTGCCGGATCGTGCGAGGGCGTGGGCGACGCGTTCGCGATCGGCGTCGGCCATCAGGTGCCCGGTCGGATTGTGGAAGTCCGGGATCAGCAGGGCGAGCGCGGGCGAGACCTGACGCGCGACGTCGACGAGGTCGCCGACGTGTGCGTCCTCGCGGCCGACGTCGGTGCTGACCAGGCGGCCGCCGCTGTGCCGCAGGGTGGCGATCGCGTTGGGGTAGGTGGGGTTCTCGACCAACGTCCGGCCGCCCCGCTTCACCAGCGCCCGGGCGACGACGGCGATGCCGGCGAGCGCGCCGGGCACGATCATCACCTGCTCCGCGGTGGTCGGCAGCCCGCGGGCGGCGTACCGCTCGGCGACCGCCTCCTTGAGCGCCGGCAGGCCCGACGGGTAGTAGCCGGTGCCGGAGAGGTACTGCGGCAGCTCCGCGACCGCCCTCTGGTACGCCGCCAGCAGACCGGGTCCCGGCACGGGTGCGGCGCAGGTCAGGTCGAGCTTGTCGGGCGGCAGGTCGCCCGGCGGCAGCAGGTGGTCGCCACGAAGACCCCGCGAGGCGGGCAGCGACGCGACGCTGCCCGAACCCCGCCGGGACACGAGGAAACCGAGGTCGCGCAGCTCGGCGTACGCGCGGGCCACGGTCGTGCGGCTCACCCCGAGGGCATCGGTGAGCTCTCGCTCGCTGGGCAGCCGGACACCGCGGGCGATCCGGCCGTCGGTGATCAGGATGCGCAGGCCCTCGGCCAGCCCCTGGTACGCCGGGTCGCGGTCGAAGTCGCCGACCATGGTCGCGACCGTCGACGCTGCCAGTACTCGTTCTCCCATGCAGGCCAGTGAATCACGATTGGCTATTTGAGACCAGTCCAATCTGCGGTGGACTGGTGGCATGTCCGGAGCCTTCGACCCCACCGCCCGTCTCGGCACACCGCACCTCGGCCGCCCGCCGCGGCCGCGGCGAGCCCCGGCCGTCCGTCGCGAGCTGGCTCGCCTCGGTCCGGTGGCCCAGCTGCGCGCCGGCCGCCTGACCCGGCGGTTCAGCCAGCTGCTGGTCGGGCTGGTGCTCTACGGGATGACCATGGCGATGGTGATCCGGGCGACGCTCGGCAACGACCCGTGGGACGTCCTGCACCAGGGCATGGCCAAGCAGCTGCCGATCAGCTTCGGCGCTGCGGTGATCCTGATGAGCGGTGTGGTGCTCCTCGGCTGGATCCCGCTGCGCGAGATGCCCGGCGTCGGGACGATCCTCAACTCCGTGCTCGTCGGCCTGTCCGCGGACTTCTTCCTCGGCGTCATCGGCACCCCTCGCACGGGCGGCGGGCAGCTGGTGCTGTTGCTGGCGGGGGTGTTCCTCAACGGCGTCGCCACGGCGCTCTACATCGGGTCGCAGTTCGGGCCGGGACCTCGCGACGGGTTGATGACGGGCCTGCACCGGCGTACCGGCATCTCGATCCGGTTCGTGCGCACGACGATGGAGGTCAGCGTCGTGGCGGTCGGCTGGACCCTCGGTGGCGCGGTCGGCCTCGGCACGATCGTGTACGCCGTCGCGATCGGCCCGCTCGTCCAGTGGCTGCTGCCGCTGGCCGTCGTCGAGCTGCCGGAGCGCCCGGTGCCGCAGGAGCCGACGACTCCACTGGTCGACGCCTGCGAACCAGCCGCCGCCTGACCAACCCGCCGAGTAGTCCGGAAAGGCCGGCCGAGTGGTCAGGAATGGCCGGTCCAGTGGTCAGGAATGGCCGGTCCAGTGGTCAGGAAGGGCCCATGCAATGGCCGTATCTGACCACTCGGAGGGCCGTTTGTGCCTACTCGACGGGCCGTTTGTGCCTACTCGACCGCTTCAGTTGCGGGTGGCGATGAGCGCGGACGCGTCCGGCGCGACCATCACCTCGACGGCCGTGAACCGGTCGTCGGTGAGCCAGCGCTCGCGCAGCACGTCGACGCGGCCGGCCGTGATCGGGGGCCACACCTCGCACGGCGTGAAGTCGTCCATCACGACGATGCCGCCGGGCTCGACGAGGTCGGCCACGGAGTCGACGGAGGCGTCCTCCGGCGACGAGGGGTCGAGGAACAGCAACGAGTACGGGCCCTTGTTGCGCAGGGTCGACCAGTCCGCGGCGAGGACCTCGACCTGGGGGTCGTCGATGAAGATCTCCTGCGCCGCGACCGCGAGCTTCTCGTCGAGCTCGGCCGACAGGATGGTCGCCCCGGGCCGTACGCCGGACCGCAGCCACGCCGTACCGACACCGCACCCGGTGCCGAACTCCGCCATCGTGCCCGTCCGGGTCGCCGCCAGGGCCGCGAGGAGGCGGCCGGTCTCGTTGCGGCAGAACGACACGTACCCGGCTCGGCGGGACACGTCGAACGCGCGCGCGACGATCGGCGGTACCTCCGGGGGAGCACTCATGGTTCGAGTCTCGCAAACCCCGGGCAGGAGTCCACGGATCGGAGAGACGTCTCGGATGGTGGGACATCCTTCGGAAATCGCAGGCCCTCGCCGGAGATCCGGCCTACTCTCGTCGGACCATGCGGAGGAACTTCGTACTTATTTGCCGCCGTGGCGAGGCCTTTTAAGTAGGGCCACCTCGCCGCGGAGTCCGGCGTTCCCGCCATTCGGCCTTACGAAACCCTCCGCGAGCGAGTCGGCACAGCACCATCCCCGCTTGGTCTCTCGAACTCCTCGATCACGAGTCGAGTCTCGACGGAGGGCACCCATCCCTTCTGACGAAACCGCACGACTCGAGAGAACGTAGGAACAGTCATGTACGAGATGTACCCCGAGTGGGGCCCGGCCAGGAACAACCCCGACAACCCGTCCTCGCACGAGGCGGTGCAGGCCGCGCTTGACCTGCGAGACAACGGCGGCGAGCGCCCTGACGACAACTAGCCTCGACCGCATGCCCACCGAACCCCACCAGGGGAACCAGTCGCTGAAGCTCGCCGTGATCCCGGGCGACGGGATCGGCCCCGAGGTCACCGCAGAGGCCTTGAAGGTCCTCGAGGCGGTCACGCCCGTGCAGGTGAAGTTCGAGCCGACGCGCTACGACCTCGGCGCCGAGCGCTACCTGGCGACCGGTGAGGTGCTGCCCGACTCGGTGCTGGCGGAGATCCGCCAGCACGACGCGATCCTGCTCGGTGCGGTCGGCGGCAAGCCCAACGACCCGAACCTTCCGCCGGGCATCCTCGAGCGCGGCCTGCTGCTCCGGCTGCGCTTCGAGCTGGACCACTACGTCAACCTGCGCCCGTCGCGGATCTTCCCGGGTGCGGTCTCGCCGCTGGCAGATCCTGGCGAGGTCGACTTCGTCGTCGTCCGCGAGGGCACCGAGGGTCCCTACACCGGCAACGGCGGCGCGCTGCGCGTCGGTACGCCGCACGAGGTCGCCACCGAGGTTTCGGTGAACACGGCGTTCGGTGTCGAGCGAGTCGTCCGCGATGCGTTCGCCCGGGCGCAGAAGCGGCCGCGCAAGAAGCTGACCCTGGTCCACAAGACCAACGTGCTCGTCCACGCCGGCTCGGTGTGGTGGCGGATCTTCGAGGAGGTCGCCCGGGAGTTCCCCGACGTGACCACCGACTACATGCACGTCGACGCCACGATGATCCACCTGACGACGAACCCTTCGCGGTTCGACGTGATCGTGACCGACAACCTGTTCGGCGACATCGTCACCGACCTGGCCGCCGCGGTGACCGGCGGCATCGGCCTGGCGGCGAGCGGCAACGTCAACCCCGACCGCACCGCGCCGTCGATGTTCGAGCCGGTGCACGGCTCCGCCCCGGACATCGCCGGCCAGCAGATCGCCGACCCGACCGCCGCGATCCTCTCGGTCGCGCTCATGCTCGAGCACCTCGGCCTCGACGACGCCGCCCTCGCTGTGGAGGCCGCGGTCATCGAGGACCTCGCCGAGCGCGAGCCCGGCACGAGGCGCACCACGGCGCAGGTCGGCGACGCCATCGCCACGCGAGTAGCGGGCTGACGCTGCCCGCCCACCGCAAATCCGCGGGTGCAGCCCGTTCTGCGCCCGGTTAATGAGAGATAACCTCAAGCCATGACCCTGGACATTTCGATCGTCCCCTCGGCGCACCCGCGCTCGGCCGCCGAGGTCGCCGAGATCCTCGCCAACCCCGGCTTCGGGATCCACTTCACCGACCACATGTTCACCGTCGAGTGGACTCCCGAGAAGGGCTGGCACGACGCCCGCATCACGGCGTACGGACCGCTGACCCTGGACCCGGCGACGGCGGTGCTGCACTACGCCCAGGAGATCTTCGAGGGCATGAAGGCCTACCGTCACGACGACGGCTCGGTGTGGACGTTCCGGCCCGAGGAGAACGCCCAGCGGATGGTGCGGTCCTCCCACCGCCTCGCCCTGCCGGTGCTCGAGGCCGACGACTTCGTGCAGGCGGTCGACGCCCTGGTCACGGTCGACGAGCGCTGGGTCGCCGAGCCCGGCACCGAGAAGAGCCTGTACATCCGTCCGTTCATGATCGCCTCCGAGGCCTTCCTCGGCGTCCGGCCGGCGCAGCACGTCACCTTCATGGTGATCGCGTCGCCAGCGGGTGCGTACTTCAAGGGCGGGATCAAGCCGCTGACGCTGTGGCTCACCGAGGAGTACACCCGCGCCGGCCGCGGTGGCATGGGTGCGGCGAAGACCGGTGGCAACTACGCGAGCTCGCTGGTCGCGCAGCAGGAGGCGATCGACCAGGGCTGCGACCAGGTCGTCTTCCTCGACGCCGCCGAGGGCCGCTACGTCGAGGAGCTCGGCGGGATGAACATGTACTTCGTGTACGCCGACGGCCACATCGTGACGCCGGAGACCGGCACCATCCTCGAGGGCATCACCCGGTCGGCGATCATCGACCTGGCGGAGAAGTCGGGCCACCAGGTCGAGGAGCGCAAGATCTCGATCGACGAGTGGCGCGACGGCGTCTCTTCCGGAGAGATCACCGAGGTGTTCGCCTGCGGCACGGCCGCGGTCGTCACGCCCGTCGGCACCCTGAAGTGGGCCGGCGGTGAGGTGGGGGGCTCCACCGAGGCGGGCGCGCTCACCATGCAGATCCGCCAGTCGCTCGTCGACATCCAGTACGGCCGCGCCGACGACACCTTCGGGTGGATGCACAAGGTCCTCTGAACGCGCCGTAGCGCATAGTCCGGCACGAATCCGCCCTCCCAAGGCTCTGGTGAGGGCGAAATCGTGCCGGACTATCGGTCCCGGCCGGATTCTGGATGCCAGGTCCGGCGTACCGGTCTCTGTGGCAGACTCGTGACCGTGCAGGCAGCAACTCGCATTATCAGCTAGCGCGACAGGACCCCTGTCGCGCCAACCTCTCGTCCACCGGGAGGTTTTTTTGTTGCCCAGGACCCGACGAACGAGGACGATGACATGACCAGCCCGGACGCGTTCCACGTCTACGACACCACGTTGCGCGACGGCGCACAGCAGGAGGGCCTCAACCTCTCGGTGGCCGACAAGCTGGCGATCGCGCGCCAGCTCGACGGACTGGGCGTCGGCTTCATCGAGGGCGGCTGGCCCGGTGCGAACCCGAAGGACACCGAGTTCTTCGCCCGCGCTCGTGAGGAGCTGCACCTCCAGAACGCCCGGCTGGCCGCGTTCGGCGCCACCCGCCGGGCCGGCGTCAAGGCGGCCGACGACCCGTTGGTCGCGGCCCTGCGCGACAGCGGTGCCGGCGTCGTCACGCTGGTCGCCAAGTCGCACGACCGGCACGTCGAGCTCGCGCTGCGTACGACGCTGGAGGAGAACCTCGCGATGGTCCGTGACACCGTCGCCCACCTCGCCGCGGAGGGGCAGCGGGTGTTCCTCGACGCCGAGCACTTCTTCGACGGCTACCGCGACAACCGCGACT
>JAEKKP010000194.1 GCA_019510315.1 Propionibacteriales bacterium
TGTCGCCATGTGTCGTACCCCTTGGAAAGCTGCATGGCCACCGGGCGGACCGCGTCGTCGAGGTGCGCACTGGTGACCCTGGAGCCGCTGTGCTGCGGCTCACTCGTCGTCGGGGACCTACCACCGGGGAGGGTGTCGGCGGCTCCTCGGGCGTCGTACGTACGGCGTCCGGGGACATCCCACTGGTTGAACCTTGGACAACGAACGTCCGCGCGCCGTTTCCGACCGATGAACTGGCGGGAACGAAGAGCGCACAGCCGCCGCGCGCCGCGGGTGAGAACGGGCGCCGGATCTAGCGCGTGGCCGGGGCTCCCGGGACCGTGTCGGCCGGGGCGGCCGCCGGTGCAGGGGCCTCCGGCCGGCGTACGCGCTCCACCGAGATCACGATCGCCACTGCGACGACGATCACAGCCCCGCCCACGAGCACCGCACTGGTGATCGGCTCGTCGAGGATCAGGGCACCGAGGGCGACCGCGACCACGGGGTTGACGTAGGCATAGGTCGCGACCAGCGAGATCGGCGCGTTGCCGAGCAGCCAGACGTACGCCGAGAACGCGACCATCGAGCCGAAGACGACGAGGTAGCCCCAGGCCAGGTAGGTGTTCGCCGAGTACGACGAGAAGTCGACCCGCTCGCCGCTGAGGGCGCCGACGACGAGCATGACCGCTCCGCCGGTCCACATCTCGTGCACGGTCATCACGAAGGCGTCGTCGGGCAGGGTCAGGTGGGGCTGCACCCACGAGCCGAAGGCCCAGCAGGTGCTCGCGAAGAGCACGATCAGAGCCGCCCCGATCGGCACCCGGTCGTCGCCCCCGGAGTGCCGGCCGACCAGCACGAGGTACGTGAGTCCGACGAAACCGAGCAGCAGTCCGACCACGCTCATCGCCTTCGGGCGGTCGCCGGCGGCGAACCGGAAGATGGCGATCATCAGGGGCGCGCTGGCGATCAGCAGGGCCGTCACACCGGACGGCGCACCCTTGTTCTCACCGACCGACACGAGACCGTTGCCGAGCACCGGCAGCATGAGCCCCACCGCCGCGCAGCCGAGCAGCTCCTTGCGCGAGACGCGGAGCCGGCCGATGCCGCTGCGGAAGGTCAGCACGGCGCCCAGGAGGATGCCCGCGGTGAAGAACCGCGACCCCATCCCGAGGAACGGCGGCGCCTCCTTCACGACGACGCGGATGCCGAGGTAGGTCGAGCCCCAGACGACGTAGACGACCAGGAGGGCGATCGCCACCAGCCCGGCCGCCGCTGGTGCCTTCGAGGGGGCGGTGGGGGCGGCGGTGGTCACCCCGTCATCCTCGGCCACGGGACCTGCCAGCGCACGCCGATTTCCTGCCGGTTTGCCCGCCTACTTCTTGACCGCCTGCGCGAGGCGCGCCAGGCACGCCTCGAGGTCCACGCTGTCGTGGTCGGGGATGCCGAACCGGGCGACGTTCTCGGGAGAGGTCTTCGACCAGTCGTAGGTGAGGGCGACCTGGGTGCGCTTCTTCTTGTCCTCGATCGGAGTGAGCTCGAACCGCCAGGACCACCCGCCGGGGTCGCCGTCGACCGGGAAGACCTCCCAGCCGATCAGCCGGTTGTGCCGGAAGGCGTCGACGTGGTGCTCGGTGAGGTACTTCGTCTGCGGTGCCGCGCGGGTCACCATGTTCATCCGGAACACCTGGCCGGCCGCTGTCACCGGCGAGGCGTTGTCGTCGGAGATCGTCGAGCCGGTGGGGTCGATCTCCGGAAGACGGTACGGCGTGGCGAGGAGGTCGAAGATGCGGCCCGGCTTCGCGGGGACCACGAGTGTCACCCGGGTCTGGGCGTCGGTCATGTCGTGAGTGTCGCACCCCGCCCCGCCCGCCGGAACTGCTCGGACGTCCTTGTTGATTGGTCGTCCGGGACGGCCGTCGGTACGGTGGGCACGTCATGTGGCCCGCGTCACAGCGGCCAACACCCTGGAGCCGGGGATGCGGGTCACGATCTGCCCACGTGTGGACGGCGACCCCGACCCACACCTGTTGGATCTGGAGAGAACATGAGCGAGCTCCTCGCCCCTACCCCGACCGGGGGTCCCGATTTCGTCCAGCTGCTCACGCCCGAGGGACAGCGTGTCGAGCACCCGGAGTACTCCTTCGACGTCGGTGAGGCCGACGAGGCCGAGGTGGTTCGCGGGTTCTACCGCGACATGGTGCTCACCCGGCGCATCGACACCGAGTCGACCGCCCTGCAGCGCCACGGCGAGCTCGGCATCTGGGCACAGCTCCTCGGCCAGGAGGCGGCGCAGATCGGCTCGGGCCGGGCACTCCGGCCCCAGGACTACGTGTTCCCGACCTACCGCGAGCACGGTGTGGCGTACTGCCGCGGCGTCGACCCGCTGCGGCTGCTCGGTCTGTTCCGTGGTGTCGACCAGGGCTCCTGGGACCCGCGTCAGAACAACTTCGCCAACTACACGATCGTGATCGGCGCCCAGACCCTCCACGCGACCGGCTACGCGATGGGCGTCCAGCGGGACGGGGCGATCGGCACCGGCGACCCGGAGCGCGACACCGCGGTGATCGCCTACTTCGGCGACGGCGCCTCGTCGCAGGGCGACGTCAACGAGTCGTTCGTGTTCGCCGCGTCGTACAACGCACCGGTGGTCTTCTTCTGCCAGAACAACCAGTGGGCGATCTCCGAGCCGATCGAGAGGCAGTCGCGCATCCCGCTCTACCAGCGTGCGCACGGCTTCGGGTTCCCCGGCGTGCGGGTCGACGGCAACGACGTCCTCGCCACCTATGCCGTGACCCAGGCGGCCCTGCAGCGCGCCCGCGAGGGCAACGGCCCGACGATGGTCGAGGCCTACACCTACCGGATGGGTGCGCACACCACGACGGACGACCCGACGCGCTACCGGATGAGCGAAGAGCTCGAGAAGTGGAAGCTCAAGGACCCGATCGCGCGGGTCAAGGTCTACCTCACCCGCAACGCGCTCGCCGACCAGGACTTCTTCGACGAGGTCGAGACCGAGGCCGAGCAGCTGGGCGCCCGTCTCCGCGACGGCTGCAAGGCGCTGCCGGACCCGAGCCCGCTGAGCATCTTCGACCAGGTCTACGTCGAGCAGACCGACGAGCTCGCCGAGCAACGCGACGGCTACGCGGCATACCTGGAGACCTTCGAGGGGGCCCACTGATGACCAAGATGACCCTGGCCAAGGCGCTCAACGCCGGCCTGCGCAAGGCGATGGAGGCCGACCCGAAGGTCCTCCTCATGGGTGAGGACGTCGGCAAGCTCGGCGGCGTCTTCCGGATCACCGACGGGCTGCAGAAGGACTTCGGCGAGGACCGGGTGATCGACAGCCCGCTGGCCGAGTCCGGCATCCTCGGCACCGCGGTCGGCCTCGCGATGCGCGGCTACCGGCCGGTGTGCGAGATCCAGTTCGACGGCTTCGTCTACCCGGCGTACGACCAGATCGTCAGCCAGGTGGCGAAGATCCACTTCCGCACCCACGGTCACGTGCGGATGCCGATGGTCATCCGGATCCCGTACGGCGGCGGCATCGGTGCCGTCGAGCACCACTCGGAGTCGCCCGAGGCGCAGTTCGCGCACACTCCCGGCCTCAAGGTCGTCACCTGCTCCAACCCCGTCGACGGCTACTTCATGATCCAGCAGGCGATCGCCAGCGACGACCCGGTGGTGTTCCTCGAGCCGAAGCGGCAGTACCACGCCGACAAGGCCGAGGTCGACGAGTCGACCGCGCTGGTCGACGCGCAGCCGTTGTTCACCTCGCGGGTCGTGCGTGCGGGCAGCGATCTCACGCTGCTCGCCTACGGGCCGATGGTGAAGACCGCGATGAAGGCCGCCGAGGCCGCCGCCGGCGAAGGCCGGTCGGTCGAGGTCGTCGACCTGCGCACGCTGTCGCCGCTCGACCTCGCACCGGTCTACGAGTCCGTACGCCGCACCGGCCGCGCCGTCGTCACCCACGAGGCGCACAGCAACCTCGGCATGGGATCGGAGATCGCTGCCCGGATCACCGAGCACTGCTTCTACTCGCTCGAGGCTCCGGTGCTGCGCGTCGGCGGGTTCGACACGCCGTACCCGCCGTCGCGGATCGAGGAGGAGTACCTTCCCGATCTCGACCGGGTACTCGACGCCGTCGACCGCACCTTCGACTTCTGAGGAGCTCCATGTCCGAGTACAAGTTGCCCGACGTGGGCGAGGGCCTGACCGAGGCCGAGATCGTCACGTGGAAGGTGAAGGTCGGCGACGAGATCAAGATCAACGACGTCGTCGTCGAGATCGAGACCGCCAAGTCGCTGGTGGAGCTGCCCTCGCCGTACGCCGGCGTCGTCACGGCGCTGCTGGTGCCCGAGGGCGAGACGGTGCCGGTCGGCACCCCGATCATCCGCATCGAGGACGGCGTCGCCGCACCGGCGCCGGAGCTCGACCTGTCCAACCCCGCCGCCACCGGAGGCGGCGAGGGCGAGAGCCTGGTCGGTCGCAACAAGGCGGAGCGCGGGCCGGTACGCCGCGCCCGCCGGCGCACGATCCCGGAGGCCGCGGGCGAGCACGCCGCGAAGGCCGACGTGCAGGACGTCTTCAACGCGGGCGCGCCGCAGCAGCACGACCAGGTGATGCACCTCGTCGAGGCGGTCACGAGCGACATCCCCGAGGAGGCCGAGCAGCTCCCGTCCGCCCCGGTGGTCGGGACCGTCGAGACCCGGGCGCTCGCCAAGCCGCCGGTGCGCAAGCTCGCCAAGGACCTGGGCGTCGACCTGGGCTCCGTGACCCCGAGCGGACCGGAGGGCACCATCACCCGCGCCGACGTCGAGGGTGCTGTCGGGATGCCCGCGCAGTACGCCGGCAACCCGCGTGACGTCGCGGCACCCGCCGAGCCGGGTCGGCTCGAGGAGTGGCGCGAGCCGATCAAGGGCGTCCGCAAGATGATGGGCCAGGCGATGGTGCAGTCGGCGTTCACGGCGCCGCACGTCACCGAGTGGATCACCGTCGACGTGACCCGCACGACGGAGTTCGTCGAGCGGGTGCGGACTCGGCGTGAGTTCGCCGACGTCAAGGTGACGCCGCTGCTGGTGCTCGCGAGGGCGTGCCTGCTCGCGATCCGGCGCACGCCGGTGATCAACTCCCGCTGGGACGAGGACAACCAGGAGATCGTGTTCAAGCGGTCGGTCAACCTCGGGATCGCGGCAGCGACACCGCGCGGGCTCGTCGTACCGAACATCAAGTCGGCCGACTCGCTTTCTCTGCTCGAGCTCGCCGGGGCGCTCGGCGACCTGACCGCGGTGGCGCGCGAGGGTCGCACGCAGCCGGCGGAGATGAGCGGCGGCACCTTCACGATCACCAACGTCGGCGTCTTCGGGGTCGACGCGGGCACGCCGATCATCAACACCGGCGAGTCGGCGATCCTCGCCTTCGGCGCGACGACGCGTCGGCCGTGGGTCGTGAGGGACCGGGCCGGCAACGAGTCGCTGGAGATCCGCGACGTCTGCACGCTGGCGCTGTCGTTCGACCACCGCCACGTCGACGGCGAGAGCGGCTCCCGCTTCCTGGCCGACGTCGCCGCGCTCATGGCCGACCCGGCGACGGCCCTGCTCTTCTGAGGGCCGGCCCGGGGAGCCGACAGTCCCTCACGTTCCGGGCCCGTTCCCGTAAGGCGCCGGAACCGTGAGGGGCTGTCGCTACCCCCAGATCACGAGGCGGGCCGGGGCCTCCGGGCAGATCGCGGAGACTGTTGGCTCGCCACGCGAGGATCAACGATCCACAGGCCCGGGCGGTTACTGGTCGTGGAACCTGATCAGCCCTGCCAGGGTCGGCACGTACGCCGACCCGTCGGGCCCGAGGTAGATCGAGGCGTAGTGGTTGTTCCACTGGATGCCGTTGCCGGTGCGCTGGTTCCACCGGGTGGCGCCGGTGCCGACGTCGATCGCGGTGAGGTACCAGCTGTCGTCGAGGAGGAACGACGCCGGCTTGGAGTAGACGTAGAGCAGGCCGTTGCCCAGTGACACCTTCGGCACGGACGTCGGCGCCGTGACCGTGCTCGTCCAGGCGACGTGGCAGGTCCCGTCGTCCTCGAGGTCGACCCGCGCGACTCCCGGTGAGCTGGTCTGTCCGAGCAGGGTCGACTGGACGCCGGCGTACCCGTAGTTGTTCTCGACGATCACCGAGTGGCCGCCGGCGTACGA
>JAEKKP010000195.1 GCA_019510315.1 Propionibacteriales bacterium
TGTTGGCCCAGAAGTTGTCGAAGACCGTCGAGACCTCGGGGGTCCAGTAGCCCTCCGGGAACGGCAACGGGATCCACGGCAGCAGTGAGAACGGGAACGGCCGCTTCGCCGCCCAGGCCGGCACGCCCTCGCCGCCGTACGTCTCGTTCCACATGTCCTGGTGCTGGTCGAACTGCATCCAGATCCCGCGGTCGGCCAGCAGATCGACGACGCGGTCCCACTTCTGGAAGTACGCCGGGTCGGCGACTCCGGGTGCGTTGGGGGTCACGCCGGCCCAGAGGACGCCGAGGCGGGTGCCGTTGAAGCCGTAGCGCGCGAGCCAGTCGGCGTCGGCGGTGGTGAACCCGGCGGCCGTGTCGGGCGGCGCGTAGGGCGCGCGCTTCCAGACGAGGTTGAGCCCGTGCACGACGACGATCCGGCCGTACTGGTCCACGAGGTGCCGGCCCTCGCGGTGCAGGCGCGGCACCGCGGGATCGTCGGCGGTCGCCGGACCACCGGCCGTGCCCGCCAGGGTGAGCCCGAGCGCGGCGGCAAGCAGGACGGCGGTCACGCGCCTCATCGGGTCGGCCTCATGCTTCTGAAACGAGTTCTAGCGGCCGGGGTTACCCCTCCCGGTCCGCCGGCGAGGGCCGTGTCGGATGATCGTGCGGTGACCGAGGCAGCCAGCACCGCCCCCGAGGACCCGATCAAGACGATCGGCTACGACGAGTTCGGGATGCGGTTCATGGACCTGGTCCTGCACCGCGACCGGGTGATGGAGTCGATCAACCGCGTGCTCGGGGAGGACTTCCAGCTGGGTCCGATCGGCGCCGGCCCGGGCCGCAAGGTCGCCAAGGTCACCGCGAGCGGCACCTTCGGCAAGGCGTACGGCGAGGCTCTCCTCGACGTCGTCGGCTACGAGGTCAACCTGCCGGTCAGCGTCGCGTTCCACCTCGACCTCGGGGTGGACATGATGCGCTTCGACGCCGAGGTGCTGCTGCCGCTCCGGCTGACCATGGAGCTGGTCGAGCCGCTGACGATCCTGTGGCACATCGCTCCCCCGCACCCCGACGACGTGGCGATCGACGTGAAGTCGGACAACCGGCGCGCGGCCGTGCTGCAGAAGCTGACCGGCCTGGACGGAGAGCTGCGTCGCTTCGTCGTGCGGTTCGTCGAGCGCGAGCTGGACAAGCCGCACGTCCGCAAGGCGATGCGGATCGACCTGGTCACCCTGATCGACAACGCCTGGGAGCACATCGCCGGGCAGTTCATGCCCAACGGTCCGGAGGACCGCGGGCGAGGGGTCAGCGGCGAGCCGGCTCCCTAAACAACCGCGCGACCCGGCGCTCGTGGCGCTCGGCGAAGGTCGGATGAGTGTGCGGGACGGCACCGCGGTGGTGCTCGTGCACCGTGCCGTCGGCGTGGGCGTGCACCTCGAGGCCGCGTGCCTCGCGCACCAGTGACCGCTTCGTGTAGACGGCCACGGCCAGGCAGCCGAGCACCAGTGTGGCCAGCACGACGTTGGTCAGGGTCACCATGCGATCACCTCGTTTCCTTGCCTGGGAGAACGACTCCCGGCGATCCGGGTTACACGACGGGTGCCGGTGTCTGTACCAGTGACGACCGCCGGGTCGGCGTACGGTCGACCCGTGATCAAGTACCTCGGGTCGAAGCGCACGCTCGTGCCGGTGCTCGGGGAGATCGCCACGCACGTGGGTGCGCGGACCGCCGTCGATCTCTTCACGGGGACGACCCGCGTCGCTCAGGAGCTCAAGCGACGGGGGCTCCAGGTCACGGCGACCGACGTCGCGACGTACAGCCAGGTGCTGAGCGACTGCTACATCGCGACCGACGCGACCACGGTGGATCTCGGGGAGCTTGACGACGAGCTCGCGCGTCTCGCGGCCCTGCCGCCGGAGCCCGGGTACTTCACGCGGACGTTCTGCGAGGAGGCACGCTACTTCCAGCCGAAGAACGGCGCCCGGGTCGACGCGATCCGCAACGCGCTCGCTGCCGATCACCTGGGGTCGCCGCTCTTCCCGATCCTGCTGACCAGCCTCATGCTCGCCGCGGACCGGGTCGACTCGACGACGGGTCTGCAGATGGCCTACCTCAAGGAGTGGGCTCCGCGGGCGCACCAGGATCTCGAGCTGCGCCGCCCCGACCTATTGCCGGGCACCGGTGCGACCGTCGCCGGCGACGTGATGGAGACGGTCGGCCTGTTGCCGACGGTGGACCTCATGTACGTCGACCCGCCGTACAACCAGCACCGCTACTTCACGAACTACCACATCTGGGAGACGCTGGTCCGCTGGGACGAGCCGGCGGCGTACGGGATCGCCCGGAAGCGGATCGACAGCCGAGACCCGTCGACCCGCAGCGTCTTCAACAGCAAGCGCGAGATGCCCGGTGCGTTCGCGGACCTCCTCGGCCGAGTCCGCGCCGAGGTCGTGGTGGTGTCGTACAACGACGAGTCCTGGGTGAGTGCCGAGGACCTGACGGGCATGCTGCACGCCGCCGGCCACGAAATGGTGCAGGTGCTCGGCTTCGACAGCAAGCGGTACGTCGGGGCGCAGATCGGCATCTTCAACCCCTCGGGCGAGAAGGTCGGTCGGGTCTCCCGGCTGCGCAACGTCGAGTACGTCTTCGTCGCCGGTCCGGCCGACAAGGTCGAGGCCGCCGTGCAGGGGGCGGACGTGAGCCGGGCCGGAGCGGGAGTGGTGCTGTAGCGGTGGGGTACTGGGCGACGACCTGACCACCCGGGAGGACACCGATGGACTCGAACGTCGTCGACCTGATCATGAACGACCACCGCGAGCTGGAGCGGATCTTCGACCAGCTGATGACCCAGCCCGACAAGCGGGCGAACCTCGTGCCGGTGATGATCACGCTGCTCACGGCGCACAGCCGCGCGGAGGAGTCGGAGGTCTACCCGGCGGCCGCCGAGGCGGGCGGCAGCAAGGACGTGCAGCACAGCCAGAAGGAGCACCTCGAGGCCGACCAGCTCGCGGCGAAGGTCGCCGAGACCGACTTCGAGTCGCCGGACTTTCCCGAGGCCCTCCAGAAGCTGATCGACGCGGTGAAGCACCACGTCGAGGAGGAGGAGTCGACGGTCCTGCCGGGCATGCGGGAGAGCATGGACGCCAACCGGCTCGACGAGCTCGGTCAGGCGTTCCTCCGCAGCCGCGCCGAGCACCTCGGTGAGCGGCCCGACGACATCACCAAGGAGCAGCTGGAGCAGCAGGCGGCGAACGCGGACGTGTCCGGGGCGTCGGGGATGTCGAAGGACGAGCTGAAGTCGACCCTGGCCGACGAGGCCGAGGAGTAGGGCCGGCTCAGGTCGCGTCCGCCTGGCGGCGCATGTCGCTCGCCACCTGTGCGTCGCGCTGCACACCGGTGGCTTCCAAGCCCTCGATGACGCCGGACTGGTCCTCGTCGCTGCGGTTCTGGCTGAGCTTCGCCTTGGCCTCGACGCTCTCGACGACGAGCTCGATGCCGACGATCGCCCGCAGCTGCTTGGCGATGTAGTCCGCGGGCGCGTCGTCGACGGACCACCGCTGGGGGCGGTCGTGCTCGTGCCGGTCGGTCAGCCGCTCGACGAGATCACGCAGCCAGGTCGTGTCGTGGTGTGCGGTGACACGACCGGTCAGGTGCACCGCGGAGTAGTTCCAGGTCGGTACGACGCGCCCGTGCTCGCGCTTCGTGGCGTACCAGGAGGGCGAGACGTAGGCCTGGGCTCCCGCGACGATCGCCAGCGCCGGCGTACCGGGCTCGATCGCCTGCCAGTGCGGGTTGCCGCGGGCCATGTGCATCAGCACGCGGTCGCCGTCGCGCAGGAAGGGCATCAGCGTGGCCACGGGGTATCCGTCGGCCCCGACGGTCACGAGCTCGGCGGTCGCCACCGAGTCGAGAAAGGCCCCGACCTCGGAGTCCTCCATGCGGTTGAAGTGCGGCAGGTACACACCGCCACAGTGTCACGGGGGTCGGAGGGTGCGCTGCCGGTTATCGCTCGGGGCCGAGGCCGAGCTCCGCCGCCTGGTCGCGGAGCTCCTGGCGGACGCTCGGGTGCGCGGCGTGCTCGATGATGTTGGCGGCCTGCCGGCGCTGGTCGAGGCCGAAGACCTCGGCGACGCCCTGCTCCGTGACCACTGCCGTCATCTGGAACGACGTGACCGGCTCGTCGACCAGCGGCACGATCGTCGACACGTCGGCTCGCGGGTGCCAGGAGCGCAGCGCGATGAGCGCCTGGCCACCGGGGCTGTGCAGCGCCCCGACGATGAAGTCCGTCTGCCCGCCGAAGCCGGAGTGGATCCGTCGTCGGACCCGGGACGCGTTCGCCTGCCCGAACAGGTCGACCTGGAGCGCGGTGTTGACCGAGACCATCGCGGGATTGCGGGCGATGAGCGCCGGGTCGTTGGACGTCTCGGTGCGGATCATCCGCACCCGCGGGTTGTTGTCGACCCAGGCAAGCAGCTCGTCGGACCCGAACAGGAACGACGCCTGAACAGGGGTCCGCGGGTCCAGTGCGCCGGCCCGTTCCAATGCCAGGACGCTGTCGGAGAACATCTCCGTCCAGATCTTCAGACCGCGACGGTCCGCCAGCCCGTAGAGCGTCGCGTCGGGTACGGCGCCGATGCCGGCCTGCAACGTCGCGCCGTCGGCGACCCTGTGGGCGACGAGCGCACCGATCCTGGCCGCGACGTCGTCCACCACGGTCGCGGGAGCGGTCGGAAGCGGCTCGTCGGCCTCGAGGAAGAGGTCCACCTGGTCGGCGTCGAGCTCCGCGTCACCGAACGTCCAGGGGACGTGGTCGTTGACCTGTGCGACGACCTTGCCACCTCCACGACGGGCCGCCTCGATCGCTGCTGGCAGCACGTTGACCTCGACACCCAGCGAGACCTTGCCGTCGCGAGGCCGGGTGGTGTTGAGCACGACCAGGTCCGGCGGCATCGTCGTACCGAACAGGCTGGGGACCAGCGACAGTCGGCACGGGACGTAGCTGAGGCGCGCGCTCCCCCGCATCCCCACTCCGACGAACGGCGTCTCGTAGGTGACCCCTTCGCGGTCCGGCACGCCCGCCGGTGCGTTGAGCACCCAGAGGCGGTAATCGTCGAGGGCCGCGTCGACCAGCTTGAGGGTGTGGAACGGAACGGCGTGGTTGCCGCTGACCACGACCCTGGGGTTCGCGGGCAGGCTCCGGCAGAGGTCGGCGAGGTTCACACCTTGATCCCATCAGGTCTGCGCCGTCGGCGTCACGTCCAGAGGTCCCGACCCTTGCGGGCCTTTGGCCACGTCGGCGCAACGGGACTGACCTCTCGGCGGCGGGGTACCGCACGCGCATGGACCACAGCCGCGCTCCCGTGCTCGAAGCACTCGCCGCGTTCCACGAACGCGGCGACACGACCTATGGCCCTCCGGGACATCGTCAGGGGCGTGGAGTGGACCCGCGCGTCCTCGCCGTGATGGGCGAAGGAGTCTTCGCCTCCGACGTCCTCATGCTCAACGGCCTCGACGACCGGCGGATGTCGGGAGGCATCCTCGAGGAGGCCCAGGAGCTGATGGCGGAAGCGGTGCGCGCGGAGAAGGCGTTCTTCTCGACCTGCGGCAGCTCGCTGTCGGTGAAGAGCGCGATGCTCGCGGTCGCCGGCCCGGGCGAGCAGCTCCTGATCTCCCGCAACGCCCACAAGTCCGTGATCGCCGGGGTCATCATCAACGGCACCGAGCCGGTCTGGGTCCACCCGAAGTGGGACGACAAGCGCAAGCTGTCGCACCCGCCCGAGCCCGACGACGTACGCCGCGCGCTGGACGCGCACCCTGACGCTCGCGGGATGCTGCTGATCACCCCGACCGACTGGGGCACGTGCGCCGACATCGCCGGCGCCGTCGAGGTCTGCCACGCGCACGGCGTGCCCCTGATCGTCGACGAGGCATGGGGAGCGCACCTGCCGTTCCACGACGGACTCCCCACCTGGGGCATGGACGCCGGGGCGGACGTCGTCGTCACGAGCGTGCACAAGATGGGCGCGGCCGTCGAGCAGAGCTCGGTGTTCCACCTGCAGGGTGACCTCGTCGACCCGATCCGGCTCAAGCAGCGTGAGGACCTGCTGGGCACCCTCGCTCGGGCGCGGCGGATCCGCGAGGCGATCGAGGAGATCGACGGGCTCGACGCTCTCGGCGACGAGGTCGTCGAGGAGGGGCTTGCGAAGGAGACCGATCCGATGTCGATCGCCATCGACGTCAGCTCGCTCGGCGTGACGGGGTACCAGATGACCGAGCGCGCGCGGTCGGCGTACCACGTGAACTTCGGTGCCTCCGACTCCCGTCGTGTCAGCGTGCGGCTCACGCATGCCGACAACGACGACAGCGAGCACACGCTCGTGGAGGTCCTGCACAAGCTGGTGCACGACGCCGAGGACATGGAGCCCGCCCGGACGATCGACTACCCGCCCGCTGGTGCGCTGGAGCTCGAGACCGTGATGCTGCCGCGCGACGCCTTCTTCGGCGAGGTCGACGAGGTGCCGCCGGAGGAGGCCGTCGGACGCGTCGCGGCCGAGATCGTGAGCCCCTACCCGCCGGGCGTCCCGGTGCTCGCGCCCGGAGAGCTGATCAACCAGGACGCCGTCGACTACCTGCTCAGCTCGGTGGCCGCCGGCGCGCTGCTCCCGGACCCGGCGAGCAAGGAGCTGGAGAAGATCCGCGTCGTTGCACGCGGGTGACACCCGAGTGCCCCGGGTGGGGGTCGAACCCACACTGTGCGGTTTTTAAGACCGCTTCCTCTGCCGATTGGGATACCGGGGCGTGCGACTAAAGGTAGGTCTTGCGCGGATGGATCGCGTGCGCGCCGGCCGCCCGGTCGAGGAAGAGCAAGCCTTCACAGTGGTCGATCTCGTGCTGCAGGGCTCGCGCCTCGAACGCGTCTGTCTCGATGATGACCTCCGCGCCCGTGCCGGGTTCGTGGCCTCGTACGACGATCCGGGTCGCCCGCTTCACGTCTCCGGTGAGGTCCGGGACGCTCATGCAGCCCTCGCGGGCCTTCTCGTTGCGAGAGGCGCTGACGACCTCCGCGTTGCAGAGGACGAAGGTGCCGTGCTCGGTCCGCGCCTTGGGGTGGCCGGTCACGTCGACGCAGAACACCTTCGCGCTGACGCCGACCTGGGGGGCGGCCAGGCCGACGCAGCCCGGTGAGATCCGCATCGTGGCCAGCAGGTCGGCGGCGAGCTGCACGATCTGCTGGCTGGTCGGGTCGACCAGCGCACCGGCGCGCGACAGCACGGGATCCGGCGCACGAACGACCTCGAGCACGCGTCCCTCGACGGGACCACTCACAGGTCGTCGCTCTCCAGCGGAAGCAGCGACACCTCGACCCCGAGGTCGTCGGCGACCCGGCGCAGCGACTCCGTGAGCGCCGCGGGGTCGGCCGTCGCCGGCAGGTCCACCTCGGCGACCAGCACGTAGAGGTCACCGGCGAGCCGAGTCGTCAGGTCGGTGATGTTGCCGCCGACCCCGGCCACCTCGGCCGCCAGGCTCGACACGATCCCGGGCCGGTCACCTCCGTGCACGCTCGGTGAGGCCGGCCAGCGCCTCCTCGACGGTCGCATCGTCCGCGCTGCCGTTGGTGATCAGCATCATCGCGAAGTGGCCACGCAGCAGCGTCATCGTGGAGTCCTCGATGTTGAGCCCGAGCTCCGCCAGCGCACCCGTCGTCCCCGCGATGATCCCCGGACGGTCGTGACCAAGGACGGTGAGCGCGAGCAGCGGCATGCCCCGAGTCTTCCACCAACGTGGGTCCGCCGGGGCCGGGCTGCGGGCTTGGTGTCCCGGTGGTTGAGCCTGTCGAAACCTCCGGACTGCGCGGGGCTGGGTTCCTGGCGGCGACGAAGAGTACGGCGCGGGGTCGCTATCGGCTGTGGGGTGCGACCCGACCACTGATGGTCGAGCAGCGAGCTTGCGAGCGACCAGTCGAGACCTGGTGGGTTCCGGTGGTTGAGCCTGTCGAAACCTCCGGACTGCGCGTGGTCGGGTTCTTTGGCAGCGACGAGGAGTACGGCGCGTGGCCGCGTTCTGCTGTCGGCTTGCGGACCCAGCCACCTGGTGGTCGAGCAGCGAGCGTGCGAGCGATCAGTCGAGACCTTCGGCTTCCGGTGGTTGAGCCTGTCGAAACCTCCGGTCTGTGGGTGGCCGGGTTCTTGGCAGCGACGAGGAGTACGGCGCGGGGTCCGGTACGGCGTCGCGCTCACCTTGTGCGGTGGTTGAGGAGGTCGCGCTAGCGACCGTCTCGAAACCCCCGCACCCAA
>JAEKKP010000285.1 GCA_019510315.1 Propionibacteriales bacterium
CAGCGACGGCTCGCGGACGAGCGGAGTGTCGTCGGCGGCGACCTCGACCGGCACCCCGGCGGCAACGAGTGCCCGGCGCAGCGGCGGGATGGTGGACCGCCCCGACCGGACCAGCACCGCCATCCGCGACCACGGCACGTCGTCCTCGAGGTGGGCACGCCGGAGCAGGTCGCCGATGTGCTCGCTCTCGGCACGCGCGGTGTCGTGGGTGTGCACCTCGACCCGGCCGGACGGCGCCTGCGGATCGGGCCACGGGCTGCGGAACGCGCGGAAGGTGTCGGCGTCGATCGACCCCGACACCGCGATCGCGGACGCGATGCGGCTGGTCGCCGCCGCCATCCGCGCGCCGAAGCGGCGGGTGGTCCGGAGCGGCACCACGGGCGCCGGTGCACCGTCGGCACGCGGGAACACCGCCGGGAAGTCGAGGATGCCGCGCACCTCGGCACCCCGGAAGCCGTAGATCGACTGGTCGGGGTCACCGACGACGACGAGGTTGCGCCCGTCGCCGGCGAGCACGCGGAGCAGCTCGACCTGGCTGGGGTCGGTGTCCTGGTACTCGTCGACGAACACGTGCTGGTAGCGCCGGCGCAGCTCGTCGCGGTGGTCGTCGGCGACCCGGGCGGCCCGGCGGATCAGGTCGGCGTAGTCGAGCGCGCCCTCGGCGTCGAGCACCTCGTGGTACTGCTCGAGGAACCAGCCCGCCGCGACCAGCTCGGGGTGACCCGACCGCTCGCCGACCGCACGCAGGCCCGCCGGGTCGAGACCGCGCTCGCGGGCGCGCGCGAGGGTGTCGTGGACCTCGCGGGCGAACCCGCGGGTGCCGACGGCGCCCCGGAAGCCGTCGGGCCAGCGCACCGACTCCGGCGCGTCGGTCAGCAGCTGCTGGAGCACGACGTCCTGCTCGGCCGCGGAGAGCAGACGCAGCGGCTCGGCGTACAGCTCGGGGGGTGAGAAGCGGCGCACCAGTCCGTAGGCGAAGGAGTGGAAGGTCGCGCACAGCGTCGACGAGGTCGTGCGGCCCAGCCGAGCGGACACCCGGTCGCGCAGCTGCTCGGCGGCCTTGCGGCTGAACGTCAGCGCGAGCACCGACTCGGGGTCGGCGCCACGGCCCTCGATGCGGTCCACGATCGCCTCGACCAGCGTGGTGGTCTTGCCCGTGCCGGGCCCGGCGAGCACGAGCAGCGGCCCGCCCTCGTGCTCCACGACCCGGCGCTGCTCGGCATCCAGCGACGGCGCCGCGACCACTCCGGCACGCTGCCGGACGAGGTGGTACGACGGGCTGGTCACGAGCTACAGCCAATCATCGGGCGCCGACACCCGGGCGATGATCGGCCCGTGTCGGAGCAGTGTCGGAGCTGTGTCGGAGCTCTGCCTGGGAAAAGGTGAAGGGCCCATCCAAGTATGAGTTGGACGGGCCCTTCAGGTTGATCGGCAGGTGATGCCTTCGATCGATCTGCTCCTCTGATCCGGACCAATGGCTCATCACCGCCACCTCCGACGAGTTGCCCCATCGGCTG
>JAEKKP010000286.1 GCA_019510315.1 Propionibacteriales bacterium
CACTCGAAGGCTGGTCCACATCTACCGCACGGAGGGTCACGACGTCGCGGCTCTCGCGGGTGTCGACCTGTCCGTCAGGGCCGGGGAGTTCATCGGCCTCCTGGGCCCGTCCGGCTCGGGGAAGTCGACGCTGCTGAGCCTGCTCGGCGGTCTGTTCCGGCCGAGCGCGGGTCAGATCCGCGTCGGGGAGCTGGAACTGTCCGCCGCGAGCGACCAGGAGCTCGACAACCTCCGGGCGCACACCGTGTCCCTGCTCCTGCAGGGTGCCCGTCGCAACCTGCTGCCGTACTACTCGCCGAGGGAGAACGTCGCGTTCGCGCAGGCTGCCGCACGGCGAGAGCGCTCGGCCCACCTGCGCGATCCCGACGAGGTGCTGTCCTCGGTCGGGCTCGAGGCGCACGGCGGCGCGGAGCTGCGGTCGCTGGGCGCCGACCAGCTCCAGCTCGCCGCCCTCGCCGTGGCGCTCGCCCCCGGTCCCGGCGTCCTCCTCGCCGACGAGCCGACGGGCCAGCTCGACCACCGCTCACGCGACACGGTCCTGGACACGCTGTCGCGGATCAACGAGGAGTGGGGGACGACGATCATCCTGGTCACCCACGACGTCGACGTCGCGACAGCGCTCCCCCGCACCGTGACGATCCGCGACGGCCGGATCGGCGGCGAGGGACGCAGCGGTGAGGAGTACTCCGTCGTCAGCGCGGACGGCTTCCTTCCCCTCCCGGCGCACGCGCTCGTCGACCTGCCGCCCGGCACCCTGGTGCGCTTCCACACGGTCGACGGGACGTACCACCTCGTCGTCGAGGACGGCGACGGCAGTTCCGTTCTCCCCGCTGACCCGGAGCCGATCCCGTGACGGCGCGGTTCGAGGGCTCGCTGGACCTCAGCGGCGTCGAGGTCCGGTACGGCGACAAGGTCGGCCTGGCGGCACTGGACCTGAGCCTCACACCCGGGACCATGCTCGCTGTCACGGGCTCTTCGGGGTCCGGGAAGTCGACGCTCCTGTGGGCGCTGGCGGGTGCCGTCCGGCCCGCCACCGGCCACGTGAGCCTGGGTGGCGAGACGGTGGTCTCTCGCCACGACGCCAGCCGTCTCGGCATCGCACTGATGACGCAGGGAGGCGCGCTCGTCTCCACGCTGACCGCCGGGGAGAACGTCTCGGTGGGCCTGCTCTCCCAGGGGGCCGACCCCGCCGACGTTCCCGGCCGAGCCGCTGACGCGCTGCTCACCGTCGGACTCGGCGAGGAGGGCACCCACCTGCCCGAGGAGCTCTCGGGCGGGCAGCAGCAACGCGCCGCGATCGCCGTGGTGCTCGCGCTCCGCGCACGCGTCCTGCTCGTGGACGAGCCGACCAGCGAGCTCGACGCCGTCAACCGCCAACGCATCCTCGCGGCCCTGCGGGCCGAGGCCAGCGCGGGAGCGGTCGTCGTCGTCGCCACCCACGACCCCGAGGCGGCAGCACCCGCCGACGGCGAGCTCCGGCTCGACGAGGGCGTCGCGACCTGGGTGCGGCCGGTG
>JAEKKP010000196.1 GCA_019510315.1 Propionibacteriales bacterium
TCCTCGACAACGGCGAGCGGCTGATGGGCTTCGGTCACCGGGTCTACCGGGCGGAGGACCCTCGCGCCCGCGTGCTGCGACGCACCGCGCGCGAGCTGAACGCGCCGCGCTACGAGGTCGCGGAAGCCCTGGAGAAGGCGGCGCTCTCCGAGCTGCGCGAGCGGCGTCCGGACCGTGTGCTGGAGACCAACGTCGAGTTCTGGGCGGCGATCGTCCTGGACTTCGCCCAGGTCCCGCCGCACATGTTCACCTCGATGTTCACCTGTGCCCGCACCGGCGGCTGGTCCGCACACATCCTCGAGCAGAAGCGCACCGGGCGGCTGATCCGTCCGTCGGCTCTCTACTCCGGTCCGTCCTCGCGCAAGGCCGACGAGGTCGAGGGCTGGCACCCGGACTGGGCCTCCTGAGGCGGCGCCAGGTCAGGAGCCGACGGGGTCGACGCGCCGGCGCCGCGAGCGGATCCGCCACGCCACGAGCAGGCCGATGACGACGACGGCGAGAGCCACGGCGACGCCACGGCCGACCTGCTTCTCCACCCGGTGGTACGACGCCCCGGCGGCGTACCCGAGGACGACGAAGCCGGTGCCCCACACGAGTCCACCGATCGCGTTCCAGGCCAGGAACCGCCGGTAGGGCATCTGCGACGCACCGGCCAGGGCCGGCATCATCGCCCGGAAGAACGCGGTGAACCGGCCGAGGAACACCGCGATGCCGCCTCGCCGGCGTAGGAAGGCCTGCGCGCGGGCGATCCGCAGGTGGTGCCGCGCCAGCAGCGGGCTGGTGAGCACGCGGGGCCCGAAGAACTTGCGCCCGACCTCGTAGCCGACGGAGTCGCCGAGGATCGCGGCGACGACCACCACCGCGATCGAGAGAGGGAGGGCGACGTGGCCGAGGCCGGCCCCGACGCCGGCGAGCACGGCCGCCGTCTCACCCGGGACGACGAAGCCCACGAAGATCGCGTCCTCGGCGAAGACCAGCAACCCGGTCAGCACCAGGATCAGCACCGGGTCCAGCCCGAGGATCCCGTCGAGGAGGTGGCTCACGCAGCCAGTCTGCCCGAGCGCCCTGACCGCCGCCTCGCATTGGGTCCCTGCCGCAGCTCACCAGGTCTCGACTGATCGCTCGCAAGCTCGCTGCTCGACCACCTGAGGACGGGCTCAGTCCGGCGGCGTCAGCCCGGACTGCAGGGCGAACACCACCAGCTGTGCGCGGTCACGAGCCCGCAGCTTCACCATCGCCCGGCTGACGTGGGTACGCACGGTGTCGGGACTGACGACGAGCTCCTTGGCGATCTCCTGGTTGGACCGGCCGGTGGCCACCCAGGTGACGATCTCCCGCTCGCGCTCGGTGAGGTCGTCCAGTGCGGGGTGAGGTGTTGCGGTGGCCGGCACCGAGGCGGCGAAGTGCTCGATCACGCGGCGCGTCACCGACGGCGCCAGCAGTGATCCGCCGTCGGCCACGACGCGGATCGCGTCGAGCAGGCTGGCGGGGTCGGCGTCCTTGAGGAGGAAGCCGCTCGCCCCCAGGCGGAGGGCCTCGAAGACGTACTCGTCGAGCTCGAACGTGGTGAGCATGACCATCCGTACGTCCGCGAGGTCGGGTTCCTCGCCGATCTCCCGCAGCAGGCCGAGGCCGTCGAGCACCGGCATCCGGATGTCACACAGCACGACGTCGGGCCGGGTCGCCCTCACCATGTCCAGCCCGGTGCGGCCGTCGGCGGCCTCGCCGACCAGCTCGAGGCCGTCCTCGGAGCCGATGAGGGTCGCGAGGCCCATGCGTACGACGGCCTGGTCGTCCACGACCAGCACGCGGATCGTCATGCCGGCAGGACCGCCCTGACCTCGAACCCGCCCTGCGGCCGCGGGCCGACCGACAGGGTGCCGCCCGCAGACTCGATGCGCGTCCGCATCCCGCTGATGCCCATGCCCTCATCCTGCACCGGTCCCCCGCTGCCGTCGTCGGTCACGACGACGACGAGCGTGTCGCCGTCGCGATCGATCCGCAGGTCGACGGCCGTCGCGTCGGCATGACGGAGCACGTTGGTCAAGGCCTCCTGCACCACGGCGTACGCCGTCGCCTCCAGGTCGGTCGACAGGGCTGACTCAGTGCCGGTCGTCGCGCCGCTGCGGGAGACACGCAGGCCCGCGGCCGACACTCGCGCGACCAAGGCGTCCAGGTCGGCGAGAGTGCGCCGGGGAGCGCGCCGCGCGGCATCCCCGGTGAGCTGCGAGAGCTCTGCGCGGAGGGACTCGAGCGCCTCGCTGCTGGTGTCCCGGATCGCCTCCAGGGAACGTCGGGCGCCCGCCGGGTCGCGGTCGAGCACGTGCAGCGCGACGCCGGCCTGCATCGCGATCACCGCCAGGCCGTGGCCGACGCCGTCGTGGAGGTCCTGGGCCATCCGGAGCTTCTCCTCGCTCGCGGCCCGACGGACCCGGTCAGCTCGCGCCTCGGTCCGCAGCCGCACGGAGGTCGCGATCGCAGCGGCCGCCGCCGAGAACGCGCCGACCCCGAAGGACTGCCAGACCCGCAGGTCCAGGGCCTCGGACCGCACGCCGCGGACCGTCAGGCCGATCCACACGAGCAGCGCCGCGAGGACGACCAGCGGCACCCACTGGCGGGGCGGGCGACGAAGGGCGACGAGGAAGGTGGCGACGATGATCACGAAGAAGATCGGTCCGTTGTCACCGTTGGCGAGGAAGTATCCGCCGACGAGCGCACCGTCGACGACGACCGCCCACGGGAACCGGTCGATCGCGAAGAGCACCAGTGAGGCGAGTGCTGCGAGCACGACCGGGAACCACCGGTTCGGCTGGCTCCCGTGCACGTTGACCGCCAGGGAGCCGGCCACGATGACGAAGAGCACAGGCACCAGCCACCACCGGCGCAGCAGATCGTTCATGGCGACGACGTTAGGTGAGCACGGCATCGATGGCGTCACGGCACGGGCGTAAGCGGCGTACGCGATCCTGCGTACGCCGGTGCCGCCCACCGTCGGACGCGTGCACGACCCGCGCACCGCAGTGTGGTGGGCATGGACGAACTGGTGCTACAGACGAAGGACCTGACCAAGAGGTACGGGACCGGCGACTCGGCGCGGCTCGCGGTCGACCGGGTCTCGATGACCGTCCGTCGAGGTGAGGTCTACGGCTTCCTCGGACCGAACGGGGCCGGCAAGACCACGACCCTGCGGATGGTGCTCGGCCTGATCCGACCCACCGCCGGGTCCGCGACAGTGCTCGGCCGCCCGGCCGGCGAGCCGGAGACGACGGCGCGGATCGGTGCCCTGATCGAGGGTCCGGGGTTCTACCCCTACCTCTCCGGGCGCGACAACCTCCGCACGATGGCCCGCTACCGCGGCCTGCCCGACGACATCGCGGATGCGGCGCTCGAGCGGGTCGACCTCGCCGGCCGCGGGCGCGACCGGTTCAAGTCGTACTCGCTGGGCATGAAGCAGCGCCTCGGCGTCGCCGCTGCGCTCATGGGCGACCCGGACGTGATCGTGCTCGACGAGCCGACCAACGGGCTGGACCCCGCGGGCATGGCGGACATGCGCGCGCTCATCGTCGACCTGGCGCGCGGCGGTCAGACGGTCCTGCTCTCCAGCCACCTCCTCGCCGAGGTGGAGGAGATCTGCGACCGGGTCGGCGTGATCGCCGGCGGCCGCCTGCTCGTGGAGTCGACGGTCTCGGCGCTGCGCGGCGGCAGGCGGCTGCGGCTCGTCGCCACCCCCATCGACCAGGCACTTGCCGTGGCGATGCGGATCGCCGGCGACGAGGCCGTCCAGCTCGACCGTGACGCCGTGCTGCTCGACGTACCCGCCGAGCGGATGCCGCACGTCGTGCGGAGCCTCGTGACCGAGGGGCTCGACGTCCACGAGGCGACGATCAGCGAGCGCACCCTCGAGGACGTGTTCTTCGAGATGACCGACACCGGTCTGCATCCGCAGACCGGCGACCTGGAACCGACCAGTCTGGAGGCAGTCCGATGAGCACCGTGCTCGACAAGCCCGCTGCGGACCGAGGGGGCAACCCGGTCCTGGACAGCACCCGCGCGGAGATCCTCCGGCTGCGGAAGTGGCCGGCGGTCTGGGTGACGATCGGCGCGTGGCTGTCGATGAACGCGATGTTCGGCTACATCTTCGACTACGTCACCTACACCAGTGGCACCAGCAGCTTCTCCAACGAGGGCGAGCCGCGGGCGGCGATCCTCGCCCGGCTGCTGCCGTCGTCGATCCCGGACCTGCTCGCGCAGGGGATGCCGATGTTCGGCGGCGCGATCATGATGGTGCTCGGCGCGATCATCGCCGGCAACGGCTACGGCTGGGGCACCTGGAAGACCGTGCTCACGCAGGGGCCCTCGCGCACCAGCACGCTGCTCGGCTCGTTGTCCGCCATGACCGCACTCGTGGCCGGGCTCGTCACGGTCACGCTCCTGAGCGACTACGCGATGTCGCTCGCGGTCGCGATCGCCCAGTCCCAGTCGACCGCGCTGCCGGCGTTCGGCGACACCGCACAGGCGGTGGGTGTCGCGTTCCTGGTGATGGAGATGTGGGCGCTCGCCGGCTACCTGCTGGGCACAGTGGCGCGCGGCCCGGCACTGTCCGTCGGGCTGGGCCTGGTGTGGGCACTCGTGATCGAGAACCTGCTGCGCGGTGTCGGGACCTCGCTGTCCTGGGTGGAGTCCTTCACCCACGTGCTCCCCGGCACGGCGAGCGGCTCGCTCGTCGGCCAGATGATCGGCAACGTCGGCGGCCCGAACGACACTCCGGGTCTGCTGGACACCCTGTCCTTCCAGCGCGGGCTGTGGACCACGGTGGCGTACGCCGTGCTGCTGCCGCTGCTCACCTGGTGGCTGGTGCGCCGGCGGGACGTCACCTAGGACCGCACGAGGCTGATCGCGATCACCGTCATGGTGGTCGCGATCAGCGCGTCCAGGACACGCCAGGCCGCGGGGCGTGCGAAGACCGGGCGGAGCAGCTGCGCGCCGTACCCCAGCATCGAGAACCACAGCGTGCTGCCGGCGATCGCGCCCACGGCGAACCACCAGCGGCCACCTCCGTGGGTGCCGGCGATCGAGCCCAGGAGGAGCACGGTGTCGAGGAAGACGTGCGGGTTCAGCCAGGTGAGCGCCACGCAGGTCATCAGCACCGCACCGCGCTCGGACCCGACGCCGTCCTCGGCCCGCAGAGCGCCCGGGCGCACGGCGCGGCGGAGGGCCAGGGCGGCGTACCCGAGGAGGAAGAGCGCGCCGCCCAGGCGGACCACGTCGAGCAGCACGGGCGTCGTGGTCACGAGCGTGCCGATCCCGGCCACCCCGGCGGCGATCAGGACCGCATCGCTGGTGATGCAGATCGCCACGACACCGCCGACGTGCTCGCCGCGAAGTCCCTGCCGCAGGACGAACGCGTTCTGCGCACCGATCGCCACGATCAGCGACAGGCCGAACCCGAGACCGGCCAGCGCGGGCGAGAGGGCGTCCATCTCACCGACCCTAGGAACGGTCGCTGCTGTAGTCCAACGAATGTTTCTTCATCTGCATTAGCATCACTCAGGTGGTCGATCTGCAGCTGGCGCAGCTCGCCGCCCTCGCCGCCGTTGTCGACGAAGGCTCGTTCGACGCGGCCGCCGGCCGACTCGGGCTGACGCCATCGGCGGTCAGCCAGCGCATCAAGTCGCTGGAGCAGTCCGCAGGTCGGGTGCTGGTGCAGCGCACGAAGCCGACAGTGCCGACCGTGGCCGGCGAGGCCTACCTGCGGCTGGCCCGACAGCTGGTGGCCGTCGTCGAGCACGCGCAGGCCGAGCTGGAGGAAGAAGCCGGGCCGCCGACGATCCCGATCGCGGTCAACGCCGACTCGCTCGCGACGTGGGTGCTCCCGGCCCTTGCCGGCGTCGCCGATCTGGCGTCCTTCGACCTGAGGCGGGAGGACCAGGCGCACACGGCCGACCTGCTGAGGGCCGGGACCGTGATCGCCGCGATCACCTCCCAGGCCGAGCCCGTGCAGGGCTGCCGCTCGACGCGGCTCGGCCGGATGCGCTACCGCCCGGTGGCCGCGCGCTCCT
>JAEKKP010000023.1 GCA_019510315.1 Propionibacteriales bacterium
CGGATCCGGCCGAGGAGCTCGACGGAGTCGTCCAGGTCGGCCTGGGTCCACTCCCAGTCGGTGCGGTAGTGGTGCCGGAGCAGGGCGAGCCGGATCGCCATCGGGTCGACCCCGGCGTCGCGCAGCCGGGAGACCAGCTCGAGGTTGCCCTTCGACTTCGACATCTTCTCGCCGTCGAGGGCGACCATGCCGGCATGCACGTAGGCCCGGGCGAACCGGTGCGCCGGGTCGGCGACCTGCGCCTCGGCCGCACTCATCTCGTGGTGCGGGAAGACGAGGTCGCTGCCGCCGCCCTGGACGTCGAACTCGGCACCGAGGTGCTCGCGCGCGATGGCGGAGCACTCGATGTGCCAGCCGGGTCGCCCACGGCCCAGGGACGACGACCACGCCGGGTCGTCGGGCCGCTCCGCCTGCCAGAGCAGGCAGTCCAGCGGGTCCTTCTTCCCGGGCCGGTCGGGATCTCCCCCGCGCTCGCCGAAGATCCGCAGCATCTCCTCGCGGTCCCATCCGGACACCGAGCCGAACGTCGGGTCGCCGGTCACCGAGAAGTACAGGTCCCCGTCCACCTCGTACACCGCGCCGCTCTCACGGAGGCGCTCGATCATCCCGACCACCAGCTGGATCGACTCGACCGCGCCGATGTAGGCGTCCGGCGGGAGCACCCGCAGCGCCTCCATGTCGGTGCGGAAGAGCTCCGTCTCGCGCTCGGCGAGCTCCGTCCAGTCCTGTCCGGTCTCGACGGCACGCTCGAGCAGCGGGTCGTCCACGTCGGTGACGTTCTGGACGTAGCGCACGGTGTGGCCGGCGCTGCGCCAGGCCCGGTTCAACAGGTCGAAGGCGACGTACGTCGCGGCGTGACCCATGTGCGTCGCGTCGTACGGCGTGATCCCGCAGACGTACATCCGGGCGGTGCCGTCGGCCGGCACCAGCTCGACGAGCTCGCCGGTGGCGGAGTCGGCCACGCGCACCTGCGGGCCCCGCACGGGCACCGGCGGGACGTCAGGGGCAGGCCACGCACGCATGCAGGAACCCTAGACGACCCGTGGCAACGCTCCGATCGCATATCGCGCGTGAAGGAGGCTCGCGGCTCGGTCAGAACGCCGGCCACGGGATCGACGGCCACCCGACACCGGGACGGGGGAAGCGGCCGCCTGCGATCAGCTTGCGCAGCCGCCGGCGGGTCGCCTCGATCTCGGCGCCGGTGAGCAGCTCAGCCAGCCGTTCGCCGAGGTCGGTGTCGAGCCGGTCGGCGAGACACCGCAGCGCCTCGGCCTCAGCAGTGTCGAGGCGCTGACCCGACCAGCCCCACAGGACCGTCCGCAGCTTGTCGTCGACGTGGAAGCAGACACCGTGGTCGACGCCGTACCGGTGCCCGTCGGGCATGGCGAGGACGTGGCCGCCCTTGCGATCGGTGTTGTTGACGACGATGTCGAACAACGCCATCCGGCGCAGCTGCGCGGAGTCCTCGTGCACCAGCATCACCGGCCGGTCGCGGTCGTCGAACGCGTCGAGGACGTGCAGCGTGCCCGCCGGCAGTGGTCCCTCGGGCAGCAGGTCGACGGGCGCCTGGTCGGGGTCCGGGTCGCACCAGAGCTGCACCATCCCGGGACCGGCGCTGCCGTCGCGCAGCACGGTCGGAGGTACGACGGACCAGGCGAGCGCCTCGGAGACCAGCCACGCGGCGTACTCACGGTTCGCGAGCGTGCCGTCCTCGAAGTCCCACAGCGGCCGCTCGCCGGAGACCGGCTTGTACACGGCACGGACGCCGCCGTCCTCGGGTCCGAGCCGGCAGTAGAAGGTCGAGTTCGACGCCGGCAGGATGCGGCCCAGCACCGTCATCTCGCCGCGCACCAGGAGGTCCCCTGCCCCCACGCCCGTCTCCGCGCTCGTCACCGGATCACCCCAGGCCGCGCCGGAACCCGTTGGCTCGGGGGCACAGGTGGCCGGCGGGGTCGACCGGGCCGCCGCAGAACTGGCAGGCGGGTCGCCCCGCGGAGACGACCGACGCCGCGCGCGTCGCGAACACCCGCGCCTGGGCCGGCAGCAGGCGCACGACGAAGAGCTCCTCCGGCTCGGGCTCGTCGATCGGCAGGTCGACAAGATCGTCCTCGTCGGCCTCGATCGGCACCACGATCTCGACGACAGGAAACACCTCGACCACGATCCGCTCGTCGTCGGCGTCCCACGACAGCGTGATCGTGCCGGCCCGGAACTCCTCGACGATCGGCTGCTCCAGTGGTCCGTTGTCGACCTGGTCGACCGGCGTGATCGCCGGGATCACGCTGGTCACGTCATCGGTGGCCATCAGCTCGTCGAGCAGCTCGTCGATCCGTTCACCGAGGATCTGCACCTGCTGCTTCTCCAGCGCCACGCTCGTCACCCGCAACCCGGCGCGCGCCTGCAGGAAGAACGTGCGCTGTCCGGGCTCACCGACGGTGCCCGCGACGAACCGCTCGGGCGGGTCGAAACGATGCACGACGGGTGGCATGTCCCGAGCCTACGGGCTGGGCACAGTCGGTCCGGCGCCCCCACCGAGCTTCTGCTCGGGCAGCTCTGCCTGCTTCGCCAGGTGAGCCAGCGACCCCTCCGTCGTGTTCATCGCGAGCACGTAGGACCGCTGCGGCGTGTACCGGATCACCGACAGGCTGGCGGGGTCGACCACGATCCGCTGGAACGCGTCGAGGTGTACGCCGAGCGCGTCGGCCAGCACGGACTTGATCACGTCGCCGTGGGCCACCGCCAGCCACACCGCATCGTCCCCGGCGGCGTCGGACACCCTGGCGTCCCAGGCCCGGACCGAACGGACTGCCCGGGCGGACATCTCCGCCATCGCCTCGCCGCCCGGGAACCGGACACCCGCGGGATGGGCCTGGACGACCTTCCAGAGGTCCTCCTTCACCAGCTCCTTCATCGGCCGACCGGTCCACTCGCCGTAGTCGCACTCGGTCAGCCCGCGCTCCACCCGGGCCCTCACACCCGTGCCGCGCAGCAGGATCGTCGCGGTCTCCTTGCAGCGCTCCAACGGACTGGTGACCGCGCCCGCGAGCGGCAGCCCGCTGAGCCGCTGGGCCGCCTCGCCCGCCTGACGCACCCCGACGTCGTCGAGTCTGATGCCGGGCGTGCGACCGGCGAGGACACCGGTGGCGTTCGCGACCGTGCGGCCGTGGCGCGCGAGGATCACCGTCGACATGGGGGCGAGCCTACGCAGGCACGGTCGCCGCCGTGCCTACGCTGGCCCGGTGATCGTCGACAACGCGCTCTACCGCGACGGCGTCAGGGTGGACTGCGGCACGGATCCCTCTGACCTCGCCGGCGTCCGGGCGCGAGCGACCGGTGCCGCCGACTTCGTGTGGATCGGTCTCCACGAGCCCACGGAGGACGAGCTCGACGCCGTCGCCGACCTCTACGACCTCCACCCGCTGGCCGTCGAGGACGCACTGTCCGCGCACCAGCGTCCGAAGCTCGAGCGCTACGCCGACTCGCTGTTCATGTCGCTCAAGACGCTCTGGTACGTCGACGAGCACGATGCCGTCGAGACCGGCGAGATCAACATGTTCGTCGGCGCCAAGTTCGTGGTGACCGTCCGGCACGGCAAGGGCGGTGGCCTGCACGACGCCCGGCTCGCGCTCGAAGGCATGCAGATGGTGCTGGCGCACGGACCCTCCGCCGTCGTGTACGCCGTCTGCGACACCGTCGTGGACCGCTACGAGGAGGTGGCCGAGGCGCTCGTGATCGATGTCGACGAGGTCGAGGCCTCGGTGTTCGCTCCCGAGCGCACCAACGACTCGGCCCGGATCTACGTGCTCAAGCGCGAGCTCGCCGAGATGCGGCGCGCGATCCTGCCGCTGCGCGACCCGGTCAACCGGTTCGCCACGGGCGCCGTCCGCGGCGTGGACGCCGAGGCGGCGCCGTACTTCCGCGACGTGGCCGACCACCTCGCTCGCGTCGCCGAGACGATCGAGGACCTCGAGACGTTGCTGACCGCGGCGTTCGACGCACACCTGGCGCAGATCACCATCCAGCAGAACGACGACATGCGCCGGATCTCCGCGGCCGTCGGCCTGGTGGCGGCACCGACACTGGTCGCGGGCATCTACGGCATGAACTTCGACCACATGCCGGAGCTCGGCTGGGTGTTCGGCTACCCGATGTCGCTGCTGATGATGCTGGGCAGCTCGCTCGCGATCTGGATCGTGGCCCGTAGGGCCGGCTGGCTCTAGGTCGCCGTGATCGCGCCGCCGACCAGGAGGCCGAGCACGACCAGGCCCAGGACGACCCGGTAGGGCACGAACCACGCGATCGAGTGGTGCGCGACGAACCGCAGCAGCCACGCCACGGCGGCGTACGCGACCACGAAGCTCACCGCGGTGCCCACCACCGTCTCCCCCACGCCGATCTGCGACCCCGACACGTCCTTGAGCTCGTAGAGCCCGGCGGCGGTCAGGGCCGGGATCGAGAGGAAGAAGCTGAGGCGCGTCGCGGTGACCCGGTCGAGGCCACGGAAGAGGCCGGCCGAGATCGTCGCGCCCGACCGGGAGACTCCCGGCACCAGGGAGACGCACTGCACGATCCCGACGACCAGGGCGTCCTTCATCGTGAGGTCGCGCTCGCCTCGCTCCTGAGCAGGCTCGCGCTCCGCGAACCACATGACGACGCTCCAGACGACCAGGGCGCTGCCCACCCACCACAGGGAGCGCAGCGGCCCGGAGACGACGTCCTTGAGCGCGAAGCCGACGATCCCGATCGGCACGGATCCGACGATGATGTACCACCCGAAGCGGTGGTCGAACGAGCCGCGGTACTCCGGCTTGACCAGCCCGCGCAGCCAGGCAACCGCGATCCGGGCGATGTCGGAGCGGAAGTACAGCAGCACGGCGAGAATGGCGCCCATCTGGATGACCGCGGTGTACGCCGTGATCGCTGGGTCGTCGATCTTCAGGCCCAGGATCTTCTCGGTGATCGTCAGGTGGCCCGTGCTGGAGACCGGCAGGAACTCGGTGAGCCCCTCGACGATGCCGAGGATGACCGCTTGGAGGTAGTCCACGGGGCGTCACCCTACGGCCCGGCACCTGTCAATCCGCTGACCACCCGGCCGACACCGGTCCGGCGAGCCGGGCGATACCGCCGTGCGCGGCTGGCTAACCTTTCCGCCATGCAGCAGCGTCACGTCGGGTCGACCGGGCTCAAGGTCTCGCGCCTCGGCCTCGGCACGATGACCTGGGGGCGTGACACCGACGAGCACGAGGCCCGCGACCAGCTCGTGGCGTTCGTCGAGGCCGGCGGCACGTTGCTCGACACCGCTGCGGGCTACGCCAACGGTGACTCCGAGCGGGTGATCGGCGCTCTCCTGCGCGACGTCGTGCCCCGCGACGAGATCGTGCTCGCCACCAAGGCCGGCATCGGCCGGCTGCGCGGTGAGCGCGAGACCAACGTGTCGCGAGGGTTCCTGCTGCGCTCGCTGGACGCCTCGCTCAAGCGGCTCCAGGTCGACCACGTCGACCTCTGGCAGGTGCACACCTGGATGGACGACGTGCCCCTGGAGGAGACGCTCGGTGCTCTCGACCAGGCGGTGGCCAGCGGGCGCGCGTCGTACGTGGGGATCTCGAACTACGGCGGCTGGCAGTCCGCACAGGCGGCGACGTGGCAGCGGGCCGTCCCCGGTCGGGCGACGATCGCCTCGAACCAGGTGGAGTACTCCCTGCTCGCCCGCGGCGTCGAGGCGGAGACCATCCCCGCCGCCCAGGCGCTCGGCCTCGGGATCCTGCCGTGGTCGCCGCTCGGCCGGGGCGTGCTCACCGGCAAGTACAGGACCGGCACACCCGCCGACTCCCGCGCCGCCTCGGCGCACTTCTCGACGTTCGTCGGCCGGCACCTGACCGAGCGTGCCCATCGGATCGTGGAGGCGGTCGTGCGCGCGGGTGAGGGCCTGGCCTGGAGCCCCCTCGAGGTGGCGTTGGCGTGGGTCCGCGACCGCCCGGGCGTGACCGCGCCGATCGTCGGAGCGCGCACGGCGGAGCAGCTGAAGGCAGCGCTCACGGTCGAGGAGTGCGAGCTCCCTCCCGAGATCGTGATCGCCCTCGACGACGTGTCGGGACCTGAGCCGGTGGGAACGGAGGTTTCGTGAGCGAGACGTTGCAGCGACGTGAGCACGGACGCGCCCTGCGGCCGGGTGTCGAGTACGAGTTCGACAAGCTGGTCATCCCGCGCGAGCAGTCCCGCAACTCCGTCACCCGCCTGCTGGTCGACCGCGCCGAGCACGGCGGCTGGGAGCTGGACCGGGTGCGGATCGCCGCCGACGGCACCCGGCGGGTGGTCCTGCGCCGCAAGATCATCCGGCAGCCGCGGCTGGACTGGTACCTGGCCTAGAGGTCAGAGCATCCCGAGGAACCGGTCGAACACCCTCGCGCCGAACTGCAGCGACTCCACGGGCACCCGCTCGTCGACGCCGTGGAACAGCGAGGTGAAGTCCAGGTCCTCGGGTAGGCGCAACGGCGTGAACCCGAAGCAGCGCATCCCGATGCTCTCCCAGTGCTTGCCGTCGGTGCCGGCGCTCATCAGGTACGGCGCGACGATGGCGTCCGGGTCCTCGGCGAGGATGGCGCTCGTCATCGCCTCGGCCACCGGACCGTCGTACGACGTCTCGAAGCCGCCCAGGTGCACGTCGCGGGTGACCTCGACGTCGGGACCGACGAGCGTCGCGAGCGTGGCCCAGAACTCGTCCTCGTAGCCGGGCAGGAACCGGCCGTCGACCCTGGCCGTCGCGGTCCCGGGGACGACGTTGACCTTGTAGCCGGCGTCGAGCATCGTCGGGTTCGCGGAGCTGCGGAGGCCGGCCCCGATCATCCGGGCCGCGCTGCCGAACTCATCGATCAGGCTCTCGGCGTTCGCCGGGGTCGCCTCGGTGCCGGCCAGATCGGCGACCGCGGCCAGCAGCACCTCCATGGTGGGCGTCAGGCGGACCGGCCACTCGTGCTGCCCGATCCGCGCCACGGCGGCCGCGAGCCGCGTCACCGCGTTGTCGGGGTGTCGCATGGAACCGTGGCCCGCGGTCCCGCGCGCCGTCAGCCGGACCCAGGCCATGCCTCGCTCGGCCGCCTCCACGAGGTAGACGCGTCGTCCTCGCGCCGTCGTGCTGAAGCCTCCGACCTCGCCGATCGCCACCGTGCAGTCCTCGAGCAGCTCGCGGTGGTGTCGGGTCAGGTAGTGGGCGCCCTTGGCGCCCCCGGCCTCCTCGTCGGCGGTGAAGCACAGCACCAGGGGCCGCGAGGGCACGACGCCGGCTCGAGCGCGCGCACGCACCGTCGAGAGCAGCATCGCGTCGAAGTCCTTCATGTCGACCGCGCCGCGGCCCCAGACCACGCCGTCGCGCACCTCGCCGGAGAACGGGTGCACCGACCAGTCCTCGGCGGCCGCCGGTACGACGTCCAGGTGGCCGTGCAGGAGGACGGGCTCGCCCACATCGCCGCCCCAGCGTGCGACCAGCGATGTCCGGCCGGGCTCGGACTCGACCACCTCGGCCGTGATCCCCACGTCGTCGAGCAGCTGGGCGACGTGCTCGGCGGCCTTGCGCTCCCCGGGTCCGGGCTCGTCGCCGTAGTTGGAGGTGTCCATCGCGATCAGCTCGCTGCAGATCTCGACGACCTCTGCGGCGGGGTCGTAGCCGGCACTCGTCGTCATGGGGCCATCCTGACACCGGAATTTCCGCCGCCCGGGACGGCCCGGACCGATTGGGTCCCGACCGCTCTGCTTTGCTAGGGTTGCGGCGCTCGTCCGGGTGGCGGAATAGGCAGACGCGCTAGCTTGAGGTGCTAGTGCCCTTTATCGGGCGTGGGGGTTCAAGTCCCCCCTCGGACACCACACAGGGACCAGGTCTTCGTGCCTGGTCCCTCGTGCGTTCCGAGGGCGGCGTTGAGGGTCGTCGTGTCATGAAGAGTGCCGATTGGCGCCGTTTTGCGCGCACCGTGGAGCCGGTTCTGACCAGAGACACAGGCGGTTCCGCGCCGCTACCGTCGTCGCATGAGACTGCACCGGGACGCCAAGGCGGAGTTGATCCGGACGATTCCGCTCTTCGCCTCGTGCTCGGCCGACGAGCTCGCGCGGGTCGCGGGCATCGCCGATGAGATCGACCTGCGCGAGGGGCGGCAGCTGACCACCGAGGACGCACCGGGCCAGGAGCTGGTGATCCTGGTCGAGGGCACGGCCGAGGTCCGACGTGACGGTCAGGTGCTGAACAGCGTGGGCGCCGGCGAGTGCATCGGCGAGATCGCGCTGGTCACTGGTCAGCCCCGGACGGCGACGGTCGTCGCGACGTCGCCGGTGCATGCCTTGGTGATCGAGGGACACGCGTTCCGCACGCTGCTCGCGGACGTCCCGGAGATCCGCGCCAAGGTAGAGCGGCTGGCGGCACAGCACCTCCAGAGCGATCCCGAGCCGACCTGAGCATCAGGGACGTGCGCCACGTTGCCGCAACCATGCGAACGGGTCGACCGGGTCGCCGCCACCGGGCCTGACCTCGAGGTGCAGATGCGGGCCGGTCACGTTGCCGGTGGAGCCGATCGCGCCGATCACCTCACCCGGACGCACCTGCTCGCCCACCTCCACGTCGATCCGGCTCTGGTGGCAGAACCACAGCTCGGTCCCGTCGGCGAGACGCAGGACGGTCTTGTTGCCGTAGCGGCCGTCGTACCCGGTGGACACGACCCGGCCGGCCGCCACGCTGTGGATCGGCGTGCCTGAGCCGGCGGCGAAGTCGAGGCCGGTGTGCACCGAGGTCCAGAGGCTGCTGCGGTCGCCGAAGCGACCGGTCAGCCGGTAGCCGTGGACCGGCAGCACGATCGTGGGCGGCAACGGGTGCAGCACGGTGCCGGGGACGACGGTGTACGCCGGTAGCGGGTCCGCGGCGGCCGGTGCGGACGAGCCGGGAAGACCGACAGCGGAGATCGCGAGCAGTCCGGTCGCGGTGACGCGGGCGAGCGTGGGTCGTCGCAGGACGGCGAGCATGGGAGGTGCCCTTTCCGGGAGCCAGGTTCGGCGTACGGAGGGACACAGGGCGGACCATCCGAACCGGTGCTTGCACTTGCAAGCACGCGTCCCAGTGCGCCACGAAGCACGGGGCGTGCTCAAATCGGGTCGTGACCGGCGTCACCGGCATCGGCACGCGTCTCGCTCAGCGCGAGAGGGAGGTCACAGGCCCGGTGCGACCGGCGTCACGCCGGAGCACGAGGCCGTCGACGCCGCGAAAGAAGACGGAGTCAGCTCGCCATGAAGAGGATCTCGTCGCGTTCGTACATCCGGCCCGGGTGCTCCGCCGCGAGGTGAGCCTGGACGAGCCGCACCAACTCGTCCTCGTCGGGCGCCGTGATGTATTCGCCGCAGGGGCAGTTCAGGCGGGTCTTCATGACGGCCAGCCTAGCGATCAGCTGAGATCGCCGGCGGCATCGGCCTCAGGGGTGCTCCGCACCGCGGACATCGGCAGCTCCCGGGTCTCCACCAGGCGGTCAGCGACCACTCGGAGCTTCACGTTGTTGTCCTGGGAGTAGCGCAGGAGCACCGCGAACGCCTGGTCAGCAGTGAGATCGAAGCGCTCCATCAGGATGCCTTGCGCCTGTCCGATCCGCTTCCGGGCGTCGACGGCCAACCACAGGTTCTCGACCTTGCGGGCGTTGCCGAGTGCGACGGCGGCATGCCGGGCGAGCACGTGCGCGACGGCCTGGTCGTCGACGTCGAACGCGTCGGGCTTGCGGGAGTACGCGTTGAGGGTGCCGATCGTCTCCTCGTCGGTGTACATCCGGACGCTGAGCAGGCTGCGGATACCGGCGTCGTACACGCGCGCGGCCCACGTCGGCCAGCGGCTCTCGGCATGGGTGTCGCTGACGATCACGCTGAGCCGGTCGGCGATCACGGAGACGTCCGGACCCTCACCGAGCTCCATCTGCATGGCGTCGAGCTTCGCGACGATCGGGTCGGTGGCCGCCGCCGTCTCGATGTGGTGCTTGCCGTGCACGAAGATCACGCCGGCGAAGTCGCAGCCGATCGCCTTGAGAGTGAACTCCAGGACCTTCTCGACAGTCTCCTCGACCGTCACGTCGTGCAATGCCAACGCCAACTCCGCGAACTCCTCCGCGTAGCGGTCCCTCTCAGTGCCCACGACGAGTCTCCTCATTCCGGGTCGATCGACGCAGAACACCCGCGCTGCTGCAGGACTGCCCCGATCCTCAACACCTCAGGAACATCCTAGGACGATCGGGGATGCTTTCGACCCCTGTGGGTATCGCGCAAACATGGCCATGGCTCAGCGCAAGCTCCACTCGGGAAGCGAGGCCGAGGATGTCGCCCGCGTCCTGCGGGTGCTCCACCGGTCCGGGCCGCTGCCGCTGGGGGAGCTCGCCGACGAGCCCGAGCTCGCGGACTGGCCCTCGGAGCGCGTCGAGCACGCTCTCGTGTCGGCGTGGTCGCATGCGTTGATCTTCATCGACACCCGCGACCTGCTCGTCGCCCTGTAGCCACCGGCCGACGCCCCGGGGACGGGGCGCCGGCCGCGGTGGTTCAGCTGGCACGGGCGATGTCGGGCACGTCGCCGACCTCGTCGCGCAGCGTCGTGAAGATGCGCGAGAGGATCCGTGAGACCTGCATCTGCGTGACGCCGATCTCCTCTCCGACCTCGCGCTGCGTCAGGCCCTCGACGAAGCGCAGGCGCAGAACCGTGCGGTCGCGGTCCTCGAGCCTGGCCAGCAACGGCCGCAACAGCACCCGCGCCTCGCAGCTGGCGAAGTCGGGATCGTCGGCGCCTAGCACCGAACCCAGGGTCCGCGCATCGGCATCCGACTCGCCGCCGACCGGGCGGTCGAGTGACGCAGGGGTGTAGCAGCCGTCAGCGGAGAGCGCCTCGATCACCGTCTCTTCGTCGAGGCTGAGAGACTCCGCCAGCTCGCTGACGCGTGGCTCGCGCCCGAGCTGCTGGAGGAGATCCGACCGGCTCTGGTTGATCGCCTGCTGCGCCTCCTGGATCCGGCGCGGCGGCCGGACCGTCCAGCCGCTGTCGCGGAACTGCTTGCGCAACGCCCCGAGGATGCTGGGCACGGCGTACGACAGGAAGTCGTGTCCGTACTCGGGCCGGAAGGACTCCACGACCCGGACCAGGGCAAGACGCGCCTCCTGGACCAGGTCCTCGATCGGCAGACCCCGCGCCGAGTAGCGCTGGGCCAGCGAGTCCGCCACCGGCAGGTTCAGCGTGACCAGCTCGTCGAGGAGCTGGCGGCGGACCTCCGGGTCCGTGGCCGATGAGCGTTCGGCGAAGAGCTCCCGTGTGCGTGTGGAACGGGTGCGGTCGTCGACCTCGTCACGGGCGGCGGGAAGGGTGGAAGTGTTCATCGAGAGCATCGTGATGCTCCTACTCGAACGGGGGGTCAGAGCGGCCTTCTGTGTGACCAGTGACCCACAACCTCTGTTCTACCCTTGGACCCGGTGGGTAGGCAAGCACTGCGCGCCGGATCGGTCCGAACGCATGCTCGGGTACGCGGTCGGGTACGCCGCACGGGCCGCCCGGGCACCGTGCACCGCGAGGAGGTCAGGTGGACCGAGGGGACGAGCCGGCGGACGACGATCGCCTCCTTTCCGCGGAGATCGACCGGGTCCTGGACCGGAACTGGACGGAGCTGCTCCAGGAGCTGCGGGTCGCCCAGACGGGCACGCAGATCCTCACCGGCTTCTTGCTGACGCTCCCCTTCACGAACGTCTTCGCGAAGCTCGACGACCAGCAGAAGAACCTCTACCTGGTCGTCCTGCTCGGGTCGGTCGTGGCCACCGGGCTCAACGTCGCTCCGGTCGCGTACCACCGGATCCTGTTCCGACGCCGCAAGCGCCGCTGGCTGGTCGCGGCGGCGAACGTCGTCGCGCGCGTCGCCCTGGTGATGCTCGCGCTCGACAGCGCGGGCGTCGTCCTCCTCGTCTTCGACGTGGTGATCGGCCGGGTCGCCGCCGTGATCGCGGCGTCGGCGGTGCTCCTGTTCCTCCTGCTGCTGTGGGGTGTCGTGCCGTTCGTCGAACGCATGTGGGGCCACGAGGACCGGAGGGACCAAGAGGGCTCCTGACGGTGACGCCGGCGCATGGTGCCGAGAGCCGACGGGTACCCGAAGGCTCCTGCCCCCTCTCGGAGGAGCACCCTGGTGGCCCCAGATCCGGAACCGGTCCGATGAGCACGGCCTCGACGATCTCGCTGTGGGAGGACGCACCGCGCCCGGCCTTCCCCGATCCACTGCCGCCCTCGGGATCGGTGGAGACCGTCGTGGTCGGCGGCGGTCTGACAGGTCTCACGACGGCGCTCCTGCTCGCTCGGTCCGGCATGGAGGTGGCGCTGCTCGAGGCGCGCAGCCTCGGCTCGGGCACCACCGGGGCGAGCACGGCGAAGGTCTCGCTCGTCCAGGGCACGAAGCTCTCCCGGATCTGCGAGCGGCACCCGATGCGAGTCGCGCGGGCCTACGTCGAGGCCAACCGTGAGGGCCAGGCGTGGCTGCGTGAGTTCTGCGAGGAGCACGACGTGCCGTTCGCGCGAAGGCCGTCCGGAACCTACGCGGCGAGCCGCAGCGAGGTGGCCTCCGTCCAGGAGGAGTACGACGCGCTCAAGGCGGTCGATCTCCCCGTGCGCTGGAGCGACGCGCTCGACGTACCGTTCGAGGTGCACGGGGCCGCGGTCCTCGATGACCAGCTGCAGCTCGACCCGATGGACGTGATCCACGCGCTGGCCTCACAGCTGCAGGCGCACGGAGGAACCATCCACGAGGGCCACCGCGTCCGCACGGTCGACCACGGCGATCGCATCGCCGTCCACCTCGCCGGCGGCAGCACTCTGCTCGCCGACCGGCTCGTCATCGCGACCGGTGCGCCGACGCTGAGCGGCTGGCTGTGGGCGGCGAAGACCACGGCGCAACGGTCGTACCTGATCTCGCTCGAGGGCGCACCGTCGGTGCCCGGGATGTTCATCTCCGCCGGCAGGCCGACGCGCTCCGTGCGCACGAGCGCGCCGAGGCCCGGGGCGGAGCTGCTCCTGGTCGGTGGCTCCGGCCACGAGGTCGGCCGGGCGCGGTCCGAGGCCGAGCACCTCGCCGACCTCCGTCGGTGGGCCGCGGAGCACTTCCCGGGTGCTGTCGAGACCCATGCCTGGTCGGCGCAGGACTACCACACGCCCGACGAGCTGCCGATGTTCGGACCGGTGCCGGGCACCGACAACCGGGTGCTCGTCGGCAGCGGCTACGACAAGTGGGGCATGACCAATGCGGTGGCGGCCGCGCGAGCGATGTCGGCCGCGATCCTCAGGCACCCCGCCAGCTGGTCCGAGCGGATGCAGGACCGCCCGTTCTCTGCTCGCTCCGTGGCCAGCCTCGCTCGGCAGGGACTCTTCGCCGGAGCGGTCCAGGCCAAAGGACTGGCCGACGCCGAGCTGCACGCGCTGCCGGACGACCTCCCCGAGGGCGAGGGCACGGTCGGCCGTGCAGGCCTACGTCCGACCGGCCTCAGCCACGTCGCCGGCTCGCCGTGCGCGGTCTCGGCGTTGTGCACCCACATGGGGGGCGTGCTCCGCTGGAACGACCAGGAGCAGACCTGGGACTGCCCGCTCCACGGGTCGCGCTTCGACGCGGAGGGTGAGGTGATCGAGGGGCCGGCGACGAAGGCGCTCGCGCGGATCGAGCGCGATGCTCACCAACCCGCTGGGAGCGGCCGGCCCTCGGCGTAGCCGGCGGCGGACTGCACACCGACGACGGCACGCTCCGCGAACTCCGCGAGGTCGTGCGCGCCGGCGTACGTGCAGGCCGATCGGACCCCGGAGCAGATCTCGTCGACGAGGTCCTCGACGCCGGGCCGGGCTGCGTCGAGGAACATCCGCGACGACGAGATGCCCTCCTCGTAGAGGCCCTTGCGCGCGCGCTCGAACTGGTCGTCGGTCGCCGTCCGGTTGGCGACCGCACGGGCCGACGCCATCCCGAAGCTCTCCTTGTAGGCGCGGCCGTCGGCGCTGCGCTGGAGGTCACCGGGCGACTCGTAGGTGCCCGCGAACCAGGAGCCGATCATGACCTGCGAGGCGCCGGCAGCGAGGGCGAGGGCGACGTCGCGAGGATGCCGCACTCCCCCGTCGGCCCAGACGTGCTTGCCGTGCTCGGCCGCGGCCTCGGCGCACTCGAGCACGGCGCTGAACTGGGGGCGGCCGACGCCGGTCATCATCCGGGTCGTGCACATCGCGCCCGGGCCCACGCCGACCTTGACGATGTCGGCACCGGCCTCCACCAGGTCGTGCACGCCCTCGGCGGTGACGACGTTGCCGGCGACCACCGGGATGTCGGCGTCGACGCTGCGCACTGCTCGCAGCGCCTCGATCATTCGCTCCTGGTGTCCGTGCGCCGTGTCCACGACGAGGGTGTCGACGCCGGACTTCACGAGTTGGTTGGCCTTGGCGGCGACGTCTCCGTTGACGCCGATCGCCGCAGCGATGCGGAGGCAGCCGTCGGCGTCGAGCGCCGGGGCGTAGATCGTCGATCGCAGGGCACCCGTCCGCGTCAGCAGGCCGACCAGGTCGCCGGCCGCGTCGACGACCGGCGCGAGCCGGTGCCGGGAGGCCGACAGGACGTCGAACGCCGCCCGGGCGTCGACGTCGTCGGTGAGCGTGACCATCTCCGTCGTCATCACCTGGCCGACCTGGGTGAACCGGTCGACGCCGAGGCAGTCTGCCTCGGTGATGATGCCGACGGGCTTGCCGTCGTCGACGACGACCGCGGCCAGGTGGGCGCGCTTGGGCAGCAGGCCCAGGGCGTCGCTCACCGTCTCGTGCGGGCTCAGCGTGATCGGCGTCTCGAAGACCGGGTGCCGGCCCTTCACCCACGCGACCACCTCCGCGACGATGTCGAGCGGGATGTCCTGCGGCAGCACGGCGAGGCCACCTCGCCGGGCCATCGTCTCGGCCATCCGGCGGCCGGACACAGCCGTCATGTTGGCCACGACCAGCGGGATCGTGGTGCCGGTCCCGTCGTGGCCCGCCAGGTCGACGTCGTACCGGGAGGCGACCGCCGAACGGCGGGGCACCATGAAGACGTCGTCGTAGGTCAGGTCGTGGGAGGGCCGGTCACTGAGGAATCGCACCGACTGAATCTACAGCGACATGAGCAGGCATGATTCACCCCGTGGACGAGGTGGTGGCGAGCGCGCCAGGACGGGTCAACCTGATCGGGGAGCACCTCGACTACAACGGCGGGCGGTGCCTGCCGATAGCGCTCCCCCAGCGCACGACGGCGCGAGTCGCGCTACGCGACGACGGCCGGCTGGTCGTGACCAGCCCGGACGGCGACGCCACGGCGTACGTCGCGGGCGTGCGGGACGCGCTCGGCATCGAGAGCGGCCTCGACGTCGCGCTCTCGTCGGCGGTGCCGGTCGGCAGCGGCCTCTCGAGCTCGGCGGCACTCGAGTGCAGCGTGGCCGTCGCCCTCGACGAGCTGCTGGGTCTGGGCCTGGACCGTGAGGCGCTCCTCGCTGCCTGCTTGCGGGCGGAGACCGAGCACGTCGGCGCACCCACCGGCGGGCTCGACCAGTCGGCCGCCATGCTCTGCACGGAGGAGACGGCACTGCTGCTCGACTTCGCCACCGGCTCGCGCGAGCCGGTGCCGTTCGCGCCCGAGGCGGCGGCGCTGCACCTGCTGGTCATCGACACCCGGGTCCGGCACTCGCACGTCGACGGCGGCTACGGCGACCGCAGGTCAGAGTGCGCGCGTGCTGCGGAGCTGCTGGGCGTCGAGCACCTGGCGCTCGCCGGACCCGACGCGCCGGACCGCCTCGACGGCACCCTGGCAGCACGGGTGCGCCACGTGGTCAGCGAGCAGGCACGGGTGGACGAGCTCGTGGCAGCGGTCCGCTCGGCTGACTGGACGGCCGTCGGGACGGCGATGACGGCCTCACACGTCTCGTTGCGCGACGACTTCGAGGTGTCGTGTCGCGAGCTCGACGCGGTCGTGGACGCGGCCCTGGCCGCCGGAGCGCTCGGCGCGCGGATGACCGGTGGGGGCTTCGGCGGCTCGGCGATCGCCCTGACGGCCGACCCCGACTCGGTCAGGTCCGCGGTGTCGAGCGCCTTCGCGGCGCAGGGGTGGGAACCGCCGGCGTACCTGGACGGGCACGCCTCCGGCCCCGCGCGCCTGGAGTGACGCCGGGCTACTTCAGCTCGGCGGAGCTCAGCCCCAGGATGCGGCGCGCGACGATCAGCTGCTGGATCTGCTGCGTGCCCTCGAAGATGTCCAGGATCTTGGAGTCGCGTCCCCACTTCTCGAGCAGCTCGGCCTCGGAGTAGCCCAGCGTGCCGCACAGCTCCACGCAGCGCAGGGTGACGTCGGTGCCCATCCGGCCGGCCTTGGCCTTCGCCATCGAGGCCTCCATGGAGTTCGGCTGGCGGTTGTCCGCCATCCACGCCGACTGGAGGGTCAGCAGGTACGCCGCCTCCCAGTCCGCCTCGAGCTGGAGGAACGTCGCCGCTGCCGCAGGCTGCGAGAGGGCCGGCCGGTCGTAGTCGACCGTGATGCCGGCCTTCGCCAGGATGTCGCGGGTCAGGTCCAGGGACGCCCGCGCACAGCCCACCGCCATCGCGGCGACGAGGGGCCGGGTGTTGTCGAAGGTCGCCATCGCACCGGCGAAGCCCTGCTTGGTGTCGATCTCCGGGGAGCCGAGCAGGTTGGCGGCGGGCACGCGGCAGTCGGTGAAGGTGATCACGGCCGTGTCGGAGGCACGGATGCCGAGCTTGTGCTCGAGCCGCTCGACCACCATCCCCGGGGTGCCCTTCTGGACGACGAACGACTTGATCGCCGCGCGTCCCATCGACTTGTCGAGGGAGGCCCAGACGACGACGCTGTCGGCGCGGTCGCCGGAGGTGACGAAGATCTTCTCGCCGTTGAGGACGTACTCGTCGCCGTCCTGGCGTGCGGTGGTCGACAGGTTCGCGGAGTCGGAGCCGATGCCCGGCTCGGTGATGGCCATCGCGGCCCAGGTGCCCTCGAACCGCTTGAGCTGCTCGTCGTTGGCGACCGAGGCGATCGCGGAGTTGCCGAGGCCCTGGCGGGGCATCGACAGCAGCAGGCCGACGTCGCCCCAGCACATCTCCATGATGGAGAGCACGGAGGCCAGATTGGCGCCGTTCTTGTTCCCCGCGTCGTCGTCGGCCGACTCGTCGCGGCGTACGCCGGTCGCACCCGCGCCGCCCGATGCGCCGGACTCGGCGAGCCCGTCGATCATCGCGGCGAGCATGTCGAGCTCCTTGGGGTACTCGTGCTCGGCGAGGTCGTACTTGCGCGAGATCGGCCGCAGCATGTTCATCGCGACCTGGTGTGCCTGGTCGACGAGCGGTCGGATCTTCTTGGGGGTCTCGAGATTGATCATGACGTGGTTACGACTTCCTGTGCTTCAGCTCGATGGCTGAGTTCGCTGTGGTCAGGTCGCTTCGCTCTTCGCGCGTCACACCAACACTGCGCCTTCCATGAGGCCGATGGCTCTGAGGTCGCGGTACCACCGCTCGACCGGGTGCTCCTTGACGTAGCCGTGCCCACCGAGGAGCTGCACGCCGTCCAGGCCGATCTGCATGCCCTTCTCGGCGCACAGCCGTCGCGCGAGCGCGATCTCGCGCGACGCGTCCTTGCCCTGCGCGACGCGGCCCGCGGCCTTGTAGGTGACCAGCCGCATGCCCTGCAGCTCGATGGCGATGTTGGCGACCATGAACGCCACCGACTGGCGGTGGGCGATCGGCTCGCCGAAGGCCTGCCGCTCCTTGACGTAGGGCGTCACGTAGTCGAGCACCGCCTGCGCCGTACCGAGGGCCAGTGCGCACCACGCGAGGCGGGCGTTCTGGACGACCTCGCGGTACACCGCCGCATCGCCGAACAGCGCGACCGACTCGACCTCGACCTCGTGCAGCACGAGGCGCGAGAGACCCGCGGCACGCACACCCATCGACGGGTCCGCCTCGATGGTGATCCCGGGGGTCTTCGACTCGACCAGGAACAGCTGGGGTGCGCCGTCGAGGTCCGCACCGACGAGGAACAGCTCGTCGTCGGCTCCGCGCACGACCGCCGACTTCAGACCCTCGAGCACGAAGCCGTCGCCCTTGCGCGTCGCGCGCGTCGAGGGAGCGAGCGGGTCGAACAACGGGGTCGGCTCACCGAGCACGAGCGCCGCGGCTGGCACCTCGTCGCCGGTGAACGCGGGGAGGTACGTCGACTGCTGCTCGTCCGTGCCGTAGAGAGACAGGGCGGTCGCGACGGCGCCGGGCGCCAGCGCTGCGACCGCGAGACCGAGGTCGCCGTGCGCGAGGGCCTCGTGGACGAGCACACCGCCGACGGCGGAACGCTCGGTCGCGATGCCGCCGAGGTCCTCGGCGACCCCGAGGATCGGCAGGCCGATCTCGAGGGTGGCCTTGAGCAGGTCGTCGGGCGCCTGGCAGGTCTCGTTGGCCTCGGATGCCGCCGGGCGGACCACCTCGGCGGCGAACTCGGTCACGACGTCGACGAGCATCTGCTCGTCCTCGGTCGGGGTCAGGTCGAAGAGCCCCTTGCCCTTCGCGCTCGGCACGCGCTTGCCGGCGGTGGCCTTCCCGGCGCGAGCGAAGGCCCGACCCGCGGCGCCGGCGGTCCGGAAGCCGGCGCTGGTCACCCGGTAGACGGTCTGCTCACTCGTCTTGCGCAGCCCGAGCCGGTCGATCACGTCGCTCTGGGCGAACCGGTTCAGCGCCGCGACGGCGAGCCCGATGGGGTCGCGCTTCTCGTTGTCACTGAGCCCGTGCCTGCCTCCGGCGGACAGCACGCTCTTCACAGGATGAAAGGCCATGCCTGAACTGTAACTCCGAGTTACACCTACCGCTACAGCCGCCGACGTGGCGCCGGTCACGCAGCGACGGCGGCGAGTCCGGCATGATGCGGGCCATGTCCGACGCCGCTGCCCTCCCGGACGGAGGCACCGTCCACCCGATGACCCGTTGGGGCGACCCGGTGATGCACCGACCGGCGCGCCCGGTCACGGAGTTCGACGACACCCTTCGCTCGCTGGCAGCCGACATGGTGGCGACCATGTACGCCGCCGAGGGCGTCGGCCTCGCGGCCTGCCAGATCGGGGTCGACCTGGCGATCTTCGTCTTCGACTGCGCGGACGAGGACGGTGTCGAGCACCAGGGCCTCGTCTGCAACCCGGTGCTCGACCTGCCGGAGGGCAAGGACCGTCGCCTCGACGACAGCGAGGAGGGGTGCCTGTCCTACCCGGGCGCCTTCGTCCCCTGCGCTCGCCCGGACTACGCCCGCGTGACCGGCCTGGGTCTCGACGGCTCACCTGTCGAGTACGCCGGCACCGGCATGCTGGCCCGCTGTCTGCAGCACGAGACCGACCACACCAACGGCACCGTCTTCGGTGACCGCCTCTCGACGCGGCTGCGCAAGAAGCTGCGCAAGCAGATGGAGGCCGAGGCCGAGATCTACCCGGACGGCTGGCCGGCCGGCGACTGAGGTTTCGACAGGCTCAACCACCGGTGGCCGATCAGTCGAGACCGGGTACCTCCGTGCAGGAAGCCAGCCACAGGGTGGTCGAGCAGCGAGCTTGCGAGCGATCAGTCGAGACCGGGTGCGGTGCGCAGGGACTCAACCAGATCGCCTCGACGATGATCCGGGTCGGCTCCGCGCCACAGGTCACCAGGTCTCGACTGTCCGCTCGCTGGCGCTCGCTGCTCGACCATCCTCGGGGCGAGTCCGTGCGTCCAACACCTTCTCAGCGTCGCGCTGCCACGTAGCAGGCGACTGCCGTGGCCGCGGCGACGTTGAGGGAGTCGATGCCGGCGGACATCGGGATCGTGGCCCGGCGGTCGGCCGACTGCTCCCAGCGCTCGGAGAGCCCGTGGCCCTGCGAGCCGAGCACGAGTGCGAGCCGATCGACGCCGGCGACCGCGTCCTCGATCGGCACTGCGTCGTCGGCAAGGGTGAGCGCAACGGTCGTGAACCCGGCCGACGACAGCGCCGGGAGCGCGTCGTACCAGTCGGGAAGGCGGGTCCACGGCGTGGTGAAGACGGCCCCCATGCTCACCTTGATCGCACGCCGGTACAGCGGGTCGGCGCACCGAGGTGCGACCAGCACGGCGTCGAACCCGAGTGCAGCACCGGACCGGAAGATCGCGCCCACGTTGGTGTGGTCCACAACCTCCTCGAGCACGAGCACCGAGCGCGCATCGGCGAGCACGTCCTCGACCGGCGGCAATGGTCGGCGGTGCAACGACGCCAACGCACCCCGGTGCACGTGGAAGCCGGTGACCTCCTCGGCGAGCGCCTCGGACACGACGTACACCGGCGCTTCCGAGCGTGACAGCAGGTCATCAGGTGCAGGCGGAGCTGGACGTCACGCAGGTCGCGGTAGTCGGCGAGGCGAGGGTCGTCGGCGGAGTCGACCTCCACGAGGTGTGGACTCGACAAGCTCAACCACCGGCTGGGAACGCGTCGGGGTGCGCGACCCGCACGACCTCGCCGACGACGATCACCGCCGGGGCCATGACGGCGTGGCGCGTCAGGTCCTCCGTGAGCGACCCGAGGGTCGTGAGCACGGTCCGCTCGGTCGGCATCGTGCCGTCGCAGACCACGGCGACGGGCGTGCCCTCGTCTCGCCCGCGCACGAGGAGCGCCTTGGCGATCGCCGGGGCGTTCTCCACGGCCATCATCAGCACCAGGGTGCCCCGCATCCGAGCGACGCCGTCCCAGTCGACCAGCGACTCGGCGTGGTCCGGGGGCAGGTGGCCGGAGACGACGGTGAACTCGTGGGTGACTCCCCGGTGGGTGACCGGTATGCCGGCGATCGCCGGGACGGCGAGCGGGCTGCTGAGCCCCGGGATCACGGTGACCGGTACGCCGGCGTCGCGACACGCGATCACCTCCTCGTAGCCGCGCCCGAAGACGAAGCTGTCGCCGCCCTTGAAGCGCGCCACCCGCTTGCCGGCGAGCGCGCGGTCGACGATGAGGCGGTTGATCTCCTCCTGCTGGGCCGAGCGTCCTCGGGGCAGCTTCGCGACGTCGATCAGCTCGACGTCAGAGCTCAGGTCACCGAGCAGCTCCCGAGCAGCTCACGGGGAGCGAGCCGATCGGCGACGACGACGTCGGCCTCCATGAGCGCCTTGCGCCCGGCGACCGTGATCAGGGCGGGGTCTCCAGGACCGCCGCCGATCAGCACCACCCCAGCCGCCCGCGGACCGGCATCGCTCTCGAGCTCACCGAAGTGCAGTCCCTCGAGGATCCGGTCGCGGAGCGCAGCCGTGCGCCGGGGGTCGCGGCTCTGGCGCTGGTCGCCGAGTACGGCGATCGTGACCTCGCCGTGTCGACCGACGGCCGGCGTCCACGCGCTGCCGGCGGACGCGTCGTCGGACCGCAC
>JAEKKP010000197.1 GCA_019510315.1 Propionibacteriales bacterium
AACGGCGCCGAGAACCCGACGGCGACGGTCGGCACGAGGCTCCACCACGCAGCCTCGAGGGCGTCGTACCCGAGGACCAGCTGCAGGTAGCCGGTCATGAAGACGGCGTTGCCGATCAGGGCGAACGCGCACACGACGTTGCCCGCGAGCGCGGCACGGAAACGGCGATTGCGGAGCAGGGCAGGCGCGATCATCGGGTCGGGGTGCCGCTGCTGCCGGCGCGCGAAGAGCACGCCGAGCACCAGCCCGGCCGCGATGCAGGCGATCCAGCGAGCGTCGGTGCCGTGGGTCGCCCACTGCTTGATGCCGTAGACGGTGGGCAGCACGGCGCCGAGGGACAGCACCGAGCTCACGACGTCGAAGCGGCGACCCGGACGCGGCTCACTCCGGGGCAGCAGCAGGGGGCCGGCCACCATCAGCAGCGCCATGGCAGGCAGGTTGACGAGGAACACGGAGCCCCACCAGAAATGGGCGAGCAGGAAGCCGCTGAGCACCGGGCCGAGCCCGACCCCGGCCGTCATCACGCCGGTCCAGGCGCCGATCGCCTGGCCCCGCTGCCGCTCGTCGTGGAAGAGCGCGCGGACCATCGACAGGGTCGACGGCATCAGGGTGGCTCCCGCGATCCCGAGGACGGCGCGGGCGGCGATGAGCTGGCCGGCCGAGCCGGCGTACGCCGCGAACACCGACGTCGCGGAGAACGCGAACGCGCCCACCAGCAGCAGCTTCCGTGCGCCGATCCGGTCGGCGACCGCACCCATGGTCACGAGCAGGCCGGCCAGCACGAAGCCGTAGATGTCGAAGATCCAGAGCTGCTGGGTCGGCGAGGCGTGCAGGTCCGTGCTGATCTGCGGCACCGCGAAGTAGAGGATCGACACGTCCATGGAGACGAGCAGGAGGGGGAGCGCGAGGACGACGAGCGCCGTCCACTCGCGCCGGCCGGCCAGCCGAGGTGCTGCCTCGGATTCGATCGCAGTCATCAGTACTCCTCTGTATACGTCGCATACTGTTTATGTAATACGCGGAACTTAGTCGATGACTGTGTATCTTGTAAAGAGTTAATTCGACGACGGCTGGAGGATCCGTGAAGACCGAACCCGAGACAGGTCTGTCGCGCGCGATGCGCGAGCTGTGGGGACAGGCGGACGGCGGCCGGCGCGGACCCAAACCGGCAATGTCCGTGCGCGCGATCGCGGGTGCCGCGGTGGAGCTCGCCGACCGCGAGGGCCTCGACGCCGTGACCATGGCCGCGGTGGCGCGGCAGCTCGGGTTCACGACGATGTCGCTCTACCGGTACGTCGAGTCCCGGCAGGACCTGCTGGGGGCCATGGTCGACGAGGCCCTCGGCGCTCCCCCGGAGCCCAACCGGCGACGTGCCTGGCGCGGCCAGGTCGAGGACTGGGCCCGCGCCGAAGCGGGCCAGCTCTTCGCACATCCGTGGGTGCTCGACGTGAGGACACCCAGCCCGCCCGTCGGACCGCACGTGCTCGAGTGGATGGAACTGGGTTTCGCCGTGCTGGCGCGGTCCGGACTGCCGCCGCAGCAGGCCGCGGACGCGCTCCTGATCATCGACGGCTACGTGCGCAGCAGCGTCCAGCTCGCCCTCCAGTACGCCGCGCCGGGAGCGACCGAGACCTGGGTCCAGCAGCTGCGGACCGTGCTCACCGAGGACCGCTTCCCGATCGTCCACGCGGTGCTGGAGTCCGGCGCGTTCGAGGACGACAGCATCGCCGTCGAGGCCTCAGGCGGCCAGTTCGACTTCGGCCTCGGACTCGTCCTGGACGGCATCGAGCGGCTTCTCGAGCGATAGCGCCTGCCGGATCAGCCGCACGGATCAGCCGCGCCAGGCGTCCTCGCCGCCGAGGTCGGCGTACTCGCGGATCCACGTGTGCATGGCGATCGCCGCCGCCGCCGAGGCGTTGATCGACCTGGTCGAGCCGAACTGGGCGATCGAGAAGGTGCCGTCACACGCCTCGCGCGCCGTCTCCGAGAGGCCCGGTCCCTCCTGGCCGAAGAGGAAGCACACCCGCCGCGGCAGGTCCATCGTCTCGAGGTGCGAGGAGCCGGGCAGGTTGTCGATGCCGAGCAGGCGCACATCGCTGTCGTGGAGGTACGCCGCCAGGTCGGCGGCGGTCGCATGGTGGCGCACGTGCTGGTAGCGGTCGGTCACCATGGCACCACGCCGGTTCCAATGGCGGTTGCCGACGATGTGCACCTCGGCGGCCAGGAACGCGTTGGCGGTGCGCACGATCGTGCCGATGTTGAAGTCGTGCTGCCAGTTCTCGATCGCGACGTGGAAGTCGTGCCGATGGGTGTCCAGGTCGGCCACGATCGCCTCGACGGTCCAGTAGCGGTAGCGGTCCACGACGTTGCGCCGGTCGCCCTCCGCGAGCAGCACGGCGTCGTACCGGGGATCGGTCGGCCACGGTCCTTCCCAGGGACCGACGCCGACCTCTGCCGGGCCGTGGGGCATCGGGTCGTACGGCGCCCGCTGCTCGTCGTCCACGCCGTCAGCGTAGGAGCCGTCGCGGGTGCGCGAGACGTCAGGCGGGATTCAGGTGCCGGAAGATAGTCTCTGCGCGTGAACGTGCTCAGCCTCCAGCTCCTCGGCATGAACTGGATGGACCCCAATTGGTTGCTCGACCAGTTCGGCTCCGAGCTGTTCTGGATCAGCCTTCTGATCATCTTCGTCGAGTGCGGGCTGTTCTTCCCGTTCCTGCCCGGCGACACCCTGCTGTTCGCGCTCGGGCTGTTCATCTCCACCGACAAGGTGTCGATCCTGCCCGGCCACCACAGCATCGACCTCGTCTTCGCGGTCGTGCTGTTCACGATCGGTGCGGTGGGCGGCAACGTCACGGGCTACGAGATAGGCCGCCGGATAGGGCCTCCGCTGGCCCAGCGTGACGGCCGGATCCTCAGGAAGCAGTACTTCGACAAGACCCACGAGTTCTTCGAGAAGCACGGCAGCAAGGCGCTCGTGATCGGCCGGTTCGTGCCGTTCGTGCGCACCTACATCACGGTCGTCGCCGGCATCACGATGATGAGCCGGCAGCGGTTCTTGCGCTGGAGTGCGGTGGGCGCGGCGCTCTGGGTCCTGAGCATCACGCTGCTCGGCTACTTCCTCGGCAACGTGCCGAAGGTCGGGCCGTTCCTCTCCGCGAACATCGACCTCGCGATCATGGCGATCCTCGTCGTCTCGGTGATCCCGGTCCTCTACGAGTGGCGCAAGCACCGTCGCCACGGGCCCCCGGCGGCCGGCCAGGACGCCGGCGTGGGCAACGACGTCTCAGATGTCGAGGTCTGAGATCCCGACCGCGTAGCGGTACTCGAGGCCCTCGGCCTCGACGGCCTGCCGCGCTCCGGTGTCCCGGTCGACGACGACCGCCACCGCGACGACCTCGGCGCCGGCCTCGCGCAGCGCCTTCACTGCCTCGAGCACGGACCCACCCGTCGTCGAGGTGTCCTCGACCGCCAGCACGCGCCTGCCCTCGACGGACGGGCCCTCGATCAGCTTCTGGAGCCCGTGCACCTTCTGGGACTTGCGGATCACGAACGCGTCGAGCGTGCGGCCGGCGGCGGCGGCCTGGTGCATCATCGCCACCGCGATCGGATCGGCGCCGAGCGTGAGGCCGCCGACGGCGTCGTACGCGAGGTCGTCGGTGAGCTCGAGCATGACCCGGCCGATCGCCGGCGCCGCCTCGGCGTCGAGCGTGACGCGACGCATGTCGACGTAGTAGTCGGCCTCACGGCCCGACGCCAGCGTCACCCGGCCGCGGACGACCGCCTTGCTGTTGACCTGGTCGAGGAGGACGTCGCGATCAGCCATGCCGCGTAGGTTAACTGGCCGCCTCGGAGGCCGCGGCTGCGGTCTTCGCCTTCTCCCTGACCAGGTGGCCGAAGGCGATCATCCGGTTGTCGGTGTGGAAGATCTCCGAGCACGTGGTCAGGGTGATCAGCCGCTGACCCTCGACCTGCTGCGGCTCCGGCCCACCCGGATCGGGGTTGTGCGGGAGCGGGTCCAGGACCCAGGTGCCGGTGAACGAGATCACCAGGTCGTTGGGGTTGGTGTCGAGCACGTAGGTGTAGGTGAACTTCCGCGTCTCCACGATGACCTTGTCGCCCGGTCGCAGGTCCGGCATGTGCCGCAGCGGCTCGCCGTGCGTGACCCGGTGACCGGCGATCGCGAAGTTCCCGACCTGGCCGGGGCCGGCGGTGTTCTCGAAGTGACCGAAGGCGCCCTTGTCGAGCACCGTCGCCTTGTCGGTGCCCTCGAGGAGCGGGACGACGTACTTCGGCCCGAACCTGGGGATCCGGATCAGCGCGAGCGTGGCCCCCTTCGGGCAGAACTTGTCGCAGCCCTTGCCGGCTGCCCAGTCCTTCTGGACCTGGCTGGTGAGCTCGCGCTGGTGCTTGCGGGCAACCCAGTTGGTGCCCCAGAACTGCCAGGCGACGTACCCGAGCAGGCCGAGCCCGGCGAGGATCAGGCCGATCCCGAACCAGAAGGTGATCCGGCGGCCGGTGCTCCGCGTGGGACGGCCGGGCTCGTCGTCGGGCACGTCGCGGCGCGCGCGCTTGCCCGGCCCAGGATCGGACGCAGCGTCGGGCGCTGTTGCTGCCGCCGCGTCCTCGGCGGCCGACTCGTCGACGTCGCTCACGCGGCTCATTGTGAACCACTAACGTCGACCTCATGCGGGAACACGCACACCGTCTCACCGGCGTCGAGAGCACGATCTTCGCGGAGATGTCGGCCCTCGCGGTCCGCACCGGATCGGTGAACCTCGGCCAGGGCTTCCCCGACGAGGACGGGCCCGCCGAGGTCGTCGAGGCGGCGGTCGCCGCCATGCGCGCCGGTCGCAACCAGTACCCGCCGGGCCACGGCACCCCGGAGCTGCTCGACGCGGTGGTCGCGCACCAGCGCCGGCACTACGGCCTCGAGCTCGACCGCAGCCAGGTCGTCGCGACCACCGGAGCGACCGAGGCGATCGCCGCGGCCCTGCTCGGCCTCGTCGATCCCGGCGACGAGGTGGTCGTGCTGGAGCCGTACTACGACAGCTACGTCGCGATGATCCAGTTCGCCGGCGCCGTACGTCGCCCGGTGACGCTGCGTGCGCCGGACTTCCGCCTCGACACCGACGAGCTGGCCGCCGCGGTCACCGACCGCACGCGGCTGATCCTGCTGAACACGCCGCACAACCCGACCGGCACCGTGCTGTCGCGAGCCGAGCTGGAGGCGGTCGCCGCTGTCGCGATCGAGCACGACCTCGTGGTCGTCACCGACGAGGTCTACGAGCACCTGACCTTCGAGGAGCCGCACGTGCCGCTGGCGACGCTGCCGGGGATGTTCGAGCGCACCGTGACCATCTCGAGCGCCGGCAAGACGTTCTCGCTCACCGGCTGGAAGATCGGCTGGGCCAGCGGTCCCGCCGATCTGGTGGCGGCGGTCGAAGGCGCCAAGAACTGGTTGAGCTACTCCTCGGGTGCGCCGCTGCAGCCGGCCGTCGCCGTCGCCCTCAACGACCACGACGCGTTCCACGAGCAGCTGGCCAAGGACCTCCGCGAGAAGCGCGACCTCCTCTGCGCCGGCCTCGCCGGCCTGGGCATGCAGGTCTTCGTGCCAGCCGGCACCTACTTCGTGACGACCGACGTCTCGGCGTACGGGCACGCGGACGGGCGCGCGTTCTGCAACGCCCTGCCGGAGCTGGCCGGCGTGGTCGCGATCCCTTCGCAGGTGTTCTACGACGACCAGGACGAGGGCCGCCACTTGGTGCGCTGGGCGTTCTGCAAGCAGCGCGAGGTCATCGACGAAGGCGTGCGCAGGTTGGCTGCCGCAGACCTGCGCGCCGGCTGAGGCACCCGCATGTTCGCCGACCTGCCTTCGTTCGCCACCTACCTCCACGCCGGGATCCGTGACGGCTTCGAGGTGGTGTTCTTCCGGATGACTGGGCGCGGGTTCATCCTCGAGGGCGGAACCACCGCCGTGGAGGGCGGGATCCCCTGGTCGGTGCAGTATCGCGTCGAGGTCGACCAGGCCTGGGAGAC
>JAEKKP010000198.1 GCA_019510315.1 Propionibacteriales bacterium
GTGCCGGCGAGCGAGATCGCGATGGCGGCGTCGCCGGCGGCATTGAACGCGTGCAGCTCGATCAGGCGGGACAGACCGGAGTCGCCGGCGCCCTCGGCGCTGGCGGCACGCCGGGCGTAGCGGAACACCGACGAGAGACCGCGGCCGGTGGCGCGTCCGGCCGCCAGCGCGCCTTTGGTGCCGGCCGCGATGCCGCGCCCCGCGGCGTCGGCGACCTGGTCGCTGCGACGCGGCTCGCTGCCCTCGGGTTCGGCCGACATACGCCTATCCTGCCAAGAACGTCCGCCGCACACGGGTCGGCGAGACAACGTTGTGCTCGATGGGGGAGAATCGCCGGGTGATGATGACCGACGACGTCGCCCTGGAGGCGGTGGAGACCGCCCGAGCCGTGCTCGTCGAGCAGGTGGGCGCCGACGTCGTCGGCGACCACGTCGAGGCCGCGCCGGAGGACGCACCCGGCGCAGCTGGCGTCGTCACCCACTACTTCGCGGCGACCCAGCGGGGCTATCCAGGATGGCGCTGGGCGGTCACCGTCGTGCACGCGGCAGGCGATGACCACGTCACCGTCGACGAGGTGGTGCTCCTGCCCGGCCAGGACGCGATCGTGGCGCCGCCGTGGGTGCCGTGGCGCGAGCGGATCCGTCCCGGCGACCTGTCACCGGGCGATGTGCTGCCCGTGGAGGAGGACGACCCGCGGCTGGTCCCGGCGTACGTCGCCGGCGACCCGGGCGACGACGCTCCGCGCGACAGCGCCAGCCAGGTCAAGGAGGTCGCCGAGGAGCTCGGGCTCGGCCGCGTGCGGGTGCTGTCGCTCGAGGGCCGCGACCTCGCGGCGCAGCGCTGGTTCGACGGCGACCAGGGTCCCGACGTACCTCTCGCCCAGTCGGCGCCGGCGAAGTGCTGGTCGTGCGGCTTCCTGGTGCGACTCGCGGGTCCGCTCGCCGACACGTTCGGCGTGTGTGCCAACGAGTACGCCAACGACGACGGGCGCGTCGTCGCCTTCGGACACGGTTGCGGTGCGCACTCCGACGCCCAGCTGCGCAAGAAGCAGCTCCCGCCACCGCTGCCCGACCCGGTCTTCGACACCCTCTCCGAGGACGGCTTCGAGACGTTCTGATCGCAGCGAACGCTAGCTGCTGATCTCCTGCGCCGCCTGGCGTGCGTTGCGCCGCCGCCGGCAGTGGTCCCAGCCGACCAGGCCCAGCCCGAAGCCGGCGACGCAGGTCCACATCCACCACAGGTGGCCGTCCTCGCGGAGCCGGCCAGAGAACGGGATCAGCAGCACGAACGCGATCGCCCAGAGCACCGTGCCGACGGCGAGGGTCCGCACACCGTCGACGTCGAGCGGGTCGACGTCGGCGACGATGTAGGTGCGGTTGCCGATCTCGTGCACCACCGGCTGCTCGTCGGACATGCGCCCAATGTATCCGCCGGGTTAATTGTCCGTCTCATGGGTGCGCGGGCCGTCCGGCTCTGCCACTATGCGTGTCTCGTGGACACCAACCTGGACAGCTACTTCAAGATCACCGAGCGTGGCTCGACCGTTGCCCGCGAGCTCCGTGGCGGCGTGGTCACGTTCTTCACGATGGCCTACATCGTCGTGCTCAACCCGTTGATCCTCGGGTTCGCCGCGGACGAGCACGGCAAGTTCCTCGGCGGCGGGGGAGGCGACGGGTCGAACCTTCCCGCGATCGCTGCGGCCACGGCGCTGGTGGCCGGCGTCGTCACCATCCTGATGGGCGTCGTCGCCAACTATCCGCTGGCCCTGGCGACCGGCCTGGGTCTCAACGCGTTCGTGGCGTTCTCCATCGCCTCGAAGATGACCTGGGCCGACGCGATGGGCCTGATCGTGATCGAGGGTCTGATCATCCTGGTCCTGGTCCTCACCGGTTTCCGGGAGGCCGTGTTCCACGCCGTACCGGCTCCGCTCAAGATCGCCATCTCGGTCGGCATCGGCCTGTTCATCACGCTGATCGGCTTCTTCGACGCGGGCTTCGTGCGGCCCGGCTCCGGTACGCCGGTCCAGCTCGGCCCGACCGGTGAGCTCGCCGGCTGGCCGGTGCTGGTGTTCCTCGTCGGGCTCGCCCTCGTGATCAGCCTGTGGGTCCTGCGGGTCAAGGGCGCGATCCTGATCTCCATCATCGTCACCACCGTGATCGCGATCATCGTCGAGTCCATCGGCAACTTCGGCGGCAAGACCGCCAAGAACCCGCTCGGCTGGAGCCTGACCGTGCCGGAGTGGCCGGACAAGGTCTTCGACAAGCCGCACTTCGACACCGTCGGGCACTTCAACCTGTTCGACTCCTGGGGCGACGCCGGCGTGGTGACCGTGCTGCTGCTGATCTTCACCCTGATGCTCGCCGACTTCTTCGACACGATGGGGACGATGACGGCGATCGGCGCCGAGGCCGGCCTGCTCGACGAAGAAGGCGTGCCGCCGAACACCATGAAGATCCTCGCCGTGGACTCGATCGCGGCCGCCGCGGGTGGTGCCGCCGGCGTCTCGTCGAACACGTCCTACATCGAGTCGGCCTCGGGTGTCGGCGAGGGCGCCCGCACCGGCCTGGCGTCCGTCGTCACCGGAGCGCTGTTCCTGGTCGCGATCTTCTTCGCCCCGCTGGTGAAGATCATCCCGAGCGAGGCGGCGGTGCCGGCGCTGGTGCTGGTCGGCTTCCTGATGATGCAGCAGGTCAAGGGCATCGACTGGGACGACGTCGAGATCGCGATCCCCGCCTTCCTGACGATCGTGCTGATGCCGTTCACCTACTCGATCACCGCAGGCATCGGGGTCGGCTTCATCGCCTACGTGCTGATCAAGGTCGTCCGGCAGAAGGCCGCCGAGGTCCACCAGCTGATGTGGCTCATCGCGGCGATGTTCATCCTGTACTTCGCGATCGACCCGGTCACCCGCTGGCTGACCTGACGGGTTTCGACAGGCTCACCCACCGAACCGGTGGTTGAGCCTGTCGAAGCCCCGTCGTGCCGCCGCACCGATATTCGGTTGCGCGCTGCGCCGGAATAGTTAGCCTAGGTAATGACTTATGCTAACGATCATGAGCCCCGACGTTGAATCCGTGACCCGCACCGACGCGGGCCTCGCCAGCCAGCTGCGCGTGAGCGTTGCCCGGCTGGCCAGGCGCCTGCGCAACGAGCGCGACCCCGAGAACTCCCTCGGCGTCGGGTCGATCAGCGTCCTCGGCGTGCTCCTGCGGCACGGCGAGCAGACGATCGGCCAGCTCGCCGCCCACGAGCGGGTGCAGCCGCCCTCGATGACCCGCACGGTCAACTGCCTGGTCGACGAGGGGTACGCCGTACGGCGACCCTCGGAGACCGACGGTCGGTCGACGCTGGTCGACATCTCCGAGAAGGGCCGCCAGATCCTGCTGGCCGACCGCCGCCGCCGCGAGGCCTGGCTCGCCCGCCGGCTCAAGGACCTCACTCCCGACGAGCGCGACCTGCTCCGCCAGGTCGCCCCACTGATCGAAAGGCTGGGTTCTGCTTGAGTCCGACGTTCCGCGCGCTTCGCATCCGCAACTACCGCCTCTACGCCTTGGGCGGTGTCGTGTCCAACACGGGCACCTGGATGCAGCGGGTCGCGCAGGACTGGCTCGTGCTCCAGCTCCACCACGGGAGTGCCGCGGAGGCGAGCACCGCGCTCGGCCTCACGACAGGTCTCCAGTTCCTGCCGATCCTGCTGTTCTCGCCGTACGCCGGCCTGATCGCCGACCGGATGCCGAAGCGGCGTCTGCTCCAGCTGACCCAGGCCGCGATGGGCGTGACGTCGATCCTGCTCGCGGTGCTGGCGCTGACCGACGTGGTCACGACCGGGATGGTCTTCGCCGTCGCGTTCGCGTTCGGCATCGGGTCCGCGTTCGACGTCCCCGCACGACAGTCGTTCGTCAGCGAGATGGTCGGGCCCGACGACCTCTCCAACGCCGTCGGCCTCAACTCGGCGTCGTTCAACCTCGCCCGGGTCATCGGGCCCGCCCTCTCCGGCGTCCTGATCGCGGCGATGGGCTCCGACGTGCGGGCCACGGGCGCCGTCATCCTGTTCAACGGGATCAGCTACCTGGCGGTCATCGCCGCGCTGCAGGTGATGCGGACCCAGGACCTCACGCCGGTCGTCCCGGCGGCCCGGAGCAAGGGCATGATCCGCGACGGCGTGCGCTACGTGCGCGGGCGTCCTGACCTGATGCTGATCATGGTCTCGGCGTTCTTCGCGGGCACGTTCGGGATGAACTTCCAGATGACCTCGGCGCTGATGGCGACCCAGATCTACCACAAGGGTCCGGGCGAGTACGGCCTGCTCGGCACCACGCTCGCCGTCGGATCCCTGACCGGTGCCCTGCTCGGCGCCCGTCGTGAGGGCCGCCCGCGACAGCGGCTCGTCGTCCTGGCCGGGCTCGCCTTCGGCAGCGTCGAGATCGTGCTCGGCCTGATGCCGTCCTACCTGACGTTCGCGCTGATCACTCCGGTGCTCGGTCTCTGCCTGCTGACCATGCTCAACGCGGCCAACACCACGGTCCAGCTGAGCGTCGACCCGGCCATGCGCGGGCGCGTGATGTCGCTGTACATGATGGTCGTGATGGGCGGCACGCCGCTGGGCGCGCCGGTCGTCGGCTGGGTGGGCGCGACCTTCGGGGCCCGCTGGACCCTGCTCGGCGGTGGCGCGATGACTGTCGTGGGCGTCCTGCTCGCAGTCGCCATCTTCCACGGCTTCCACGGGCCGATCTGGTCCCGCCGGGTCTCCGCTCCCGATGCCGCCGAGGACGCCGCGTTCGCCGCGTGACCGCGCTGCATACACTTCCCGAATGCATCCCCGCTACCGGCGTCTGGTGATCACGGGCGCCCTCGTGGGACTGATCGTCATCGTCGTGGTCGCCAAGCTCGTGAAGTAGGACCCATGCCCGAGCCGCTCCCCGACGCCCTCGCGCGCGTGCGCGACCTGGTCCTCGACGACCAGGCGCTCGTCCGCGCCCTGGCCACCGGACGTCGCCGCGGTCAGCGTCCCCAGTGGCGCCGGGTGGAGCTGCGGTACGTCGACCTCAAGGCCGGCCGCCACCTCCAGGTCACCCGGTACGACGACACCCAGGCGCACGTCTCCAACCACCGCGACCCCGCAGAGATGCTCGACGAGCTGCTGGCCGAGCCGTTCGGCAACTGGCACGTCGACACCGCGACCCTGGGCCTCCAGCTGCGCGTCACCAAGAGCGGCGACGCGGTGGTCAGCGTGCACGAGACGTCGGCCGAGCCGGAGCGATCCCACGACCGCGCCAAGGCCCGCCTGCTGCCCGAGGACGACCCGGTGCTGGTCGAGCTGGGCATCAGCGACCGGGACGGCAAGGTGAAGCCCAGCCGACGCGCGAAGTACCGGCAGGTCGAGGAGTTCGTGCGCGAGCTGCAGGCCGCCCTGGACGACGCGCTGGAGTCAGGTCGGCTCCGGCCCACCGAGGCAGATCCGCTGCGCGTCGTCGACCTCGGCTGCGGCAACGCCTACCTGACCTTCGCGGCGCACGCCTGGCTGACACGGGTCCGCGGGCTGCCGGTGCGCCTGGTCGGCGTGGACGTCAAGGAGCAGTCGCGTCGGCACAACGCCGAGGTGGCGCTACGGCTGGGGGTCGAGGACGAGGTCACCTTCGTTCAGGCCGGCATCGACGACGTCCGGCTCGACGAGCCGCCACACGTCGTACTGGCTCTGCACGCGTGCGACACCGCGACCGACGACGCCCTCGCCCGCGCGGTCGCCTGGGGTGCGCCGCTGGTGCTCGCCGCGCCGTGCTGCCACAAGGACGTCTCGCGGCAGCTCCGCGAGCACTCCGCACCCGAGCCCTACGCCCTGCTCACTCGCGACGGCATCCTGCGGGAGCGCTTCGCCGACACCCTGACCGACGCCCTGCGCGCGGCGCTGCTGCGCACGCGCGGCTATCGCGTCGAGGTGGTCGAGTTCGTCGGCAGCGAGCACACGCCGCGCAACACCCTGATCCGTGCGCTCGCGACGGGTGCGTCGG
>JAEKKP010000199.1 GCA_019510315.1 Propionibacteriales bacterium
GCAGCCGGTCTCACGCCTGGAACCACTCGACCTGCGCGAGGTCGTGCGGGCGAGCCATGCCTCCGTCACCGGGCTCCTCGTCAGCCGTCACCTCGACCTGCGCGCCGAGCTGCCCGACGAGCCGGTGGTGGTGCTCGGCGAGTCGGCGTACCTCGAGCGCGCCCTGACCAACCTGCTCTCCAACGCGATCAAGTTCACGCGAGACGGCGGGCTGGTCACGACCCGCCTCGCGGTGGACGACGACCGGACCTGCCGGCTCAGTGTGACCGACACAGGCGTCGGGATCCCCGCCGACGAGGTCCAGGACGTGTTCCAGCGGTTCTTCCGCTCGAGCAACGTCCGCGCCGACGCGATCCAGGGCACCGGTCTCGGCCTCTCGATCGTGCGATCGATCGTCGAGCGGCACCACGGGCACATCGACGTGGCGTCGCGTCAGGGCGAGGGCACGTCGTTCACGATCACGTTCCCGCTTGCGCCGGCCGGCGCGGCGCCGGGTGCCGCCGCCGCGCTCGGCGTCACGCCCGGTTGACTGCCGAGACCACGGCCCGCAGCGATGCGGTGACGATGTTCGGGTCGAGCCCGACGCCCCAGAGCACCTCGCCGCGCACCACGCACTCGACGTAGGCCGCCGCGATCGCGTCGCCACCGGAGGACAGCGCGTGCTCCTGGTAGTCGAGCACGCGCACGTCCCAGTCCCACGCGGGATTGATCGCCTGGAGACCGTTGATCGCATCGACGAACGCCGCGATCGGTCCGTTGCCGGTGCCGTGCAGCTCGTGCAGCTGGCCGTCGACGTACACGTTGACGGTCAGCTGGTCCTTCTCGCCCGCCGCCGACGAGGTGTGCACGGAGTTCAGCTTGAGCAGCCCGTCGGTGCCGAGGTACTCCGCCTGGAAGGCCGACCAGATCGCGTCCGACGACATCTCGCCGCCACCTTCGTCGGTCTGCTGCTGCACCGCTCGGCTGAACTCGATCTGCAGCCGGCGCGGCAGGTCGAGCTTGTGCTCGGACTTCATGATGTAGGCCACGCCGCCCTTGCCCGACTGGCTGTTGACCCGGATCACGGCCTCGTAGCTGCGGCCGACGTCCTTCGGGTCGATCGGCAGGTACGGCGCCTCCCACGCGACCTCGGAGACGGGCTTGCCCTGCTCCTCGGCCACGCGGTCGAGGTCTTCGAGACCCTTCTTGATCGCATCCTGGTGGGAGCCGGAGAAGGCGGTGTAGACGAGGTCGCCGGCGTACGGGTGGCGCGGGTGCACCGGGAGCTGCGTGCAGTACTCGACCGTCCTGCGGATCTCGTCGATGTCGCTGAAGTCGATCTGCGGATCGATGCCCTGGCTGAAGAGGTTCATCCCGAGGGTGACCAGGCAGACGTTGCCGGTGCGCTCGCCGTGGCCGAACAGGCAGCCCTCGACCCGGTCCGCCCCGGCCATCATCGCCAGCTCGGTCGCGGCGACCGCGGTGCCGCGGTCGTTGTGCGGGTGCAGGCTGATCGTCGTGAACGCGCGCCGCGTCAGCTGGCGGGAGAACCACTCGATCTGGTCGGCGTAGACGTTGGGCGTGGCCATCTCGACGGTCGCCGGGAGGTTCAGGATGATCTCGCGATCGTCGTCGGGCTGCCAGACGTCGGAGACGGCCTCGCACACCTCGACCGAGAACGGCAGCTCGGTGCCGGTGAAGATCTCCGGGCTGTACTCGTAGCCGATGACGGTCTTGTCGAGGTAGCTCTCGGCGTGCTTGACCACCAGCTGCGTGCCGCGGACGGCGATGTCCTTGATCTCGTCCTTGCCGGCGTGGAAGACCACCCGGCGGAACATCGGCGCCAGCGCGTTGTAGAGGTGGATGTTGGCCTTGGGTACGCCGACCAGCGACTGGACCGTCCGCTCGATGAGGTCCTCACGCGCCTGGGTCAGCACCGAGATCGTGACGTCGTCGGGCACCTTGTCGCGCTCGATGAGCTGGCGGACGAACGCAAAGTCGGTCTCGCTCGCGCTCGGGAAGCCGACCTCGATCTCCTTGTAGCCCATCGACACCAGCAGGTCGAACATCCGGTGCTTGCGCTCGGGGTTCATCGGGTCGATCAGGGCCTGGTTGCCGTCGCGGAGGTCGGTCGACAGCCAGCGGGGCGCGTGGGTGATCTGCGCGTTCGGCCAGGTGCGGTCGGGCAGGTCGACCGGCGGGAAGGCGCGGTAGCGGTGCACGGGCATGCCGCTGGTCTTCTGGGTGTTGGTGAACCGGTTCAACCGGGAGTTCTCGAGGGTCATGTGCTCTTCGCTGTCTGGAGAGGAGTGGCGCCGGCGTACGAGAACACTCCGCAGCGAGGGGTCCGGCTGTTCTCAGACCTCGCTGCGGCAGCGAAGAAGAAGCTGGCGCGTCAACATGAGGTCGTCAGCATAGCGTGTGTCCATGCCGCGCCTCCTCGTGATCCACCACTCCCCGACCCGGGCGCTGCAGGCACTCACCGACCAGGTCATGGCCGGCACCCGGGACGAGTCGATCGAGGGCGTCGAGGTGGTGGAGCGACGTGCCCTCGACTTCGCCACCGGCGAGGCGACCCATCAGGACCTGCTGGACGCGGACGGCTACGTGCTCGGCACCACGGCGAACTTCGGCTACATGAGCGGCGCCCTCAAGCACGTCTTCGACGCCACGTTCCTGCAGATCGGTGGTGCGCTGGATCCGAGCGGCGCGGCCGGCGAGTCGGCGGGCCAGACCAAGGGCCGTCCGTTCGGTCTCTACGTGCACGGCCGCTACGACACCACCGGCGCAGTCCGATCGGTGCTCTCGATCACCGGTGCCCTCGGCTGGAAGCAGGGGTACGACGTGCTGGCGGCGATGGGCGATGTCGACGACGCCGACCTCGCTGCGGCCTACGAGCTGGGCGGTACGATCGCGGCGTTGCTGATCGGCTGAGGGGGGTCCGTGGTCCGACGCGCCGTCCTCCTCCTCGCCCTCGGACTCGTCGCCGCGGCCTGCGGCAGCTCCGGGCACCGCGACACCGACGCCGACCGGGTCACCCCGCCGAAGCCGGGGTCGTGTCGCGACCTCAGCGCCGGCGACCTCGACGAGCCGAGCAACGCCGCGCCGGTGGTGCCATGCACGCAGCGACACACCGCCGAGACCTTCGCCGTCGGCGCGCTTCCGACCTCGACCGGGTCGGCGTACGGGGACAAGCGGCACGGCACGTTCGTCTACGACGCGTGCACCCAGGCCTTCCGCGACTACCTGGGCGCCGACGAAAGCCTGGCGATGCGGATCCAGCTGTCCTGGGCGTGGTTCCGGCCTTCCGAGCGCGGGTGGGCCAGGGGCGCGCGGTGGTACCGGTGCGACGTCGTCGGCGGAGCTGAGGGCGCGAAGACGCTCCGGCCGCTGCCGGCGCAGGCCCAGGGCCTGTTCGCCACCGGCCAGCCCGACGCCTGGCTCACCTGTGCGCGCGGGCGCACCGTTCCTTCGTCGACGAAGGTGCCGTGCTCGGAGACGCACGACTGGCGAGCGATCTCCACGATCAAGGTCGGCCAGCCCGCCGATCCCTACCCGGGCGACCGGATCGTCCAGGTGCGCTCGCGAGACCTGTGCTCCGACTGGATCGGTGCCTGGTCGCACTACCCGGCCGACTTCGACTACGGCTACACGTGGTTCCACGAGGCCGAGTGGAAGGCAGGCAACCGGCGGTCGGTCTGCTGGGCGAGGACGGCCGAGTGAGGCCGTCCGGAGCGCTCGCGGGCGCGGTCGTGATGCTGGTCGCGCTCGCCGGATGCAGCGGCGCGGACAAGCCGGCCGCCCGACACACGACCACGTCGCCCACGGCCGCACCGACGCCGGCCGCGGCACCCCCGGAGCACGCCTGCTACGACCTGTCCTTCGCGCAGGCGGCCGAGCCGACCAGCACGGCGGACCCGGTGCCGTGCAGCGCCGACCACACCGCGGTGACGATCCGCGTCGGCACGATCCGCCCCGTCGTCGACGGGCACCTGCTCGCCGTCGACGCGGACTCGGTGCAGCAGCAGATCGCCGGCCGGTGTCGCGCACAGCTCGCGGCCCACCTCGGGGGCGACGAGGAGACCCGCCGGCTCGCCAGGCTCACGGTCGTGTGGTTCAGCCCGTCACTCGCCCAGAGCGACCGGGGCGCGCTGTGGTTCCGCTGCGACCTGATCGCCCTCGCCGGCCACGACCAGCTGGCACCGCTGCCCCGCAGGACGAGGGACCTCCTGGCTGCAGACAAGGTCCTCGACACCTACGGCACCTGCGGTACGTCGGCGCCGGGCGGCACCCATTTCGAGCGGGTGATCTGCTCGGCGCAGCACTCCTGGCGGGCTCGAGCGACGATCCCGCTGCCGAAGGGCACGACGTACCTCGCGAAGGCCGCCGGCGCGACGGCGGACTCGGCGTGCCGCGACATCGACGCCCGCATCGCGAGCGACATCCTCACGCTGAAGTGGAGCTTCGAGTGGCCCACCCGCGCGCAGTGGGACGCGGGTCAGCGCTACGGCTACTGCTGGACGCCGGACCCGGCCTGAGCCCCGCGGACCGGGTAACCGGCGTCGGCGAGACCGCGCTTGACGTCCCCGATCCGCAGCGTGCCGAAGTGGAACACGCTCGCGGCCAGCACGGCGTCCGCGCCGGCTTCGACCGCGGGCGGGAAGTGCTCGACCCGGCCGGCGCCACCGCTCGCGATCACCGGGATGCTGACCGCGGCCCGCACCAGCCTGACCAGCTCCAGGTCGAACCCGTCCAGGGTGCCGTCGGCATCCATGGCGTTGAGCAGGATCTCCCCGGCGCCGAGCTCGGCCGCCTCGACGGCCCAGGCGACCGCGTCCTTCCCGCTGGACTGCCGGCCACCGTGGGTGGTGACCTCGAAGCCAGAGTCCGTCGCGGCAGTGGATCCTGCCGGCACCCTCCGGGCATCGACCGAGAGCACCAGCACCTGGTTGCCGAACCGGTCGGCGATCTCGGCCACGAGCTCGGGACGCCGCAGCGCCGCGGTGTTGACCGCGACCTTGTCGGCGCCGGCCCGCAGCAGCCGGTTGACGTCCTCGACACTCCCGACACCACCGCCGACGGTCAGCGGGATGAAGACCTGCTCGGCGGTCCGCGACACGATCTCCAGCGTCGTCGCGCGACCCTCGTGGGAGGCCGAGATGTCGAGGAAGGTCAGCTCGTCGGCGCCCTCGCGGTCGTAGAGGCGCGCGAGCTCGACGGGGTCGCCCGCATCGCGGAGGTCGGCGAAGTTGACGCCCTTGACGACCCGGCCGCCGTCGACGTCGAGGCACGGGATCACGCGCACGGCCAGCGTCATGAGAGGAACCGGTCCGGCCAGGTGAGGCGGAGTGCGTCCTCGAGGGTGAACCGGCCCTCGTAGAGCGCGGTGCCGACGATCGCGCCCTCGACGCCGACCGGCACGAGCTCCATGAGCGCCTCCAGGTCGGCGAGCTCGGTGATGCCGCCCGAGGCGACGACCGGCCGGTCGGTCACCGCGCAGACGTCGGTGAGCAGCTGGAGGTTCGGCCCCTGCAGCATGCCGTCCTTGTTGACATCGGTCACCACGTAGCGCGCACAGCCCTCGGCATCGAGGCGGGCCAGCACGTCGTACAGGTCGCCGCCCTCGCGGGTCCAGCCGCGCGCCGCCAGCGTGGTGCCGCGGACGTCGAGGCCGATCGCCACGCGGTCGCCGTACGCCGCGATGGCGGCCGCGCACCACTCCGGCCGCTCGAGCGCCGCGGTACCGATGTTGACGCGCCGGCAACCGGTCGCCATCGCCGCCTCGAGAGAGGCGTCGTCGCGGATACCGCCGCTCATCTCCACCCGGATGTCGAGACGGCCGACGATCTCGGCCTGCAGCTCGCGGTTGTCGCCGCGACCGAAGGCGGCGTCGAGGTCGACCAGGTGCAGCCACTCGGCGCCGGCCTCCTGCCAGCGCAGGGCGGCCTCCACCGGGTCGCCGAACCGCTTCTCGGAGCCGGCGACGCCCTGGACCAGCTGGACGGCCTGGCC
>JAEKKP010000288.1 GCA_019510315.1 Propionibacteriales bacterium
CCCGGCCCGGGACCATCATCATCAGCCGGTCGGCGACCCGCGGGTCGAGGTCGTCGGGAAACATCTCCGCCACCTGCGACACGATCGGGGTGTCCACCGTGCCGGGGCAGATCGCGTTGACCCGGACACGATCGGGTGCGAGCTCGAGGGCGAGCGAGCGGGTGAGCATGGTCAGCCCACCCTTGGCCGCGGAGTACGCCGTCGTGTACCCCTGTGGCTTGTTGCCGGCCACCGACGAGACGTTGACGATGTTGCCGCGGCTGGCGCGCAGGTACGGCAGCGCTGCCTGCATCGTCAGGAACGGGCCCTTGAGGTCGACGGCGTGCACGCGGTCCCACTCGGCCTCGGTGATGTCACCGAACCGCCCGAACTGGACGATGCCGGCGACGTTCGCGAGGACGTCGATCCGGTCGTCGCGGCCACAGGTGGCGATCGCCGCGTCGACGGATCCCTTGTCGGCGACGTTGCACTCGACGTACTCGACGCCGTCGGGCACCGTGGCAGAGATGTCGAGCCCGTAGACGACGTCACCGGCGTCGCGGAAGAGCTCGGCGGTGGCGTGCCCGATGCCCGAGGCGGCACCGGTGATGACGACGACGCGCGGGCCGTCCGTTGGCTTCGGCATGGCGCGACGCTATCAACGAAACTGGAATTCGTTCTAGTGAACGGGACCACCGGCAGGCACGCGGTGCCTGCCGGTGGTCTCGCGGTGCGACTAGTGCGCGATCAGCTGCGCGAGGTACCCGGCCGCCTTGGGCGTGCCCCAGCCGGTGGTGAGGTCGTAGCCCGCGGTGGTCGGGAAGCCCGGGACCGCGCCCGGTGCCACCGTGCCGTCGGCCTGGAGCTCCCACATCTGGTTGTCGTCGAGCACACCGCTGGCGGCGGTGCCGTAGACCTGCGGGACGATGTCGAGGAACGCGGAGTCCTTGTCGAACCCGGCGGAGTAGATCACCGAGTTCAGGTCACCGATGCCGTCCTTGCCGAGCGCCGTGCGGCCCTGGTTGGCGATCGCGGTCAGCGCGGCCACCTGCGGCGAGGACGCCGACGTACCGCCGAAGACGCCCCAGTGGGCAGGTCCCTCCAGCGAGGGGAAGTAGCTGATGTAGGTCAGCACCCCACCGTTGACGGCCGCGTTCCAGGCCAGGTCCGGCACGCCGCGGTGGTTGCCGACGATGCCGGTGATCCCGTCCTGGAACGACGGCCGGGCATACACGCTGGACAGGCCGCCGCCGGTGCCGATGCCCTGCCAGGACTCGTTCCAGACGGCCTCGGACTCCCCACCCGGGGTCCAGGCGAAGTACGCCGGGTTGCGGGTGCTCGAGCCGATCGGAAGGAAGGGCACGTCGCTCGTCGGCGCCCACGTCCACCCGGACTGCAGCTGCGTGCCGCCGACCGAGGTGACGTAGGGCGAGGAGTTCGGGTAGCTGGTCGACGGGTGGTCGAGCGTCGTCGTCTGGTGGTGCGACCGACCGGTCCCGAGCGACCC
>JAEKKP010000134.1 GCA_019510315.1 Propionibacteriales bacterium
GACGGCGAGGCGTTCCACCCGAACCTCGATCCGCAGCCGTTCGACGCGGTCTTCCTCAAGGGCGAGCGCGCTGCGGCGTACTCCGGCTTCGAGGGCCGCACCAGCGACGGCGTCGACCTGACCACCTGGCTGCAGCAGCGCCAGGTCGACCGCGTCGACGTGTGCGGCATCGCCACGGACCACTGCGTGCGCGCCACCGCGCTGGACGCCGCCAGCAACGGCTTCAGCACTCGCGTCCTGACCGACTTGTGCGCCGGTGTCGCACCGGAGACCACCCAGGCCGCGATCGTCGAGATGGACCGCGCGGGCATCACCGTCCTGTGACCCGGTGGTCGAGGAGGTTGCGCAGCAACCGTCTCGAAACCCGGTGACATCGGTACGGACCCAGCCACAGCTCACCCGGTTTCGAGACGGGCCTTGACGGCCCTCCTCAACCACCGTGGACGGCGTACCGCGAAACGCGGCACACGTCGAAACCCGGCCACCGGGTGGTTGAGGAGGTTGCGCAGCAACCGTCTCGAAACCCGGTGACATCGGCACAGACCCAGCCACAGCTCACCAGGTTTCGAGACGGGCCTTGACGGCCCTCCTCAACCACCGTGGATCGTCAGCGGCCCTCGAAGTCGGGGCGGCGCTTCTCGTTGAACGCCTTCATGCCTTCCGCGGCGTCCGCGGAGCGCAGCAGCACGGCCTGGCCGGCTCGCTCGCGCTGGAAGGCGTCCGGGAGCCGGTCGAGGGTGGCCGCGTTGACGGCCTTCTTGGTGGCGGCCTGGGCCAGTGGCGGCCCGGCGGCGAGCCGGCGCACGATCTTGCCGAGGCCCTCCGCGTAGTCGTCGTCGGCGAAGACGTGGGAGACCAGCCCCGCGTCGAAGGCCTCCTGTGCGCTGATCAGGTCGGAGAGCAGGGCGAGCCGCATCGCGCGCGCACGGCCGACGGCTGCCGCGACCGTCGCGGTAGCGCCGCCGTCGGGCATCAGGCCGATCCGGGTGAACCCGAGCGTGAGAGCCGCCGACGCCGTGGCGACGACCAGGTCGCAGGCCAGCGCGGCGCTCATGCCAACGCCGGCCGCGACGCCGTTCAGGCCGCAGACGACGGGCTTGTCGCAGTCGACGACGGCGCGGATGAGGGCGTTGGCCGCGTCGACCGCGGTCGCGTCGTACTTGTCCTGCGGTGCGTCACCGGTCAGGTCGGCGCCGGCCGAGAACGCAGCGCCCGAGCCGGTGACCACGACCACGCGGACCTCGTCCCGCGTGACCGCCGCCCGGAGGTGCTCGATGAGCCCGAGCACCATCTCGCCGGTGAGGGCGTTGAAGGTCTCCGGCTGGTCGAGGGTCAGCCAGAGCGCTCCCTCCCGGAGGTCGACCAGCAGGCCTTCGTACTCGTTGCGGTGCTCGCTCGCGGGCATGCCGCAATCTAGCCTGAGCGCATGCCGACGCACATCGCGTTCCTCCGCGCCGTCAACATCGGCAAGCGGCAGTACAAGACCACCGACCTCAAGGCCGCGCTCGAGGGCGCCGGGTACGGCGAGGTCGAGACCTACATCCAGACCGGCAACATCAAGCTCACGAGCCCGCTGCGCTCGTCCGCGAAGGTCGAGGACGCACTCGAGGCGCTCTTCCTGGCCGATCGTGGCTTCGACGTGGTCACGATGGCGTTCACGCCACGGCAGATCAGCCAGATCGCTGCCGACGCGGACGAGCTGGCAGAGGAGCACGGGTTCGCGTACGGCCAGTACGTCACCGTCCTCAAGACCGAGCCGACTGCCGAGGTCCGCGAGAGCCTCGAGGCGCTCTCCGGCAACGGCGAGCGGCTGGTCGTCCGCGGACGGGCGGTGCACATGCTGTACGACGTGCCCTACGGCACGTCCCCGACGGGCGCCCGCCTGGAGAAGATCGCCGGGCCTGGCACCAACCGCAACGGCAAGGTGATCCGGGCGCTCGCGGAGATGTGGGGAGGCTAGGAGTTCGAGTACAGCGCCGGGCCGCCGTCGCCGGGCCCCGGTCCGCGACCGGCCCAGGTCCATGCGTAGGCCGGGTCCTCGACGGCGAGGCCGGCCTCACCGAGCTCGAGCGGCCGGAACGTGTCGACCATGACCGCGGTCTCGTCGAAGAACTCGGCGCCGATCGACGCCTCGACAGCGGATGGCTGCGGCCCGTGCGCGTAGCCACCCGGGTGCAGCGAGATCGAGCCGACGTCGATGCCGCTCCCCTTGCGGGCTTCGTAGTCGCCGCCGACGTAGAACATCACCTCGTCGGAGTCGACGTTGGAGTGGTAGTACGGCACCGGGATCGACTGCGGGTGGTAGTCCACCTTGCGCGGCAGGAAGTTGCAGACCACGAAGTTGTAGCCCTCGAACACCTGGTGGACCGGCGGCGGCTGGTGGACCTTGCCGGTGATCGGCATGAAGTCCTCGACGTTGAAGGTGTACGGGTAGAGGCAGCCGTCCCAGCCGACCACGTCGAACGGGTGGGTGGCGTAGGTGAGCCGGCTGCCGACGATCCCGCCGGGCCCGTTGCCGCGGTGCTTGACGAGCACCTCGACATCCTCGGTGGTTGAGCCTGTCGAAACCGAGCCTGTCGAGACCAGGGGCTCCCCCGGCCCGTGCAGGTCTCGCTCGCAGTACGGCGCGTGCTCGAGGAGCTGGCCGAAGCGCGAGAGGTACCGCTTGGGCGGGCCGATGTGGGAGGACGCCTCGATCGCGTAGAGCCGCGACTGCTCCGCGGGAAGCCACCGGTGGGTCGTGGCTCGCGGGATCAGCACGTAGTCGCCCTGGCGGTAGGAGAGGACGCCGAACACCGTCTCGACCGTGCCGCTGCCGGCCTCGACGTACACGCACTCGTCCCCGATCGCGTTGCGGTACAGCGGCGAGGTCTCGGCCGCCACGACGTAGGAGATCCGCACGTCACCGTTGCCCAGGACGAGCCGGCGGTGCTCGACGGGGTTCGCGCCGCCGGTGGTTGAGCCTGTCGACCCTTCGACAGGCTCAGGGACCGGAAGGTCGTGGAGCTTGAGGTGGCGCGGCTTGAGCGGGTGGTTCGGTGTGGTGGACAGGTCGGGGAGCTCCCAGACCTGGCTGTCGACGATCGCCGAGGGCACGCCGACGTGGTAGAGCAGCGAGGAGTCCGACGAGAAGCCCTCCTCCCCCATCAGCTCCTCGTAGCGCAGCCGACCACCCTCGTCCCGGAAAGCCGTGTGACGGGTGCGGGGCACATCTCCGACCGATCTGTAATACGCCACGCGCCCACGTTAGCGTGGCGATCGTGATCCCACCTTGGCTGGCGAACCTCGTCGACGACGCTGCGATCTTCCCGCCGGGCAATCTGCCACTCGACCGCGCCGTCGCCGCCCACCGGGAGCACAAGACGAGCGAGTACGCCGCCATGGTCGGCAACTTCGTGGTCAGCGACGTCAAGATCGCGGACCTGATCGACCTGCTGGACGACGACCCTTCGTTGGTCGAGCCTGTCGAGACCTCGCTCGCGATCACACTCGTCGTCACCGGCGGCGCCGGCGCGATCGAACCCGCCGTGCGCTGGGCCAGCCGCGCACCGACCGTCCAGCTCTCGGGTCTCGAGTGCGCGCTCCGCGACGAGGACGACCTCGCCCACAACGCCGGGCGGGTGTGCTCGATGCTCGACTCGCTCGAGGAGGAGCTCGCGGGTGTCGATGTGTTCGTCGAGCCGCCGCGGGTGGTCGACCGGCCGAGCCACGGCTGGCTGCTCGCCGCCGACGAGCTCGCGATGCGCGAGCTGCCGCTCAAGTTCCGGACCGGCGGCGTGGCCGCGGAGGCCTTCCCCACTCCGGCCGAGCTGGCCGCGTGCATCACCGCAGCGCTGGACCGGGAGCTGCCCTTCAAGTGCACGGCAGGGCTGCACCACGCCCTGCGGCAGATCGACCCGGAGACCGGCTTCACCCACCACGGCTTCCTCAACGTGCTCGCGGCCACCCGCGCGTGCCTCGACGGCGGCAGCACCGAGGGCGCGCTCGCCCTCACCGAGCCCGCCGAGCTGCTCGACGGACTCGACGGCGATGCGCTCGCGCGGACCCGGCGGTGGTTCACCAGCTTCGGGAGCTGCAGCATCCTCGAGCCGCACGACGACCTGGTCGAGCTCGGGCTGATCGAACCGGAGGCCACGGCATGACCTCCTGGGTCGACGGGGCCAGCGGGTCGGCGTACGACGTCGACAACCTGCCGTACGCCGTCTTCTCCGCAGACGACGACCGCCCCCGGGTCGGCGTCCGGATCGGCGACCAGGTGCTCGACGTCACGCCGGTCGCGGCGGGCGAGATGCTCGACGTGCACGAGGCGTTCGCACGCGACTCCCTCAACCCGCTGATGGCGCTCGGCCCGACGGTGTGGCGCTCCGTCCGGACCTGGCTGACCGGGCTGCTGACCGACGAGCACGAGCGTGACGTCGTCGAGCCGCACCTGCGGCCGCTCGACGACGTCACTCTGCACCTGCCGTTCACCGTCGCCGACTACGTGGACTTCTACTGCTCGATCCAGCACGCCACCAACGTGGGCAGGATCTTCCGCCCCGACGGCGAGGCCTTGCTGCCGAACTGGCGACACCTCCCGGTCGGCTACCACGGTCGCGCCGGCACGGTCGTCGTCTCCGGTACGCCGATCCGGCGGCCGTCGGGGCAGGGACGCCCACCGGTCCCTGAGCCTGTCGAAGGGTCGACAGGCTCAACCACCGGTGCTGGCAGGCCGACGTTCGGGCCGACGCGACGACTCGACATCGAGACCGAGCTCGGCTTCGTGGTGGGCGCTCCGACGCAGCTCGGCGAGTCGGTGCCGACCTCGGGGTTCGCGGACCACGTGTTCGGCGTACTCCCCCTCAACGACTGGTCGGCCCGCGACATCCAGGCCTGGGAGTACGTGCCCCTCGGTCCGTTCCTGGGCAAGTCGTTCGCCACGTCGGTCTCCGCCTGGGTGACGCCGCTCGCGGCCCTGGAGGCGGCCCGGGTGCCGCTCCCCGGGCAGGACCCCGAGCCGCTGGACTACCTCCAGGTCGCGGAGCCCGCGGGCTACGACATCGCCTTCGAGGTGCTGCTCAATGGGGAGGTCGTCAGCCGACCGCCGTTCTCGGCGCTGTACTGGTCGCCGGCGCAGATGCTCGCCCACCTGACGATCAACGGAGCGTCGTTGCGGACCGGTGACCTGTTCGCCAGCGGCACGATCAGCGGTGACGAGCGAGACCAGCGAGGGTCGTTTCTCGAGCTGTCCTGGGGCGGCCAGGAGCCATTCGGCGAGGGGCGCACGTTCCTCGTCGACGGCGACGAGGTCACCTTGCGCGCGACCGCACCCGGAGCCCTCGGTGGCCGGATCGCGCTCGGTGAGGTGACCGGCGTCATTACGCCTGCGTAACGTCTCGGATACGGGACCAAATCGCGGCGGGGCCCGCTGTTTCTTTGCTCACACGCGGCACTAGGGTGCATCGCATGACGACCCGAAACCTCTTCAAGGCACTGGCGATCACCTCGGCCCTGGGGCTCGCCCTCGCCGGGTGCGGCAGCTCGAGCAACGACAGCAAGGACAAGACCGGAAGCTCCGCCGACAAGCCCGAGCTCATCAAGGCCGGCACCCTGACCGTCTGCTCCGACGTGCCCTACCCGCCGTTCGAGGACTTCGACAAGACATCGTCCTCGGGCTTCAAGGGATTCGACGTCGACGTCATCTCCGCCATTGCCAAGGACCTCGGCCTCAAGCTCGCGATCAAGGACTCCTCGTTCAACGCCCTGAAGAGCGGGCTCGCCATCAAGAGCAACCAGTGCGACCTGATCGCGAGCGCCATGACCATCACCCCGGAGCGTCAGAAGGTGATGGACTTCAGCGACTCCTACTACGACTCCAAGCAGTCCCTGCTCGTGCCGACCGGGTCGGACATCAAGGGCATCGCCGATCTCGCCGGCAAGAAGGTCGGCGTCCAGAGCGGCACGACCGGAGAGACGTACACGAA
>JAEKKP010000135.1 GCA_019510315.1 Propionibacteriales bacterium
CGCTCAGGTCGCGCGTGCCCCCGTCGACGCCGGCGCGCTCGGTGGGGGACCGAAATCTCGCAACGCACGTCTCGAGCGGGGGAAGCACCTCCTGTTCGGCCTGGGTGAAGACATTGACCCCGTGGATCCACGCCGCCGAGCGGTCCCTCACCACGGCGCCGGGCGCGATCACGAGGGCCGCGCAGGCTGCGCGAGTCTCCACGGTGTCGGGCTGATCGGCACGGAGATACACGCCCCGGAGCACACGTCGGATCAACCCGTTGCCGACGGCCGCTGAGAGCTGCTTGCGAGACAGGCCGAGCTCAGCCGCCCTCGCCGTCGTGAAGGGTCCGGTCGGAAGGTCTTCGACGAACATGCCGGCAAGGATCGGCAGCCGCACCCGGACGTGCGATCCGACCTTGTGTTCCTGTGCAGACGAGGCGCCGCGCGCGCCACTGTCTACGCGAAGTGGCGTGTCAGCCAGGGGCCCGTCCCCCAACTCGTGGGGGACGGAGCCCCTACTCAACGGGGCGCTAGCCGGAACTCGGCGAGCTAGCCGATGAGGCCGGCGGATCCGGTCGACGGGTTCCAGGTGGTGCTGCCGGCGAAGGTGCCGGTGACGGTCCCGTTGGCGATCATCCGGAGGGTCTTCAGCGTGTCGACCGGGCAGCGGGCCACCCGTCCGGACGCATCCGTGACGCCGCTGCACAGGGTCGTCGTACCGGACCGGAACACGATCGTCTGACCGGGGACGCCCAGCGCCGGGAACCCTCCGGTGAGCGTGGCCCTTCACGACGGTGATCGACAGCTGCCGCGTCGCCGTCTGCGCGGGCTGCGCCGAGTCGGTCACCTTCACCGTGAAGGTGTAGGTGCCCGGGTTCGACGTCGTCGAGCCCGTGATCTGGCCGAACGAGCTCATCGTGAGGCCCTGCGGCAGCGCGCCGGAGATCACCTGGAACGTGTACGCCGGCTGCCCTCCTGTCGCCATGACCTGCGCCGAGTACGCCGTGTGGAACGCGGCGTGCGGCAGCGCGACCGTGGAGATCGACACCGGTGGGACCACGACGACCGTGACGTGGAGGACCGCGTCGGGGCTCTGCCCGTTGCTCGCCGTGATCGTGAGCGGGTAGCTGCCCACGGCGTTCGACGGCGCGGTGCCCGACAGCGAGGCGCTGCCGTTGCCGTTGTCGGTGAAGGTCAGCCACGCCGGCACGGAGCCGGACACGGTGAGTGTGGCCTGCGGGTAGCCGTCGCTGCTGAACCCGATCGTGTTCGCGAACCCGGTCACGAACCTGGCCTCAGTCGGGCCGACCAGCTCCGGGGCCTCGTTCACGGTGACCGAGACGGCGGCGGTCGCGTCGGAGCCGACCCCGTTGGCCGCCTTCACGGTCACCGGGTACAGACCGCCGGTGCCGTTCGCGGCCGTGCCCGAGATCTTCACCTTGCCGGTGCCGGTGCTCGCCAGGGCGAGCCCCGAAGGCAGGCCTGTCGCCGACAGCGTCGGGACGGGGAAGCCGGTGGCTGTGAACTCGGCACTCTGGCTCGCCGTGCCCACCTTGAAGGTCGCCGCGCCCGGTCCACTCAAGGACGGCGCCTCGTCGACGGTCAGCGCGAACGGGACGGTCGCGTCCGGCGGAGTGCCGTTGCTGTCCTTGACGGTCAGGTTGTAGACGCCACCGGTGCCGGCCGCAGGTGTCCCGGAGTACGTCCCCTGACCGGCAACGCTGCCGTCGAAGCCGACCCCGGTCGGGAGCGACCCGAGGCTGGAGAAGATCCCCAGCGGGTGGCCGGTGGTCTGGGTGAACGTCGTCGGTCCGCCCGGCTGCCCGACCGTGTACGTCGCGGCAGCAGGACCGCTGATCGTCGGCGCCTGGTGCACGACGAGGGTGAGCGTCTTCGAGCCGGACCCGGCCTCGTTGGTCGCCGTCACCGTGACGGTGTAGGACCCGCCGGTGCCCGCGGCCGGCGTACCGGAGATCGTGCCGGTGCCGTCACCGTTGTCGTGGAACGTGACACCGGACGGCAGACCGGTGGCCGCCAGGGTCGGCTGCGGCGAGCCGGTGGTCGTGTACACCAGCGGCGTGCCGGCCGAGCCGACGGCGTAGTCGGCGTTCGCCGGGCCGTCGACAGTCGGGACGACCTGCTCGGCCTCGACCGCTCCGATGTCGCACTTCGCGCCCTGGGGCCGGCTGGTGCCGCGCTGGTCGCTGGCCCCGGCACCGCAGAGGGTGATCGCGGCGCCGGTGATCGCGTCGGAGACGCCGGTCGCGGTGGCGGCCGGGATCCGGTCCAGCGCCGGGCTCGTCGGGCCGGGCAGACGGGTCCTGGTCGGGCCGCCGTTGTCGGCGAGGGAGCCGAGCTGCGGCGCCGCGAACACGTCGTTCTGGCCCGCGCTGAAGCCGCACTCGCCGGCGGTCGGGCTGTTCAGGTTGTAGCCCCCGTCGGCCACGGTCACGTTGCACTGGTGGCCGTTGTTGCCCGCCAGCACGGAGCCGCTGAGCGAGACCAGGCCGGCGCTGCCGGCGACGATGCCGCCGTACGCGTCGAACGGGCTGGTCGGCACCGCGGTGTTGTCGGTGATCGTGCTGCCGACGACGGACATCGGCGCCGTCGTCTCGATCGCGCCGAACGGGCCCGAGGCGGCGTTGGCGTGGACCGTGGTGTTGGTGACCGATGCCTTGTTCGTCGAGGACGCCTTGCTCGATCCGGCGAAGATCGCCGACCCGACGTAGGACTCGTTGTCGGTGATCGTGCTGTTGCTGACCTTGAGGGTCGTCGTGACGTTCTCGTTGCTCGAGCCACTGAAGATCGCGCCACCGGAACCACTGGCCCCGTCGGCCTTGTTGCCGCTGATCGTGGCGTGGTCGACGGTCAGCTTGCCGCCGGACAGGATCGCGCCGCCACCGAAGTTCGCCCCGGTGGACGTGTTGTCGGTGAAGTCGGTCCCGTCGAAGGTCGCTGCGATGTTGTCGCCGACCAGGACGCCTCCCGCTCCGTACGCGTTGTTGCCGTCGACCTCGCCTCCGGTCATGGTGATCGCGGCGCCGCCGACAAGGCCGCCGCCGAGGAATGCGGCGGTGTTGTCGTCGACGGTGGTGTTGACCAGCGAGGCGGGGGTGAGGGTGTAGAGGCCGCCGCCGTTCACCGAAGCGGTGTTGCCGTTGACCTGGGAGTCGGTCACGCTGAGCGCGCTCCCGTTGTACAGGCCGGCGCCGCTCGGCGCGCTGTTGGCGTTGACCTTCGACCCGTTGCGGATCTGGCTGGTCACGCCGGCACCGAGGATGCCGCCACCGCCGCCGGCGGCCGCCGAGTTGCCGGTGACGTCGGTGTCGTCGACGACGAGCGCCGGGGACGTGCCCGCGGCCGCCGCGACGTACAGGGCGCCGCCGTAGCCGCCGCCGGTGTCAGTCGCCTTGTTCTGGTCGAGCGTCGAGCCGGTGAGGGTGACGCTGCCGTAGGAGTAGATGCCTCCGGCAACCGCTGCGACGTTCTTGGACAGGTTGAGCCCCGTGCCGGTGATCTTGGCGGGAGTCCCGCTGCCGGTGACGTTCTGGTAGACCGCGATCGCACCACCCCACACCGCGTTGCCGCCGCTCACTGCTCCACCGTTGATGGTCGTGTCGGTGAAGGTGTTCGTCGGGCTCGTGCTGGCCGCCAGGTTGGAGCTGAACACCGCACCGCCGAAGCCGGTGATGCCCGGGCTGGCGTTGGTGTCGGCGACCGCCTTGTTGCCGGTCCAGGTGGCGTTCTTCACCGTCAGGGTGAGCGCGTTGTAGATCGCACCGCCGTTGCCAGTGTTGGCCAGTGAGCCACCGTTCGCCGTGTTGTTGTCCATGGTGGTGCCGTCGACGACCATGACGCCGGCGTTCAGGGCGGCGCCGCCGTTCGGCGCCGTGTTGCCGGAGATGGTGCCGCCGGAGGTGTTCACCTTGCTGGTCGCCACAGCGTTGTAGATGGCGCCACCGGACGTCGAAGCGGTGTTGGAGGAGATGGTGGCGCCGGAGGTGTTCACCGTGCCGTTGGTGCCGGTGTTGTAGACCGCACCACCGCTGGGAGCGCTGTTGCCGGTCATCGACGTGTTGGTCAGCGTCGTCGTCCCGATGTTGTTCCACAGGCCGCCGCCCTGGGTGGCGGCCGAGTTGCCGGTGATCGAGCCGCCGCTCACGTTCGTCGTACCGGCCGTGACGATGCCGCCGCCCACGTTGGACGCGGTGTTGCCGGAGACCGTCAGGTTGGTGAGGTTGGAGGTGCCTGCCAGCACGTAGACGCCACCGCCGATCCCGCCCGCGTTGCCGGAGATCGTGGTCCCGTTGAGGGTCAGCGGCCCGCCGCCGGTGTAGATGCCGCCGCCGTTGGCCGCCGAGTTCTTCGATGCGGCGGTGGCGCCTCCGACGGTGCCGTTCGTCATCGTGAGCGACGCCGCGGCATTCGAGACGTCGATGCCGCCGCCGTTGCCGGTGGCGGTGTTGCCGGTGACGGTCGTGCCGTCGAGCGTCACCGGCGCGCCGATGGTCATGATGCCGCCGCCGTTCGGCGCCGTGTTGGAAGCGACCGTGCCGCCGGTCATCGTGAGCGCGTTGCCGCTCGTCGCACCGACGTAGGCGCCGCCACCGCTGGTGGACGCCGAGCTGGCGGTCAGGTTGACACCCGTGGCGACGACCTTGCCGGTGGAGATCGTCAGGGCACCGCCGGTCGTGGCGGTGGTCGCCTTGCCGTTCGTCAGGGTGAGGTTGTTGAGGGTGAGCGTGTTGGCTGCGCCGACGTTGACGGTGAAGACGCTCCCGGCGGCGCCGCCGTTGTAGGTCACCGCCCCGATGCCGTTCACGGTCACGGCCCGGTTGCTGTTGAAGGCCGGGTGGTCGGTGTAGGTGCCGGCCGCGACGTTGATGGTGTCGCCGGAGGCGACCGAGGTGGTGCCCCTGTTGAGCAGGAACTGGAGTGTCTTGCAGGGCGCAGGGTTGCCGCAGGTGGCGCTGTCGGTACCCGTCGTCGCCACGTTCCAGGTCGTTGCCGCGTGCGCGGGACCTGCGCCAACCAAAAAGCCGACCCCGGAGGTCAGGGCGAGCACCCCCGCTGTCAACGCCCGGCGGAGCGGCCGACGCTCACGCGGACGACCCCGGTGGGCCGGGACGGAGGAGGACCGGTGGACAGCAGGCATGACGTACCCCAACTGCCAGGCGAGACGGGGGTGAGCACCTGGCTGCACCCCTAACGAGACTCCGGAGCCTCGGACATGGCCGCCTCCGGAAAATGGCCCAGGTGGGCTAGTCAGCACCCCGCAGGTAGGCCAGCTGCGCCCGGACGGACAGCTCGGCGGCGCCCCAGAGCACCGGGTCGACGTCGGTGTAGACGATCTCGACGACCCGGCGGGGGAGCTCGTCGACGGAGACGCCCTCCGGGTGGGGCTCGTTGGCGAGCTGCTCGAGCGCCGCCCGGACCTGGTCGAGGCGCTCGTGGCGGTGGGCGATGTAGTAGTCGAGCGCACCCAGGGCGTTGTCGATCACCGGGCCGTGGCCGGGCCAGATCCGCTCGACTGCGTGTGTGTCCGCGAGGGCATGCAGCCGGTCGAGCGAGTCGAGGTAGGCACCCAACTCGCCGTCGGGATGGGCGACCACGGTGGTGCCGCGACCGAGCACGGTGTCGCCGGTGAGGATCGCGTTGTCGGCCGGGACGTGGAACGACAGCGAGTCGCTGCTGTGCCCGGGTGTGCCGACCACCCGGATCTCCAGGCCGTCGATCTCGACGACGTCACCGTCGCCGAGACCCTCCTCCCCCAACCGGTACGCCGGGTCGAGGGCCCGCACGCCGCAGCCGAGTCGCGACGCGAACTCCTTCGCGGACTCGGAGTGGTCGATGTGGTGATGGGTGAGCAGCACGACGCCGACCTGACCGGCGCCCATCTGATCAGACACTGCCTCGACGGCGGCCAGATGGGCCGCGTCCGGCGGACCCGGGTCGATGACCACTGAGCGCCGGGCGCCGGGCTCGCGCAGCACCCAGGTGTTGGTGCCGTCGAGGGTCATGATGTTGGCGTTGGGCGCGAGCACGCAGGTGGCCCGCTCGCCGAACGAGCCGCCGGTCCAACTCATCCTCGCGACCCCCACCTCGCGGTCCGGGCCCGTTGCTCGAGGAGCTCGTCGGCGTGCGGCGGACGGGTCAGCGTGAACCCCTCGCCCTCCTCCTCGACGGCCGGGCAGAACATCTCCACCCGGCGATCGGCGGCGGCGTCGATGACGGCCTGCGGGTCGGCGTACTGGGCGACGTCGAGGCTGGTGATGTAGGTCGGCGGCAGCATCAGGATCTCGCGCGCCTCCGCCTGCTCGACGGCCCGCAGCGCCGGCAGCCACACCACCTGGTCGGACTCGGAGGAGACGTCGCGGGTGCGCTGGCCCTCGGGGAGCTCGGCGACGAAGAACCAGGTGCGGTAGCGCTTCGGCTCGAAGACCGGCGTCAGCCAGCCCGACCAGGCGCCGAGCAGGTCGGTGCGGAGCACGAGGCCGCGGCGGTCGAGGAACTCGGTCAGCGGCAGCACCGCCGCGCACACCAGCGCCCGCGCCTTGGCCTCGTCGACACCCAGCCGCTCGGCCCACTCGGCGGGCGACGGGCCACCCCAGGCGACCGAGTGGTCGAAGTCGCGCTGGTCGACGCCACCACCCGGGAAGACGCACATGCCACCGGCGAACTCCATCGACACGTGCCGGCGCAGCAGGTACAGCTCGGGACCGTCGACTCCGCGGCGGAGCAGCACCACCGTCGCGGCGTCACGCGGCTCGGCAGGGGTCTTCGTGCCGTCGGCGAACGCGGCCGCCTGGGCCGCGAACTCCTCGGGCAGGTGGACGAGACCGGCCATCAGACTTCGACGATCAGCTCGACCTCGACCGGCGCATCCAGCGGCAGCACCGGTACGCCGACCGCCGACCGGGCATGCCGGCCGATGTCACCGAAGACGTCGCCGAGGAGCTCGGAGACGCCGTTCGCGACCAGCGGCTGCCCGGTGAAGTCGGGGGTCGAGGCGACGTACGCGACGACCTTGACCACCCGCTTGACCTGCGACAGGTCGCCGAGCTCGGCCCGGACCGCCGCGAGCGCGTTGAGGCCGCACTGACGGGCGCAGGCGACGGCCTCCTCCTGGGTCACCTCGCCGCCGACCTTGCCGGTGGCCATCAGCTGGCCGTCGCGCATCGGCAGCTGCCCCGAGGTGAAGACGTGGTTGCCGCTGCGCACCGCCGGGATGTAGGCGGCGACCGGCGCTGCGACCTCCGGCACCGCGAGCCCCAGCTCGGCGAGCCGCTCCTCCGGTGTCATGAGGCGAGCGGACGCTTGAAGTAGGCGACCAGGTTCTCCGGGTTCATGCCGGGCACGATCTGGACGAGCTCCCAGCCGTCGGCTCCGAAGTTGTCGAGGATCTGCTTGGTCGCGTGCACCAGCACCGGCGCCGTCATGTACTCCCACTTGTCCATGACCGCGACTCTAGACGAGCCGGGCGGAGCCTACGATCGCGCGATGAGCGTCTCGACGGACCTGCCCGACGCCGTGCTCCGGTACGACGACCACGAGGACGCCGTGCTCGACGTGCACGTGCCCGAGTCGCCGAACGGGATCACGGTGTTCCTCCTCCACGGTGGCTTCTGGAAGACCGCCTACGACCGCGTGCACACGCGCACGATGGCGGCCGCTCTCGCCGCCGAGGGCTTCCAGGTCGCGACGCCGGAGTACCGCCGAGTCGGCCCCGGAGGCGCCGGTGGGTGGCCGCGGACCGGGGCCGACGTGCAAAGCGCAGCGACGCGCCTGCCCGAGCTGCTGGCCGGCATCGATCGCGAGGTCGGCACGATGCGGGTGGCGGGGCACTCGGCCGGCGGCCACCTCGCGCTGTGGCTGGCGACGACCGGCATCGCCGCGGACCGGGTGGTCGGACTCGCACCGGTGTGCGACCTGCGCGAGGCGCTGCGCCTCGGGCTCGGCAGCGACGCGGCTCGGGCGTTCCTCGGCGAGATCGAGCCCGACGAGGCCGACCCGATGGTGCTTCTCGATGCGCGCCCGGCCGCCGAGATCCGGATCGTGCACGGCGTCGACGACGACGTCGTGCCGGTCTCGCTGAGCCGCGGTTTGGTCGACCGACACCCCTGGGTGCAGCTCGAGGAGGTCCCGGGAGGCCACTACGAGGTGATCGAGCCCGGATCGGTCGCGTGGTCGACCGTGCTCAGCGCACTAGACGGGTGAGTCGAAGGGGTCGTGCAAGCGAGCGCCGCTCAGCGC
>JAEKKP010000284.1 GCA_019510315.1 Propionibacteriales bacterium
ACCAGACCACCATCGGCGTCAACGTGGGCGACAAGGTGATCCAGAGCTCGCAGATCGGCACCGTCGGCAGCACCGGGCACACGACCGGGCCGCACGTGCACATCGAGGTCCGCCCCGGTGGCGGAGACCCGGTGGACCCCTACCCGGAGTTCATCTACCACGGCGTTACGCCGTAGTTCGGTCGCCTTGGCGCGTACCTCACCAGGTCTCGACACGCGCCGTTTCGGCTTCGCGAGCTCAGCCGAAGTCGCTCGCTCGACCACCATCAGAAGCTCTTCGCAAGCTCAGAGCTTCTCCACGGGCGCGTACCGCAGCAGCAGCCGCTTGACGCCCTCGGTGCCGAAGTCGATCGAGGCGACGGAGTTCTCCGCCGCGCCCTCGACCGTGATCACGGTGCCGAGGCCGAACGAGTCGTGCTGCACCCGGTCGCCCGGGTCGAGGCTCGGGATCTGCCGGCCGGCCATCGCCTTCTTCGACGCGTCGGCCTTGGCCGCCGCGCTGCCGAACCGGCTCCTGCCGGCCGGCCATCGCCTTCTTCGACGCGTCGGCCTTGGCCGCCGCGCTGCCGAACCGGCTCTGCATCTGCTGCCGCCCGCGGCCGGTGAGCGTGTAGGACCCGAGGCCGGAACCCGACGACACGTCGGGTCGCGCCCACGAGGTCTGCTCGGCGGCGGTGCGCCGCCAGTCGACGAGGTCGACCGGGAGCTCGTCGAGGAACCGCGACGCCGGGTTGTGCGCCGGGGCGCCCCAGGCCGAGCGCATCACCGCGCGGGAGACGTAGAGCCGCTCGCGGGCGCGGGTGAGCCCGACGTACGCGAGCCGGCGCTCCTCCTCCAGCTCGGGTCGGTCACCGAGCGAGCGCGAGTGCGGGAAGATGCCGTCCTCGAGGCCGGTCAGGAAGACGACGGGGAACTCCAGGCCCTTGGCCGTGTGCAGCGTCATCAGGGTCACGACGCCGGGCGCGTCGGCGCCGTCCGGAGCGTCCGGGATCTGGTCGGAGTCGGCGACCAGGGCGACGCGCTCGAGGAAGTCCGAGAGTCCGGGAGGTGTGCCCTCCCCCGCCAGCGGGACGGGATCGGCCGGGTCGGCACTCGGGCCCACCTGCGGGTCGTCGGCGAACTCTCGCGCGACGGCGACCAGCTCGGCGAGGTTCTCGACGCGGGTCTCGTCCTGCGGGTCGTCGGAGTCCTCGAGCTCCTTGAGGTAGCCGCTCCGGGTGAGCGCCTGCTCCAGGACGACGTCGACGCGCTCGCCGGCCTCGACCATCGACTGGAGCTGCTCGATCAGGTCGACGAAACCCTTGATCGAGTTCAGCGACCGGGTCGCGAGCCCCGGCACCTCGTCGGCGTGCTGCAGCGCTTCCCAGAAGGTGATCCGCTCCCGGGCGGCGTAGGCCTCGACGCAGGCCTCCGCCCGGTCGCCGATCCCGCGCTTGGGGGTGTTGAGGATCCGCCGCAGCGGCACCTGGTCGGCCGGGTTGACCAGGGTGCGGAGGTAGGCGAGCGCGTCGCGGACCTCGCGACGCTCGTAGAACCGCACCCCGCCGACGACCTTGTAGGGCATCCCCACCCGGATGAAGACCTCCTCGAACACCCGCGACTGCGCGTTGGTGCGGTAGAACACCGCGACGTCGCCGGCGCGGGCCGTGCCCTCGTCGGTGAGCCGGTCGATCTCCTCGGCGACGAACCGGGCCTCGTCGCGCTCGTCGTCACCGACGTAGCCGACGATCTTGGCGCCGTCGCCGGCGTCGCTCCACAGCTTCTTGTCCTTGCGGCCCTCGTTGTGGCCGATCACGGAGTTGGCAGCGGTGAGGATGGTCTGGGTCGAGCGATAGTTCTGCTCGAGCAGCACGGTCTCGGCGTCGGGGAAGTCCTGCTCGAAGTCGAGGATGTTGCGGATGTTGGCACCGCGGAACGC
>JAEKKP010000287.1 GCA_019510315.1 Propionibacteriales bacterium
GCTGCCGGACGCCTCGTTGACCAGTGCAGATCGGGTGCATCGCTCCCTCCCAGGCCCGATCTCGACACGGTTCACACCACGTGGACACTCAGGGCCCGACCTCCCTCCCTCCCCGGTCGGGCCCTGAGGTACGTCTGGGCGCAGGCCCGACCTACAGAGGGTTTCGACAGGCTCAACCACCGGTGGTCGAGCAGCGAGCCTGCGAGCGATCAGTCGAGACCTGGCGACGTCCGGCAGCGACCCACGGCCCGGATAGACTCCGGCCATCCATCCACGCCATCGGAAGGCCGGGCCTTGACCGACCACGACCTCGTCCTCGTCGTCGACTTCGGAGCGCAGTACGCCCAGCTGATCGCCCGTCGGGTGCGCGAGGCGAAGGTGTACTCCGAGATCGTGCCGCACACGATGCCGGCCGCGGAGATGCTGGCGAAGAAGCCGGCGGCGATCATCCTCTCCGGAGGCCCGTCGAGCGTCTACGAGGACGGTGCGCCGCAGCTCGACGCGACCCTCGTCGACGGCACCGTGCCGGTCTTCGGGATCTGCTACGGCTTCATGGCGATGGCTCAGGCTCTCGGCGGCGAGGTCGCCCACACCGGCCAGCGGGAGTACGGCCGCACCCACGTGTCCGTGCTCGAGCAGGGCACGCTGCTCGCCGGGCTCCCCGCGACGCTCAACTCCTGGATGTCGCACGGCGACGAGGTGGTCGCGGCTCCGCCCGGCTTCACCGTCAACGCCCGTTCGCCCCGCGCCACCGTCGCCGCCTTCGAGCACACCGACCGGCGGCTGGCCGGCGTCCAGTGGCACCCCGAGGTCCTGCACAGCGAGCACGGCCAGCGCGTCCTCGAGCACTTCCTCTGGGAGATCGCCGGCTGCCGGCCGACGTGGACCATGGTCAACATCGTCGACGAGCAGGTCGAGAAGATCAGGGCACAGGTCGGCGACGGCCGGGCGATCTGCGGACTGTCCGGTGGCGTCGACTCAGCGGTCGCCGCGGCCGTCGTGCAGCGGGCCATCGGCGACCGCCTGACCTGCGTCTTCGTCGACCACGGCCTGCTGCGCAAGGGCGAGGCCGAGCAGGTCGAGCGTGACTTCGTCGCCGCGACCGGCGTCGACCTCCACGTCGTCGACGCGGAGAAGCGGTTCCTCGACGCCCTCGCCGGCGTCACCGACCCGGAGGAGAAGCGCAAGATCATCGGCCGGGAGTTCATCCGGGTCTTCGAGGCGGCCGAGGCCGACGTACTGCGCAAGGCGGCGGTCGAGGAGGGTCAGAAGGTCGCCTACCTCGTCCAGGGCACGCTCTACCCCGATGTGGTCGAGTCCGGCGGCGGCGCCGGTACGTCGAACATCAAGTCCCACCACAACGTCGGCGGCCTGCCCGACGACCTCGAGTTCGAGCTCGTCGAGCCGTTGCGCACGCTGTTCAAGGACGAGGTGCGGCTCGTCGGCGAGCAGCTCGGTCTGCCGTCGGAGAT
>JAEKKP010000024.1 GCA_019510315.1 Propionibacteriales bacterium
CAGCTCGGCCTGAAGACCGCGGTCGTGGAGCTGAAGTACTGGGGCGGGGTCTGCCTCAACGTCGGGTGCATCCCGTCCAAGGCCCTGCTGCGCAACGCGGAGCTGGCGCACATCCTCACCCACGACAAGGAGCTGTTCGGCATCACCGGCGACGCGTCGATGTCGTTCGAGCCGACCCACGCTCGCAGCCGCGACGTCTCCGAAGGAGTCGTCAAGGGCGTGCACTTCCTGATGAAGAAGAACAAGATCGAGGAGATCAACGGCTGGGGCACGTTCACGGGCCCCAAGACGATCTCGGTCAAGCAGGAGGACGGATCGACCCGCGAGGTCACCGCGGAGAACATCATCATCGCCACCGGTGCGACGGTCCGGCTGGTGCCGGGTGTGGAGCTCTCGAAGAACGTCGTCACCTACGAGGAGCAGATCCTCGACAACCAGCTGCCGTCCTCGATGATCATCGGCGGGTCCGGTGCGATCGGCGTCGAGTTCGCCTACGTGATGAAGAACTTCGGCGTCGACGTCACGATCGTGGAGTTCCTCGACCGGATGGTCCCGACCGAGGACGCCGAGGTGTCCAAGGAGCTCCTCCGGCACTACAAGAAGCTCGGCGTGAACGTGCTCCTCTCGACCGCGGTCAAGCGCGTCGAGGACACCGGGTCCGGCGTACGGGTGACGGTGGCGCCGGCTGCTGGGGGCGACGAGCAGGTCCTCGAGGCCGACAAGATGCTGGCTGCCTTCGGGTTCGCCCCGCGGCTCGAGGGCTACGGCCTGGAGGCGACCGGCGTGGCCACGACCGAGCGCGGCGCGATCGCGATCGACGACTACGGGCGCACCAACGTCGACGGCGTCTATGCGATCGGCGACGTCACCGGCAAGCTCATGCTCGCGCACACCGCCGAGGCGCAAGGCATCGTCGTCGCCGAGACCATCGGCGGCGCCGAGACGATGCCGGTCGAGTACGACTTCATCCCGCGGGCGACGTACTGCCAGCCGCAGATCGCCTCCTTCGGCTACTCCGAGGAGCAGGCGAAGGAGAAGGGGTACGACGTCAAGGTCGCGAAGTTCCCGTTCTCCGCGAACGCCAAGGCCAAGGGCCTCGGTGACGCGGTCGGGTTCGTCAAGGTCGTGGCCGACGCGAAGTACAACGAGATCATCGGCGCCCACCTGATCGGCCCCGACGTCACCGAGCTGCTGCCGATCCTCACGCTCGCCCAGAAGTGGGACCTCACCGCTGACGAGGTCGCCCGCAACGTCTTCGCCCACCCGACGCTCTCCGAGGCCGTCAAGGAGGCCGTCGAAGGCATCGCGGGGCACATGATCAATCTCTAGTCGGATAGGCGGATAGTCCGGCACGTTCTTGCCCTTCTGAGCCGCGCTGGAGGGCAAGAACGTGCCGGACTATCCCTCCGCGCGGGAGACGGTCCGCAGCACGGCCCCAGCAACGGCCTCGGGGTCGCGGTACTGCGGCAGGTGGTCGACGTCGAGCCTGACCAGCTCGGCGCCCGGGATCTTGCCGGCGAGGTCGAGCGATCCCTGCAGGGAATCGGCCGGGTCCAGCTCTCCGGCGATGACCGTCGTCGGCACGGTGACCTTGTCCAGCAGGTCCCACTGCTCGGGGTTGTCCTGCTCGAGGTCGCCCTGGGCGAAGTCGGACTCGGTCGAGCGCCTCATCTGCTCGGTGAGGTAGTCGTCGACGCCCGACCGGCACCACTCGCCGAGGCCGATCTCGACCAGGGTGTCGATGTCCTGCGCCTTCTTGGCTTCCCCATAGCGGCGGTACAGCTCGGCTTCGTCCGGGGACGGGTCCGGCCAGGGATAGCCACCGATGCCCGGGCACAGCAGGGTCATCGAGGCGACGCGGTCGGGCTGTGTCACCGCCAGGGCGAGCGAGGTCTCGCCACCCATGCTGTTGCCGACCAGGTGGGCCCGGTCCGCGCCCAGGTGGTCGAGCACGGTGACCAGGTCTGCCATCGCGTTGAACGGCTCGGTGGCGCGTGGCGACCGGCCGAACCCGCGCCGGTCGAACCGCACGACACGGTGATCACCGAGCAATGGCAGAGTCGCGTCCCAGATCGTCGAGTCCATGATCCCCGGGTGCAGCAGCACGAGGGGTACGCCGGGTCCGCCGGTGTCGTCGACCCAGAGCTGGTCGGCGCCCGCCGTGACGAGGTCTCCCATCCTCAGACCTCGAACTGGGCGGCCTCGAGACGGGCCTTCACGTCCGACAGGAATCGCCCTGCGTCGGCTCCGTCGACCAGGCGGTGGTCGTAGGTCAGGGCGAGGTTCACCATGTAGCGGACCGCGATCGTCTCGCCGAGGTCCGGGTCGTCGATCACCACGGGCCGCTTCACGACCGCGCCCGGGCCGAGGATCGCGACCTGCGGCTGGTTGATGATCGGCGTGTCGAACAGCGCTCCGAACGTGCCCAGGTTCGTGATCGTGAAGGTGCCGCCGGTCAGGTCGTCGGGCGTGATCTTGTTGGTGCGCGTGCGCTCCGCGATGTCGGCGATCTTCTTGGCGAGTCCCGCGATCGACAGGTCACCGGCGTCCTTGACCACGGGGGTGAGCAGGCCGCGGTCGGTGTCGACGGCGAACGCGATGTTCTCGCGGTCGAAGTAGGTGACCTGACCGGCATCGGTGTCGATGTTCGCGTTCAGCTTCGGGTGCTGCTTGAGCGCGTCGATCGCCGCCTTCGCGAAGAACGGCAGGTAGGTGAGCTTGACGCCCTCGCGCTGCTGGAAGTCGGCCTTCGCGGCCTCGCGCAGCCTGGCCACCCTGGTCATGTCGATCTCCATGACCTGGGTGAGCTGGGCCGACGTCTGCAGCGACTCGACCATCCGGCTCGCGATCACCTTGCGCAGCCGGCTCAACGGCTCGGTGCGACCCCGCAGCGGGCTCGGCGTCGTCGCCGCCGCGGCGGGCGCAGCGGCAGGGGCAGCGGTCGCGGCCGCGGCGGGAGCAGGAGCCGAGGCCGCCGGCTTCTGGGCCTCGGCGGCGGCGAGCACGTCCTGCTTGCGGATCCGGCCACCGACGCCACTGCCCGTCAGCGTCGACAGGTCGACGCCGTGCTCAGCCGCCATCTTGCGGACCAGGGGCGTGACGTAGCCGCCACCGTCACCGGACGGCGCGGACGCGGGCTGTTCCGACTGCGCCGGTGGTGCGGCCGGTGCCTGCTGCTGGGCCGCCGGTGCCGCCGGTGCCGCCGGTGCAGCCGGCGGTTCCGGCGCGGACGGCTGCTCGGCCGGCGCAGGCTGCTGGGTCTGCGGCGTGGTCTCCTCGGCCGGCTGGCCCTGGTCCGCCGGTGGCTGCTGGGCAGGCTCCTGGGCCGATTCCTGGGCCGGCGCTTCCTGCGCAGGTGCAGCCGGGGCGGCGCCGGCCGCGCCGATCACGGCCAGCTCGGCGCCGACCTCGACCGTCTCGTCCTCGTTGACCTTGATCTCCAGGAGCGTGCCGGCGACCGGCGACGGGATCTCGGTGTCGACCTTGTCGGTGGAGACCTCGAGCAGCGGCTCGTCGACGGCGACGTCGTCGCCGACCTTCTTCAGCCAGCGGGTGACCGTGCCCTCGGTGACCGACTCGCCGAGCGCCGGCAGCGTCACCGACGTACCACCGCCACCGCCGGCGGCCGGCTGCTGCGGCTCCGGGGCAGGTGCTTCCTGCGCAGGTGCTTCCTGGGCGGCCGGAGCCTCCTGGGCCGGCTCTTCCTGGGCGGGTGCTTCCTGGGCGGGTGCTTCCTGGGCCGGGGCCTCTTGTGCCGGCGCCTCCTGGGCCGGCGCGGCGCCACCGCCCTCGCCCTCCTCGCCGATCACGCAGAGCTGGGCGCCGACCTCGACGGTCTCGTCCTCCTGGGCACTGATCTCCAGGAGCACACCGGCGACCGGTGAGGGGATCTCCGTGTCGACCTTGTCGGTCGAGACCTCCAGCAGCGGCTCGTCGACCGCCACCGTGTCGCCGACCTGCTTGAGCCAGCGCGTGACGGTGCCTTCAGTGACGGATTCGCCGAGTGCAGGAAGGGTGACGGGAGTCGACATGTGCGTCCTTCTGGTCAGGAGTGTGCGTGCAGTGGCTTGCCGGCGAGCGCCAGGTGGGCCTCGCCGAGGGCTTCGTTCTGGGTCGGATGGGCATGCACCAGGGGAGCGACGTCCTCGGGGAACGCCTCCCAGTTGTAGATCAGCTGGGCCTCGCCGATCAGCTCGCCGACCCGTGCGCCGACGAGGTGTACGCCGACGACGGGACCGTCCTTCTCGCGGACGAGCTTGACGCTGCCCTGGGTCTTCAGGATCTGGCTCTTGCCGTTGCCGCCGAGGTCGTAGACGAGCGTCTCGACCCGGTCGTCGCCGAGCTGCTCGCGGGCCTGCGCCTCGGTGAGCCCGACCGATGCGATCTCCGGGTCGCTGTAGGTCACGCGTGGGATCCCCGCCTCGCGGATCGGCGCGGGGGAGAGGCCGGCGATCTCCTCGGCGACGAAGATCCCCTGGGCGAACCCGCGGTGGGCCAGCTGAAGCCCGGGCACGATGTCCCCGACGGCGAACACCTGCGGCAGGTTGGTCCGGCAGCGCTCGTCGGTGAGAACGAAGCCGCGCTCCATCGTGACGCCCTGCTCCTCGAAGCCGAGGCCCTCGGTCGACGGACCCCGCCCGACGGCCACGAGCAGCAGCTCGGCGTCGATCGGGTCGCCGTTGTCGACGTACACCCGTACTCCGGAGTCGGTGCGCTCGACCGCCTTGAAGGGCGTGCCGGTCAGAGACTTGATGCCGCGCTTGCGGAACGCGCGCTCGAGCTGCTTGGAGGACGCCTCGTCCTCGGCCGGGACGAGCCGGGGGAGCGCCTCGACGATCGTGACCTCGGCGCCGAAGGACCGCCAGACGCTGGCGAACTCGCAGCCGATCACGCCGCCGCCGAGCACGACCACGGAGGCGGGGACCCGGTCGAGCGTCAGGGCGTGCTCGGAAGTGATCACGCGCTCGCCGTCGACCTCCAGGTCCGGAAGCGACCGGGAGTAGGACCCGCTCGCGAGGACGACGTGTCGACCCGTGAGGCGTTGGCCGCCGACCTCGACGGTGTCGGGTCCGACCAGCCGACCCTCGCCCTCGACGACGGTGATGCCGCGCCCCTTCACCAGACCGGTGAGGCCCTTGTAGAGCCGCGCGACGACGCCGTCCTTGTAGGCGTTGACGCCCGCCATGTCGATGCCGTCGAACGTCGCCCTGACGCCGAACTGCTCGGACTCGCGGGTCGCGTCAGCGACCTCGGCAGCGTGCAGCAGCGCCTTGGTCGGGATGCAGCCGACGTGCAGACAGGTGCCGCCGACCTTGCCCTTCTCCACGAGCGCGACGTCGAGGCCGAGCTGGGCGGCGCGCAGGGCACAGGCATAGCCGCCCGACCCCGCCCCGAGGATCACCACGTCGAACTGGCCGGCCTCTCCCACTGCCCCTCCGCTCGTCAAAATTTCGACTCGGGCCATCCTTGCACTTCTCACCTTGCTGTCCACATCGAGGTCGACACGCACCAGTTCGGGCGCACGATGACCGTCCATGCAGCACAATTGCCGCCATGGGTTTGCGAGACCGGTTCCGTCGCCGCCGTGGTTTGAGCCGTGGCGGACCGACCGGTTCCACCGTCCGCGCCGCCGACACGGCCGACTCCGAGCACCTGCGCGCGTTCGTCGCGTCGCGTCGGGGCGTCGAGGGCTTCGTCGAGCCGCGGACCACAGTCAGCGAGGTGACGCTGTTGCTGGTCGCCCACGACGGTGAGTGGACACGCCGCCGCGTCCCGTCCGTGGACTGGGCCCACGACTTCGCCAACCGGCTCGGCGTGCCGTCGTACGACGCCGCGGTGGTCGGCATCCCCCAACGCATGCGTGACTACAACCGGCGGCAGAAGCTGGCCCAGAGCGACGGGCAGAAGGCGCCGAACCCGTTCAGCTCGCCGCCGCCGTCGGCCGGCTGAGCGGCACGCGTTCGAGGAACTCCACCAGAGTCCTGACCGAGAAGCCGGTGCCGCCGCTCGGCACGTGGCCCCACGGCCCGCCGGTGTTGTACGCCGGCCCGGCGATGTCGAGGTGGACCCACGGCCGCCCCTCGACGAACTGCTCGAGGAACGCGGCGGCGTAGAGCGCCGAGCCCCAACGCACCCAGTCGTGCTGGAGCAGGTCGGCGATCCGGCTCTCGGTGCGCACGGTCGTGCGCTGCTCGTCGGGGATCGGCAGGTGCCAGAACAGCTCGCCGGTCGCGTCCGCCGCCTCCCGGAACGACGCCACCGTGTCGTCGTCCCCGAAGAGCCCTGCAATCCGGTCGCCGAGCGCCACGACGCAAGGCCCGGTGAGCGTCGCGACGTTGACCACCACGTCAGGCTCGTCCCGGACCGCCATCGTCAGCGCGTCGGCCAGCACGAGGCGGCCCTCGGCGTCGGTGTTCATCACCTCGACCGTCCTGCCCGACAGTGTGGTGAGCACGTCGCCGGGACGCACGGACGAGCCGCTGATCATGTTCTCGGCCAGCGGCAGGTACGCCGTCACGGTGACCGGCAGCTCCAGTGCGGCGGCGGCGAGCGTCGCGGCCACGACATCGGCGGCGCCGGCCATGTCCATCTTCTGGGTCTTCATCGAGGAGCCGGGCTTGATCGTCAGCCCGCCGGAGTCGTAGGTGATGCCCTTCCCGACGAGAGCCACCGAGCCGACCGGCTCCTCGGGCCGCCAGGACAGCTTGACCAGGCAGGGCGGACTGCTCGACCCACCGCCCACGGCCAGGATGCCTCCGCAACCGAGGCGGGTGAGCTCGTCGACGTCGATCCGCTCGAACTCCACGCCGGTGCCCTTGGTCGCCCACTCGATCTCGTCGGCGAACGCCAGGGGCACGAGGTCGTTGGGTGGGGTGTTCACCCAGTCACGGGCCCGGTCGATCAGCTCGCCGACGACGCCTGAGGTGGACAGCGCGGCCGTCGCGTCGCCCTGTCGCGCGGTCTCGCTGAGCACGACGACCTCGGAGACACCGCTGCCCCTGCCGGTCTTCCGGGCCGAGGACTTGTAGGTGTCGAACCGGTAGAGGCCCGATCGGAACCCGTCGGCCACCGCGCGCACGTGGTCCGCGTCGATCGCCGGCAGGGCGAGGGCGACGGACGCGGCGTTGCCGATGTTGCGGGCGGCCAGGCCCGCGGCGCGGCGTACCTTCTCGGTGGTCAGGTCGTCGCGCGGGCCGAGGCCGACGACCAGCAGCTGGGCGGCGTTCAGGGTGCCGTTGGTGGGCACCTTGAGGACCTCGCCGGAGCCGCCCCGGAAGCCCATGGACGCGAGCAGCGGGGTGAACTTGCGTCCGTACGCCGCCGCCACGGGCTCACCGCCGGGGGCCGCGACGAGCGCACCCGCCTTGCCCGTCGCCACACCGATCACCACGAGATCGGTGCGCGTGCGGTCGGCCGCTCCCTTGCGCAGCGTGTACGTCGTCACGGCGCTCAGACTAGTCAGGCGCGGTCCGGGTCGACCGCTGCGGTAACTTGCGGCCATGGCCCTGAAGCACTCAGCCCTGCACGACCGGCACGTTGCACTGGGCGCGAAGTTCTCCGAATTCGGCGGTTGGGAGATGCCGCTCGAGTACTCCGGCGTCGTCAAGGAGCACACCGCCGTCCGCACGAGCGTCGGCATCTTCGACGTCAGCCACCTGGGCAAGCTGGTGGTCCGCGGCGACGGTGCCCAGGAGTTCATCGACCGCTGCCTGACCAACGACCTCGGCCGGATCGAGAAGGGCAAGGCGCAGTACACGCTGTGCTGCGACGACGCGACCGGCGGTGTCGTGGACGACCTGATCGTCTACCTCAAGGACGACGACCACCTGCTGCTGGTGCCCAATGCGGCCAACTCCGCGGAGGTGCTCCGTCGCCTCGAGGAGGCGGCGCCCGCCGGCGTCACGATCGCCGACCACCATGAGACCCACGTCGTGCTGGCGGTGCAGGGCACCCGGTCCGACGAGGTGCTCGACGCCGTCGGTCTGCCCACCGGGCACAGCTACATGTCCTTCACCGAGGCGCCGTACGACGGCATCGACGTGGTCGTCTGCCGCACCGGCTACACCGGCGAGCGCGGCTACGAGCTGATCGCACCCAACGAGGTGGCCGGCGCCCTGTGGGACGCGCTGCTCGAGGCCGGCGCGGCGTACGACATCCAGCCGTGCGGCCTCGGCGCCCGTGACACGTTGCGCACCGAGATGGGCTATCCCCTCCACGGTCAGGACATCAGCATGGCGATCACCCCGGTGCAGGCGCGGCTGGGCTGGGCCATCGGGTGGAAGAAGGACGCGTTCTGGGGCAAGGCGAAGCTCGAGGCCGAGCGTGAGGCCGGACCGAAGGTCACCTTGCGCGGCCTGGTCGCGCAGGGGCGCGGGATCCCGCGGCCGCACATGAGCGTCCGCCTGACCCGCGACCTGCCGATCGGCGAGATCACCTCGGGCACCTTCTCGCCGACACGCAAGCTGGGAGTCGCGCTGGCGCTGATCAGCTCCCAGGTCGAGGAGGGCGCAGAGGTGAGCGTCGACGTCCGCGGACGCGAGGAGATCTTCGTGGTGACCAAACCGCCGTTCGTGCAACCGGGGGTGCGGGAGTCGTGATGACGCATGCACCCGACCCCGGCACCTTCCCCTCGTCGCTGACACCGTCGGTGCCGTGGTGGTGGCAGCTGCTCGATGCCGACGGCGTCGTCATCGAGCCCCAGGACGGCCGTCAGGAGTTCCCGACGCGCGCGGACGCCGAGTCGTGGGTCGGGGAGTTCTGGCCGGACCTCGCCGAGGTCGGCGTCGCGGCGGTGACGCTGTTCGAGGGCGACCGCGAGGTCTACGGCCCGATGCCGCTGTCGGCCTAGCGGGGCCTGCCGCCGATCTTCACGTTCGGCTTCGGCAGCCGCATGAACCGCAGCTGCAGCGCCCGCACGAGCGCGTAGAACGTCGTGCCCTTCAGGTCCTCGTCCGGGAACGTCGCCCGCAGGGCCTGGCGCAGGCGGACGCGCACCCAGACGGTGTCGACCAGGAGCAGCAGGATCGTCGCCGCCCAGAGGCCGGAGCTGAACGACTGGATCCGCGTGGAGCCCGCCGCCTGCAGCACCATGATCAGGATCAGCAGCGGCAGCAGGAATTCGGCCACCGAGAGGCGCGCGTCGACCCAGTCGCGCACGAAGCGGCGTACCGGACCCTGGTCGCGGGCGGGCAGGTACCTCTCCTCGCCGGCCTTCAGGCCCTGTCGCATCTTGCGGTTGGACTCCGTGCGCTTCTCGCGCAGCACCTTCTGGGCGGCCTTCTTGTCCATCCCGATGCGTGCCCGCTCGCGGGCCGCGGCCTCCGCCTCCTTGCGGGTCGGCGTCGGACGACCCTTGCCGCTCGCCTCGGTGGGCGTGGACGGCAGGGTGTCGGCGGGCTTCTCGGTACGACGGAACAACGTGGCCTCGACTTGGCAGGAACGGACGATCTGGACGCCTGCAGAGTACCTGCGACCCACTCGTCGGTCGCCCGCGCGTTCGGTAGGTTGAAGACAGCCGTCCTCTCGGGCGGTGACGGGCGTGACCAGAAGGGCGAGACACCTCATGAGCATGATGAAGCGGATCAGCATGATCTTCCGGGCGAAGGCCAACAAGGCCCTCGACCGTGCCGAGGACCCGCGCGAGACGCTCGACTACAGCTACCAGCGCCAGGTCGAGATGCTCGCGAAGGTACGCCGCGGGGTCGCCGACGTCGCCACCAGCCGCAAGCGCGTCGAGCTCCAGATGAACCAGCTGCAGTCCCAGTCGGCCAAGCTCACGGAGCAGGCCCAGAAGGCGCTGGGGATGGGCCGGGAGGACCTCGCCCGTGAGGCGCTGACCCGCAAGTCGGGCCTGCAGACCCAGGTCAACGAGCTCACCGCGCAGCACGCCCAGCTCCAGGGCGAGGAGGAGAAGCTGACGCTGGCCTCCCAGAGGCTCCAGGCGAAGGTCGAGGCGTTCCGCACCCGCAAGGAGACGATCAAGGCCACCTACACCGCCGCCGAGGCGCAGACCCGGATCAACGAGGCGTTCTCGGGCATCTCCGAGGAGATGGGCGACGTCGGCATGGCGATCCAGCGGGCCGAGGACAAGACCCAGCAGATGCAGGCGCGGGCCGGCGCGATCGACGAGCTGATCTCCACCGGTGCACTGGACGACGCCTCGGCGATCGGTCAGGGCGACGACATCACCCGCGAGCTCGAGCAGATGAGCTCGCAGTCCGATGTCGAGGCCGAGCTCGCGGCGCTCAAGGGCGCGACCACGCCTCCGGCGATCGACAGCTCCGCCCCGGCCGCGGTCGAGGCCGGAGGAGCGGCCGACGAGTCGGCAGCACCGGTCGCACAGGCCGAGAAGGAGGAACAGTCATGATCGTGCGCATCCTGGGCGAGGGTCAGTTCGAGGTCGGCGATGCGGAGCTCGACCGGCTCAACGAGCTGGACGCGGCCGTCGAGGCCGAGATCGATGCCGGCAACGAGGAGGCCTTCCGCGCCCGGCTGACCGAGCTCCTGGACGGCGTACGCGAGGTGGGCGCGCCGCTGGCCGACGAGTCCCTCGAGGACTCCGACCTGATCCTGCCGCCGGCCGACGCGACGCTCGAGGAGGTCCGCGAGATGCTCGCCGACGACGGGCTGATCCCCGGCTGAAACCCCTAGAGCCGCTCGCGGTCGTGCGGCTCGAACCACCAGTCCTCGCGCGGCCCCTTCGGCACGATGCCCGACGGGTTGATGTCCTCGTGCACGACGTAGTAGTGCTGCTTGATCTGCTCGAAGACGATCGTGTCCCCGAACCCCGGCGTCTGGAACAGGTCGCGTGCGTAGGCCCCGAGCACCGGCATCTCGGAGAGCTTGGTGCGGTTGCACTTGAAGTGGCCGTGGTAGACCGCGTCGAAACGGGCCAGCGTGGTGAACAGTCGTACGTCGGCCTCCGTGATCGTGTCGCCCATCAGGTAGCGGCGCCGAGCGAGCCGCTCCTCCAGCCAGTCGAGCGCTGCAAAGAGCCGGTCGTAGGCCTTCTCGTAGGCGTGCTGCGAGCCGGCGAACCCGCACCGGTAGACGCCGTTGTTGACCTCCTCGAAGATCCGCTCCATCACGACCTCCATCTCGTCCTGCACCGGCTCCGGCCAGAGGTCAGGTGCGTCGAGACGGTGGAACTCGCGCCACTCGAAGAAGAGGTCACGGGTGATCTGGGGGACGTCGTTGGTCACGACCTGGCCGGTCGGGACGTCCACGATGGCCGGGACCGTGATCCCGCGGGAATAGTCCGGGTCGCGGGCGAGGTAGGCCTCCTTGAGCCGCTTGTAGCCGAGCACCGGGTCGACACCGCCCGGGTCGAGGTCGAACGTCCACGAGTCCTCGTCGTGCACCGGACCGCAGAGGCCCATCGAGAGGACGTCCTCGAGCCCGAGCAGGCCGCGCACGATGATCGCGCGATTGGCCCAGGGGCACGCTCGTGCGGCGATCAGCCGGTAGCGGCCGGGCTCGACCGGCCACTGCTCGCTGTCACGCGTGATCCGGTCGGAGAGGTAGTTGGTGTCCCGGCGGAACTCGCGGCCGGGTTCGACGTACGACGGGGTCATCAGTGCTCCTCACGGTGATCGTGAGGGAGTACCCGCCTTCACCAGGGGCATGACGCCCCGGGCACGGCTCAGCTCTTGGTGAGGTCGACCTTGCAGACCGACTTGGCGTGCTTCTCGACGTTCTGCCCGGCCTTCTTGACCGCGTCCTGGTCGAGGCTGCCGAAGGTGCTCTGCAGCTTCGGTCCCAGTGCGGCGAGGTCGTCCTGCGTCATGCCCTCCGGCATCTGGCCGCTGGTGATCTTGGCCAGGTCGTCCATCGAGATCCCGGCGTCGTCGAGTGCCTTCGTCAGGGTCGAGAAGGCGTTGTCCAGCGTCTTCCAGTCGTCGTCGACCGCCGACGGCGCCTCGTCGGCGAGCTTGTGGAACGTCTTGATCGCGTCGTCCAGCTTGGTGAAGTCAGGGGTGTCGGAGTTGAGCGTGGTGAAGTCGGACTGAGCCGCCTTGAGGTCCTTGCAGTACCCGCTCGCACTGGAGCCGCCCTTGTCTCCGGAGCCGGCCTTGTCCCCGCTGCTGCCGCAACCGGCGAGGAGACCGGCCCCGAGGACGACCGTGGACAGGATGACCGTGACGCGCATGAGCTACCACCTTCAGATCGACTGGCACCAGACTGGCACTTCGGACCAGACGGCGCGGGTCAAAGCACGGATCTGTTGATTTCAGTCGCGGGAGCTCTTGCCGGGCAGGTCGAGCATGCGCTGCAGCGCGACCTTGGCCCAGCGCTCGGTCTCGGGGTCGACCTCGATCCGGTTCACGACGGTGCCGTCGACCAGGGACTCCAGCGCCCACACGAGGTGCGGCAGGTCGATGCGGTTCATCGTCGAGCAGTAGCAGACCGTCTTGTCGAGGAAGGTGATCTGCTTGTCCGGGTGGTTCTTCGCGAGCCGCTGGACGAGGTTGAGCTCGGTGCCGATCGCCCAGCTGGTGCCGGGCTCCGCGGCCTCGATGGTCTTGATGATGAACTCCGTCGAGCCGACCAGGTCGGCCTTGAGCACGACCTCGTGGGCGCACTCAGGGTGCACCAGCACCTTCACGCCGGGGATGGTCGCCCGCAGGTCGTCCACGACGTCGGCGGAGAAGCGGCCGTGCACCGAGCAGTGGCCCTTCCACAGGATCATCTTCGCGTCGCGCAGCTGCTCGTCGGTCAGGCCGCCGTGGGGGAGCAGCGGGTTCCACACCACGCAGTCGTCCAGCGACATGCCGAGCTTGAGGACGGCGGTGTTGCGGCCGAGGTGCTGGTCGGGGAAGAACAGCACCTTGGCGCCCGGTCCCTTCTGCGCGAACGCCCACTCGAGCGCGACGTCGGCGTTGGACGACGTACAGACCGCGCCGTCGTGCTTGCCGCAGAACGCCTTGATGTCGGCCGACGAGTTCATGTAGGTGATCGGCACGACCTGGTCGGCCACGCCGGCGTCGACGAGCGCGTCCCAGGCGTCCTCCACCTGGGCGAGCCGCGCCATGTCGGCCATCGAGCAGCCGGCGGCCAGGTCGGGCAGGATCACCTTCTGGTCCGGCGAGGTGAGGATGTCCGCGGACTCCGCCATGAAGTGGACGCCGCAGAAGACGATGTACTCGGCGTCCGGGCGGCCGGCGGCGTCGCGGGCGAGCTTGAAGGAGTCACCGGTGACGTCGGCGAACTGGATGACCTCGTCGCGCTGGTAGTGGTGACCGAGCACGAACACCTTGCTGCCGAGCTTGGCCTTCGCCGCCTCGGCACGGGCGACCAGGTGGGGGTCGGAGGCGGGCGGCAGGTCACCCGGGCACTCCACCCCGCGCTCCGCGGAGAGGTCCTTCCCGCGCCCCAGCGGCAGCAGCGGCAGGTCAACGGTCGTCATGGCCTTCATCCTCCCATGGCACGACGACCCACCCTCGGCCGTCCCTTGTCATGCGCAAGGCTGGCTGGGCACGCGTTATTCCGTGTGGGCAGGAGCGAATTCACTACCGAAGTAGTGAATTCGCCGCCGCCGGCGCGCGAACTGTGAGCCGCTCCGCATGTTCTCGGGGTCGCAGACCATGCCGTTGGGCGCACAGCTCGTCGTACGTCGTCGTCCACAGGCTCTGAGGCACGGGTGGTGCCGAGGGGCCGTCCGGCGCGACCTTGTCGGGGTGGTGGAGGGTGCGTGGGATCCGGTCTGCCAGCGACCGAGAGGTCTCGTCCGGCCTGTCCGTGTGGGCAGCCCTGGCGGGCCGACCCGCGGGCAAGCGGCCGGCGGACGGTGGCGGCAGACGTCGAGGGGTCTGTACGTGCCAGCGAAGGTCTCCGACGAGCTGGTCGAGCAGCGGATCATCGAGCAGGCCGCGCGATTGCCCGCCGGGACCGCGGTGACCGGATGGGCGGCCCTCCGGCTGGCGGGTGGGAACTACTTCGACGGGTTGACGGACGGTGGGCGCAGCCGTCGGCCCGTCCCCCTGGCGTTGGGCCAGAGCGGCACGTTGAAACCCGGTCGCGGCGCGACGGTGTCGCGGGAGCCGCTGGGCGATTCGGAGATCTGGATGCTCCACGGTGTCCGTTGCACTCGCCCGCTTCGCGCCTTGTTCGACGAGATGCGGAGCGTTGCCGATGACCGCGAGGCGGTGGTCGCGATGGACATGGCAGCAGCTGCGAGACTCGTCGCGGTCTGGCAGATGGTCGAGTACTGGGAGGGACACTCGGGCTGGCGACGGGCACAGCGGGTGGGACGCACGCTGCCCCTGGCCGAGGAGCGCAGCCGCTCACCCGCAGAGTCTCGATTGCGTCTGTTCTGGGTGCTCGACGCGGGCCTGCCGCGGCCGCTGTGCAACCGGCCTGTCTTCGACCTCGACGGCCGGCACCTCGGCACTCCGGACCTGCTCGACCTCGAGACCGGCGTGGTCGGCGAGTACGACGGCAAGGTGCACCTGAACGCAGGGCGACGAGCAAAGGATGCTGCACGGCAGTGTCGATTCCGCGACGCGGGCCTCGAGTACTTCGAGGTGCTGGCGCCTGACATGCACGACCGCGATCTCGTCGTGCGGCGGATGCTGTCCGCACGGAACCGCGCGATCGAGGCGCGACGACCGCGCCGCTGGACCGTCGACCCGCCCGACGACTGGCCGACCGAGCTGACCTACGGCGAAGAGCTCCGCTGGCGGCGCTCGCTCCACGAGCTGTGAGCCCGATGGCAGGTGTGCGAGGCCGCGAACCATGCGGTTCGGCTCACAGCAGCGCACCGTGGTGCAGGTACGGCGCGGGCGGCTTCATGCCGCGCACGGCGAGGTAGCCCGCCGTGTGGACGGCGAGCCCGGCCGCGAGCCCGACGTCGATCGCCCACTCGTTGGCCGCGGTGATGTGCGGGATGGTGAGGTCGCCGTCGGGTGGCGCGGAGGCGACCGCCTCCCACAGCAGCAGGCCGGCGACCTTGCGGCTGGAGGCGCAGACCACGGCCGGCTTCCCGTGCTCGCCGATGTAGGCGTAGCCGGAGCCGCTCGGCCGATCGACGACGACGAGGCGGTTCTGCGCGAGCAGCACGGCGTGGTCCGGCCCATGGGCAGCGTCGCGGCAGCGACGGTCGAGCGAGTCGAGCAGTGCGAAGTCCGACTCGTTCCCGTCGCGCACGTGCTCGAGCACCGGGATCGCCGTGCGGTCGACCCGGCCGACGAGGAACATCTGCGGATGCAGGGTGAACCCGGCCAGCCGGTAGCGCCGGAACGCCTTCGGGTCGCGGCTCGACGAGAGCATTCCCCGCAGGCAGCCGCGTGCATGCGTCAGCGCGGCGTCGAGCAGCGCGCGACCGAGCCCCTGGCCCTGCAGGTCCGGCTGGACGGCGTACGTCGCGAGGAACCACGTCAGGTCACGCCGGAACGACGTCGCGAAGCCGACCATCGCGCCGTCCCGCTCGGCGACCCAGCAGCCCCCGGGGTCCGTGCCCACGAGGTGCGCGGCCCGTTGGCTCCACTCGGCCTGCTGTGTCGGTGTCCGCGACGTCGACATGCCGGGCTCGGCCATCGGCGTGAACGCCTCGTCGGAGAGCCGCTCCGCCTCCGGCACGTCGGCCGGGGTCATGGGCCGGATCAGCGCGTCCACGGCCCTGAGTATCGTCCACGCCATGCGCGTCGTGGTCGCGCCGGACAAGTTCGCCGGCACCTTGAGCGCCGTCGAGGCGGCCGCGGCCATCGCCACCGGGTGGCGGCGCAGGCTGCCGGACAGCGAGCTGGTCGAGGTGCCGATGTCGGACGGCGGGCCGGGATTCGTCGACGTGCTGCACGCCGCGCTCGGCGGAGAGCTGCTCGCGGTGACGGTGTCCGACCCGTACGGCGGCGCCGTTCCGGCCACGGTCCTGCGCGTCGGAGCGACGGCGTACGTCGAGAGCGCCCAGGCGGTCGGCCTGCACCTGACCGCGCCGGCCGCGCGCCGGCCGACCGTCGCGACCAGTCGCGGGCTCGGAGAGCTGATCCGGGCGGCGATCGACGACGGCGCGACCCGGGTGGTCGTCGGGGCCGGGGGTACGGCGACCAACGACGGCGGCGCCGGACTGCTGTCGGCGCTCGGTGCGACAGCCGTCGGGGGAGTGCTCGACGCCGGCCCGGAGGGGCTCGAGGGGCTCGAGTCGGTCGACCTCGACCCTGCGCGCCGCGCCACGGACGGCATCGAGCTCGTCCTCGCCTCCGACGTCGACAACCAGCTGCTCGGCCTCGTGGGCGCCACCAAGACCTACGGGCCCCAGAAAGGGCTGACCGAGGAGCAGCTGCTCACGGTCGACGGCCGGTTGCAACGCTTCGCCGAGCTGGCCGACCGCAAGGCCGCCGCGGCCAAGGGCGCCGGCGCAGCGGGCGGGATCGGCTACGCCCTCCTGCTGCTCGGCGCGGTCCGCCGCCCCGGGGTCGAGGTCGTCGCCGAGGCCGTGGACCTGGCGGCCAGACTGGGTGGCGCCGACCTCGTGATCACCGGCGAGGGTGCCTTCGACTTCTCCTCACGCTCCGGCAAGGTCCCGTACGGCGTGGCGCAGGTCGCCGCGACGTCCCTCGTGCCCTGCATCGCCCTGGCCGGGCAGGTGCTGGTCGGATCCCGGGAGATGCGCGCGCTGGGGATCGAGGCGGCGTACGCCGTGGTCGACCGGGTGGGGGAGGAGCGTGCCTTCGCCGAGCCGGCCGCCGCCCTCGCTGAGCTCGCCGAGCGGGTCGCCCGCACCTGGGGCCGCTGACCCGCGAGCGGCGGGGTCGACCGGGAATAACCGCCGATGTGCGACCATTGACCCAGTGACAGGTCCGGCCGGACCACCGCGAGCAACCCCTGGGAGTTCCACATGACCGAGCAGGTCGAGACCACGACCCACGAGCACCGCACCGACGGCATCAACGTCAGCGACGCCGCGGCCGCCAAGGTCAAGAGCCTTCTCGAGCAGGAGGGTCGCGACGACCTCCAGCTCCGCATCGCCGTGCAGCCGGGCGGCTGCTCCGGCCTCCGCTACCAGCTGTTCTTCGACGAGCGCGACCTCGACGGGGACGTCACCACCGACTTCGACGGCGTGTCCGTCGTCGTCGACCGGATGAGCGTGCCGTACCTCCACGGCGCGACGATCGACTTCGTCGACTCCATCGAGAAGCAGGGCTTCACGATCGACAACCCGAACGCCACGGGGTCGTGCGCGTGCGGTGACAGCTTCCACTGAGCCAGACGTCAAGAGGCGGTGACCCGTTCGGGTCACCGCCTCTTTCTGCGTTGGGAGCCTGCCGGTGCCTCAGTCGAGGTGTAGGTGCAGGCGCGACGCGAGGTGGGCAGCCGCCTCGCTGATCGTGATCTCCGGCTTGCGGATCTCGCGGGGAAACTCGTCAAAGGTGATCGGCGGCGCGTCCGCAAGGATCTCCGGGACGAGCGTGGTGGCCGGCAGCTGCATCGCGGCGGCGCAGGCGGTGCAGTCGAGGTGCATCTTGACGGTGGTGTCCTGGTCGTCGTACGCCAGCCGCTCGTAGGTCATGTCGCCACGGTATTGGCTACTTCCCGGTACTCCCATCCGTACCGGACGGTAGGCTCCCGCTGCTGACAGAACGCCGTCAGGACGCGCCCCTTTCCCCGATCTTCCGAGGACCCATGTCGCTGCTCATTGCCGGATCCATCGCCACCGACCACCTGATGACCTTCCAGGGAAAGTTCGCCGACTCGCTGGTCGTCGAGCAGCTCGACAAGCTCTCGGTGAGCTTCCTCGTCGAGGACCTGGAGATCCGCCGCGGTGGGGTGGCGCCGAACATCTGCTTCGGCCTCGGCCAGCTCGGCCTCAACCCCACGCTCGTCGGCGCTGCCGGTGAGGACTTCGCCGACTACCGCTCCTGGCTGGAGCGCCACGGCGTCGACTGCGACTCGGTGCACATCTCCGAGGCCAAGCACACCGCCCGTTTCGTGTGCACGACCGACACCACGATGGCGCAGTTCGCGTCCTTCTACCCGGGTGCGATGAGCGAGGCCCGCCTGATCGAGCTGGCCCCGATCGTCGCTCGGGTCGGCGAGCCCGACTTCGTGCTGATCGGCGCCGACGACCCCGACGGGATGCTGCGCCACACCGACGAGTGCCGCCAGCGCGGCTACCGCTTCATCGCCGACCCGAGCCAGCAGCTTGCGTTCGGCGAGGGCGACCTGATCCGGCAGCTGATCGAGGGCGCCACCATCCTGTTCAGCAACGAGTACGAGTCGCACCTCATCGAGTCGAAGACCGGCTGGAGTGCCTCCGACATCCTCGACCGGGTCGGCACGCAGGTGATCACGCTCGGCAAGGACGGCGTCCGGATCGTCTCCCGTGACGCCCAGCCGATCGAGGTCGCCGCCGTGACCGGCGTGCACGCCGTCGAGCCGACCGGCGTCGGTGACGCGTTCCGGGCCGGCTTCCTCGCCGCTGTCGACTGGGGCCTCTCGCACGAGCGCGCCGCCCAGGTCGGCTGCACGTTGGCCGCCTACGTCGTCGAGACCGTCGGGACGCAGGAGTACTCCTTCACCCCCGAGCAGTTCGTCGCTCGGGTCGAGGAGTCGTACGGCGCGGACGCGAGCGCCGAGGTCGGCTCGCACCTCAAGTAGGGCTCAACCGCCGGCAGACGTACGCCGCACCAGGTAGCGGGCGACCCCGTCGGCGGCGGTGTCCGTGCCGACGTACTCCTGCGAGCGCATGCGGCACCACGCGGGGATGTCGTGCGCGGCGGCGGGATCCTCGGCGACGACGGCGATGACCGCCCCGACCGGCACGTCGGTGAGGTGCTTGGCGAGCTCGATCACCGGCCGCGGACAGAGCAGCCCTCGGCAGTCGAGCTCCAGCGCCGGTTCCACCGTCACAGACCTGCGTCCTCGCGGATCCGCGCAACCACCTCGGGCAGCGCTGCCAGCAACCGGTCGACGTCGTCCTCGGTCGTGTCGCGAGCCAGCGACACGCGGACGTTGCCGTGGGTCAGGGCGCCCATCGCGGCGAGCACGTGGCTCGGCTCGAGAGTGCTCGCCGTGCACGCCGAGCCACTGGCCACCGCGAACCCGCGCCGATCGAGCTCGGTGACGATCGCCTCCCCGTCGACGTAGAGGAAGGAGAAGGTGACCAGGTGGGGAAGTCGGTCCACCGGATCGCCCACCACCTCGGTGTCGGGGATGCGGGCCACTCCGGCGCGGAGCCGGTCCACCAGTGCCGACTGCCGCCGGTTGACCTCGTCGCGCTCCGCGACGACGGCCTGGAGGGCTGCCGCGGAGGCGAGCGCGAGTGGCACGTTCTCGCCGTCGAGGGGGAACTGGTCCATCGAGTCGGCCGGGAACGGGTTGCGCCACCGGGTGCCCTTGCGGACCAGCAGAACGCCGAGCCCCGGTGGTCCACCCCACTTGTGGGCCGAGGCTGCGGCGGCGGCCCAGCCCTCGGGGAGCGGCAGCCGCCCGGCGGAGGCACAGGCGTCCATGAACACCGGGGCACCGGTCGCCTCGGCGATGTCGGCGACCGGCTGGAGCGTTCCGACCTCGTGGTTGGCCGACTGCACGGCGACGACCGCGAGCTCGTCCGACCAACTCACCGCCCGGGCCGCGGTCTGCGGGGCGAGCCGGCCGAGGACGTCGACGGGCAGCGTGTCCACGGACCCGCCCTGCCCGTGGTGCCAGACCCCCGCGTGCAGCACTGCCGAGTGCTCGACCGCGCTCGTCAGCAGACGCCGACCGCGGCGAGCGTGGCCGGCGAGCAGGCCGAGCACGCCGAGGTGCACCGCATGGGTGCCGCTCGCGGTGAAGCTCACCTCGTCGGACCGCACGCCGAGGGCCTCGGCGGTGGCCTCCCGGGCGTTGTCGAGCAGCATCCCGGTGCAGGCGCCGCGGGTCGGCGTACCCGCTCTCGAGGGCCTGGTCGAGGACGGCACGCGCCGCAGGGTGCAGCGGCTCGCTCGACGCGGTGTCGAGATAGGCCGCCGGGACCGGTCCCGGAGGGGTGCTCACAGCGAGAAACCTAGCCCTCCGCTGAGCGGGCCGCGGGCGTGTGGCGACGCCCACGTGTCAACACCCCGACCTCGGGCACTCGGGGCGTCTGCTCAGTAGTAGGGTGCGGCTTGTTCGGCTCAAGATGTTCGGTCAAGAGAGAGGGCTCGTTCGTGGGTCTGCAACTCCCCAAGCGCGCTCGGAACCTCGCGTTCGGTGTCACGGCTGGCGCCGCCGTCCTCCTGCTCAGCGGTTGCTCCGCGTCGACCCAGGACGAGTGGAAGCGCATCGCGATGCCCGAGCCGGCCAGCGCCGAGGCCCCGGGCATGCTGCACCTGTGGCAGTGGGCCTGGGTGGCCGCCATGGTGACCGGTGTCATCACGTGGGGTCTGATCCTCTACGCGGTCATCCGATTCCGCCGGCGCAGCGAGGACGAGGTGCCGGTGCAGACCCGGTACAACCTGCCGATCGAGATCTTCTACACCGTCGCGCCGATCATGATGGTGATCGTCTTCTTCTTCTTCACCGTCCAGGAGCAGGACCGCGTCCTGAAGGACGTGAAGGACCCCGACAACGTCATCACGGTCGTCGGGCAGCAGTGGTCGTGGGCGTTCAACTACAACTACGACGCCAACGCGAAGGACTTCCAGGGCGAGGCCATCGGCAGCCCGGTCGTCCACGAGGTGGGCACGCCCGCCGACCCGCCCACCCTGTGGTTGCCCAAGGACGAGACCGTCGAGGTGCACCTCTACTCCGCTGACGTGATCCACTCGTTCTGGGTGCCGGCGTTCCTGTTCAAGATGGACGTGTTCCCCGGTCGCGACAACCACTACACGTTCACCCCCAACCGGCTGGGCACCTACGAGGGCCGCTGCGCCGAGCTCTGCGGCGTCTACCACTCGCGGATGCTGTTCAAGGTCAAGGTCGTCACGAGGGCGCAGTACGACGACCACCTCGCCACGCTCGCTGATGCCGACCACCCCGAGTCACACGGGCCCGCTGTCGGCGGCAGCGAAGTGAACACCCAAGCCGGGCTCGACCAGAACGGAGCCAACGAATGACCGCCGTCTCCGACGCACCCCGGGTCGTTCCCCAGCGCACGCTCGGGCAGCAGGTCGTCCGCATCCTCACCACGACCGATCACAAGGTGATCGGCAAGCTGTACCTCACCACGTCGTTCGGCTTCTTCCTCTTCGGTGGCGTGCTCGCTCTCCTGATCCGCTCGGAGCTGGCGTTCCCGGGCCAGCAGATCGTCAACGACGAGACCTACAACCAGCTGTTCACCATGCACGGCGCGATCATGCTGCTGCTGTTCGCGACGCCGCTCTTCTTCGGGTTCGGCAACGCGATCATGCCGCTGCAGATCGGCGCACCCGACGTCGCGTTCCCGCGGCTCAACATGCTGAGCTACTGGATGTACCTCTTCGGCGGCCTGATCGCGGCCTCGGGGTTCATCACGCCCGGCGGTGCCGCGGACTTCGGGTGGTTCATGTACGTGCCGCTGTCCGACGCCGTGCGCTCACCGGGCGTCGGCGGCGACCTCGCGATCATGGGCCTCTACCTCGCCGGTCTCGGCACGATCCTGGGCGCGGTCAACTTCATCACCACGATCATCTGCATGCGCGCGCCCGGCATGACGATGTTCCGGATGCCGATCTTCGTCTGGAACACTCTCGTCACCAGCCTTCTCGTGCTGATGGTGTTCCCCGTCTTCGGTGCGCTGCTGCTGGCCCTCGAGGCCGACCGCAAGCTCGGTGCCCACGTGTTCGACCCGTCGCACGGCGGCCCGCTGATGTGGCAGCACCTGTTCTGGTTCTTCGGCCATCCCGAGGTCTACATCATCGCGTTGCCGTTCTTCGGCATCATCACCGAGATCCTGCCGGTGTTCAGCCGCAAGCCGATCTTCGGCTACATCGGCCTGGTCGGCGCCACGCTGGGCATCGCCATGCTGTCGGTCGCTGTGTGGGCGCACCACATGTTCGTCACCGGCGCGGTCAGCCTGCCGTTCTTCTCCGGCATGACGTTCCTGATCGCCGTACCGACAGGCGTGAAGTTCTTCAACTGGATCGGCACGATGTGGGGCGGATCTGTGTCCCTGGACACCCCCATGCTCTGGGCCGTGGGCTTCCTGGTCACGTTCCTCTTCGGTGGCCTGACCGGCATCATCCTGGCCTCGCCGCCGCTGGACTTCCACGTCTCGGACTCCTACTTCGTGGTCGCGCACTTCCACTACGTCGTCTTCGGCACGGTCGTGTTCGCGATGTTCGCGGGGTTCTACTTCTGGTGGCCCAAGATGACCGGCCACATGCTCGACGAGCGGCTCGGCAAGATCCACTTCTGGCTGCTGTTCATCGGCTTCCACACGACGTTCCTGGTGCAGCACTGGCTGGGTGTCGAGGGCATGCCACGTCGGTACGCCGACTACGGCCCTCACGACGGCTTCACGACGCTCAACCAGATATCCACGGTCGGTGCGTTCCTGCTCGCCTCCTCGACCTTCCCGTTCCTCTGGAACGTCTACAAGTCGTCTCGCGGGCCGAAGGTCACCGTCGACGATCCGTGGGGCTGGGGCCGGTCGCTCGAGTGGGCGACGAGCTCACCGCCGCCGCGGCACAACTTCAACTCGCTCCCGCGGATCCGCTCGGAGTCGCCTGCGTTCGACCTGCACCACCCGGAGATCGCTGCGCTCGAGTACGCCGACAACGACCTTGCGTCCGACAGCCTGGCCGACGCGCCGGAGATGCACGGCCGCCGGGAGCACCTCGAAGGGGAGTCTGACGCATGAAGGCCGAGACCTGGATCTTCGTGATCTGCACGGCGTTCTTCGCCCTCGTCACGCCGTCGTACTGGTTCATCACCGGCGACCCGACCGGCACGTCTGCGTTGGTCATGACCACGCTGCTGACGACGCTGGTGAGCTTCTACCTCGGCTTCCACGCCCGGCGCATGGCCCAGGCCGGCACGGTCCGGCCCGAGGACCACAAGGACGCGGAGATCGCAGACGGCGCCGGGGAGCTCGGCTTCTTCCCGCCGTACAGCTGGTGGCCGCTGTGGTGCGGGCTCACGGCGGCGACGATCGTCCTCGGTGTCGTGATCGGTTGGTGGCTGGTGATCATCGGCGCCACGCTGGGCGCGACGGCCCTGGTCGGCTGGGTCTTCGAGTACTACCGCGGCGAGCACGCGCACTGAGCGCACCCGGGCAGCAGCCCCGGGGGAGTGACCTCTGCCACGCGCTGGTGGTCAGGAGCACCTCGGGGCCCTTGTTACGCTTGAGGCGTCCTAACAGGTTGACCTCGCCGAGGAGTCCCATGCGGTCGCGACGTACCTGGACTGTCGCTGCTGCGGCAGTCCTTCTCTTGTCGGTCGTCTCCGGCTGCTCGGACTCGCCGAAGGCGCTGGTCGGCAAGGGTGGCGACACGCCATCGGCCTCCTCGACGCCGAAGTCCGATGCCGAGATCACCGCGAGCATCCCGGCCGACGCCACCGGCGTGAAGGTCAACCGCACGCTGCGCCTCGACGTCGCCCACGGGACGCTCAGCAGCGTCGCGGTCGCCGGCAAGTCCGGCCAGCTCGAGGGCACGCTCTCGGCCGACAAGGTCAGCTGGCAGAGCACCGGCCGGCTGCAGCCGGGGGAGACCTACCGGGTCCACGGCGTCGCCGTCGACGAGGACGGCAAGGAGTCGGACTACCGCTCGCGGTTCACGACCCAGGCCCTCGGCCTCGACCAGCAGGCGTTCCCGAGCTTCTTCCCGCTGCCCGACGCCACCGTCGGAGTGGGCATGCCGGCGATCATCCGGTTCGACGTACCGATCACCAACAAGGCCTCGATCGAGAAGCACCTCCACGTGACCTCGGTCCCGGCCCAGCCGGGCGCCTTCCACTGGATCTCCGACCAGGAGGTGCACTGGCGTCCCGAGCAGTACTGGCAGCCCGGCACGAAGGTCACCGTCGACGCCGACATCGACTCCGTGCCTGCCGGCAACGGGATCTTCGGTCAGAAGAGCCGGACCAGCACGTTCACCATCGGCCGGTCGATGGTCAGCAAGGTCAACATCAACACCCACCAGATGCGGGTGTTCCAGGACGGCAAGCTGATCCGCACGATCCCGATCACGACCGGTGAGCAGCCGAAGTACACCACCCGTTCGGGCGTGAAGGTGATCGTCGAGAAGTACCGCAAGAAGCGGATGAACTCCGAGACGGTCGGCATCGACCCCAACGGGCCTGACGGCTACAACATCGCCGGCGTCGAGTACGCCATGCGGATCACCTACTCCGGTGAGTTCGTGCACGCCGCGCCGTGGTCGGTCGGCTCGCAGGGCCGTGCCAACGTCAGCCACGGCTGCACCGGCATGAGCACCGCCAACGCGCAGTGGCTCTACGACCAGACGCTCATCGGCGACGTCGTGGAGTACACCGGCAGCGACAAGCCGATGACGCTCACCAACGGCATCGGAGACTGGAACCTCCCGTTCCAGGAGTACGCCGCGGGGTCCGCGCTCAGCTGACGCTTCAGGCGGCGCCGTGGAGGTTCTTCGCGGTCTTCGACGTCTCGACGGTCGCGGGGTCCGGGTAGGTGCCGAACAACCGGTCTGCGGTCGACGTGCTGGTCACCGTGAACCAGTAGTGCTCGTTCTTGTAGTGGTGGAGCCGGTGGTTGCGCCACACCGCCTTGTAGGCACGGCTCTTCGGCCGGTAGTCGCTGTGGATCAGGTAGTGCGTCCACTCGTAGGCCAGACCGGTGACCGCCACGGCGAGGATCCAGGTGAGCCCCTGCCCCAGGCGTGGGAAGACGAAGAGACCGATGGCCACCTCACCGGCGATCACGGCGATCAAGGACCGCCAGGGGATGAACACCAGCGGGATGTCGCGAGGGTCGGCGTGGTGCCGGCGGTGGTCGCGGGCGAGCTCGCTGTCGATCCGGACCCCGACGACCTTCCGCGGACGCCAGTGCAGGATGAACACGTGGATCACCCACTCCAGCACCGGGAAGAAGGCGACCAGCAGAGCCGGCGCCCACAGGTCGGACAGGCGCCAGTCGCCCTCTTGGATCCGCCAGGCCAGGGCCCCGACGAGGGTCGCGGTGATCATCCACGGGCTGGGGTGCTGCCAGAACTCGCGGAACGTCGTACCGAGGCTGACCTGGGTACGTCGCGGGCCGGTGATCCGGGACTCCTCGGCCGCCAGTCGCTGCTGGGCGAGGGCCTCGACCTCGGGGTCGACCTTGCTCATGACTCGTCTCCTTCGTAGTCGTCGAGGAAGTGCACCAGGGCCTCGGTCGCCGGCC
>JAEKKP010000136.1 GCA_019510315.1 Propionibacteriales bacterium
TGCGCAGCACGCGACGCTCTGGGGCCGGACGAGCTACGGGCGCGCGTTCACCCGGTTCGCCGAGCAGCACCCGGACGCGCTGACCCCGAAGACGAACCTCCTCGTTCTCGGCGACGCGCGGTCCAACTACTCCGACCTCGCCCTGCCGGTGGTCCGCGACCTGGTCCACCAGGCACGGCACGCCTGGTGGCTGAACCCGGAAGCGACCCGGCACTGGGACACCGGCGATTCCGCGGCCAAGGACTACGGCGCGCTGATGCCGATGGTCGAGTGCCGCAACCTCGTCCAGCTCGGGCAGTTCGTCCAGGATCTGGCGTGACGGCGGTCCACTCGTCGTACCGTGTGCGCATGCGCAGACTTCTTGGGGGACTCGCCGTCGCGGCACTCGTGCTCAGCGGTTGCGGGACCGGCGCGGGTCCCGACCGGAAGGCCGATGCCGAGAAGGCGCAGCTCGCCGCCGACCCGTCGGCGACGTTGGTCGCGGTCGGTGACATCGCCTGCCCTCCGGGTGCGGCAAAGACGCGTCGGACCTGTCACCAGGCGGCGACCGCGAAGGCGGCGATGGCGCTGTCGCCGGACCAGGTGCACGCACTCCTACGCGAAGTCGTGGGGCCAGCTGCTCTCGATCACCGACCCCGTGGTGGGCAACCACGAGTACTACACGTCCGGTGCGCGCGGGTACTTCCGCTACTTCGCGCAGCGTCAGCCGGGCTCGCCGGGTTGGTACGTGCGCGAGCTCAACGGCTGGCGGCTCTACGTCCTCAACAGCAACTGCGGCGAGGTCGACTGCAAGGCCGAGCGTGCCTGGCTGTCGGCCGACATGGACGCGAACCCGTCGACCTGCTCGCTGATCGCGATGCACCACCCGCGGTTCTCCTCCGGCGGCGAGCACGGCAGCAGCCGGGCGATGCAGCCGTTCTGGCAGATCGCCTACGACCACCACGTCGACATCGCCCTCGCCGGCCACGACCACGACCAGGAGCGGTTCGAGCCGATGAGCCCGGCCGGCGTGGTGGAGCCGACGCGGGGCATCCAGGAGTTCGTCTCCGGCGGCGGCGGTCGCAGCCTCTACGCGAAGGGCACGCCGGTCGCCGGGTCGGCGTACTTCAAGTCGGGGTTCGGTCTGCTCGAGCTGACGCTGCGTCCGCACGAGTACGCGTGGCGCTTCCTCAGTCCCAAGCTCGGCGTCCGGGATTCCGGGAGTGCCTCCTGCCGGTGACGCGTGACGGGTAGAGTTGTCGACTCCCTGATCGTCGCTGGCCCGTGAAGGATCCCCGCCCTTGAACGAAGACATCGCTGCGCGCGAGATCGCCCGCGAGCAGGAGTTCGTCGACACGGTCTACCGCCAGCTCGCGGAGTCGACCCGGTCGGCCGAGCAGCTCGCGGCCGAAGGACGTGCGCGCGGCCAGCTCGGCCACGAGGGCGGCCTCGTGGAGCGCGACGCGATGGTCTTCCAGGCCGCGCGCCGGATGGCGACGCTCGACGCGGCCCACGAGGGTCTGGTGTTCGGTCGGCTCGACATGCGCGCTGAGATCGACGAGGAGCCGCGGTACGTCGGCCGCATCGGGCTGCGTGACTCCGACCGCGACGTGCTCCTGATCGACTGGCGCGCACCGGCGGCCGCGGTGTTCTACCAGGCGACGCACGCCGACCCGCACGGAGTGATCCGGCGGCGCATCCTCCGCTGCTCCGGCGAGACCGTGGTCGGCGTCGAGGACGACCTGCTCGACACCGAGATCGAGACCGACCTCCCCGTCGTCGGCGAGGGTGCGCTGATGGCGCAGCTCTCCCGTGCGCGTGACCGGTCGATGCACTCCATCGTCGCGACCATCCAGGCCGAGCAGGACCGCGCCATCCGCGCCCCCAACAAGGGCGTCGTGCTGATCAGCGGTGGTCCCGGCACCGGCAAGACGGTGGTCGCACTGCACCGCGCGGCCTTCCTCCTGTACGCCGACCGCCGCCGCTACGAGACCGGCGGCGTGCTCGTCGTCGGTCCGTCCGGTGTCTTCATGCGCTACATCGAGCGCGTGCTGCCGTCGCTCGGCGAGACGGCCGTCGCGCTGCGCTCGCTCGGCGACGTCGTCGACGGCCTGCGCGCGACCCGGCGGGACGACCCGCGGGTCGCCGAGGTGAAGGGCTCGGCCGCGATGGCCGAGGTGCTCCGGCGCACGTCGCGCCAGCACGTGCCCGGGAGCCCGCGCGAGTTCCGGGTCTTCTACCGCGACGACGTGCTGCAGCTCGGGTCTCGTGAGCTGGGCCAGGCCCGCCGGCAGCTGCTGTCGATGGGTCCGCGCAACCGCTCGACGACGCGGGTCGCCTCGACGCTGATCGACATGATGTGGCGACAGGTCCGCTCCGAGCGTGCCCGCGAGCGCACCAAGGAGGACTTCGCCGACGAGATGCGCACCAACGACGCGTTCCTCGAGTTCGCGTCGTCGTGGTGGCCCGTGCTCGACGCGGCATCGGTCCTCGGCTGGCTGCGCGACACCGACCTGCTCGCGCGGGTCGCGGACGGCGTACTGGACGACGAGGCGGTGCGGCTGCTCGCGAAGTCGTGGGGCGAGGAGCTCTCGGTCGACGACGTGCCGCTCGTCGACGAGCTGCGCTACCTGCTCGGCGACCCGCCGGTCGTCAACGACGCCGAGGAGGACCCGCTGGATCTTGCCGACTCGTCGCTGCAGGAGCTGACGACCGCTTCCGACCGTGAGTTCGCCGGGCACCGTTCGTGGACGCCGCCGACCAACCGGATCGAGGACGACGGCTACGCGCACGTGCTGATCGACGAGGCCCAGGACCTGACGCCGATGCAGTGGCGGATGGTCGGCCGCCGCGGTCGCACCGCCACCTGGACGATCGTCGGTGACCCGGCGCAGTCGTCGTGGCCGGTGCCCGAGGAGTCCGAGCGAGCGCGCGCCGCCGCCATCGGCGACAAGCAGGTGCACTCGTTCCACCTGTCGACCAACTACCGCAACTCCGCGGAGATCTACCGGTACGCCGCGGCGTACGCCGAGCGGGTCGGCCTCGACGCCGACCTGCCGAACGCCGTCCGCTCGACCGGGGTCGAGCCGCGCGAGGTCGTCGAGCCCGACCTCGAGGCGGCCACCAGGCGGATGCTCGGCGAGATGATCGGTGCCGTCGAGGGCACGGTCGGGATCGTCGTACCGGTGGCCCGGCGCGCCGAGGTCAGCGCCTGGCTGTCCGGGTGGCCCGAGGTCACCGGCCTGACCGAGGGCGAGGACGCCCGGGTCGTGGTGCTCACCGGCCTGGACACCAAGGGCCTGGAGTTCGACGGCATCGTGGTGGTCGAGCCCGCGGAGATCGAGACGGAGTCTCCGGCCGGCCGGTCCACGCTCTACGTGGTCTTCACCCGCGCGACGCAGCAGATGGTGACGGTCTCGCAGCACTCCTAAAACGGCGTACTCGGGAGTAGCCTGCCCGCGTGGGGTATGGAGAACGTGTTCTCGTCGGTGGCGCGCGCCCGCGCCTCCGCACTGCTGTGGTCACGATCGCCCTGTGCGGTCTGCTCGCCCTCGCCCTCGCGGTCGGCACGCCGAACGCCCGGGCCGCCGACACCGTCGTCGCGCACGGGAGTGCGCGACAGGTCTGGGTCACCGGGCTCCCGGCCCACGCGAGCGCGACGCTGCTCGGCAACGGTGGCGGCGCGCTCCAGACGAAGAACGCGGACGCCGAGGGCGGTGTGCTGTTCCGCGACGTCTCGCCGGGGATCGGCTACCGCGTGCGTCGCGACGCCGACGGCGCCACCTCCGCCGCGGTCACCGTGCACACCGAGGCACCGGCTCAGTGGAACCCGGGCATCTACGACCAGAAGATCCCGAGCAACGGCTACGGCTACCTGACCACCCGCGACGGGACGCAGCTGGCGATCTCGGTCCACCCGCCGACCAGTCCGGCCGACCTGCCGGGGCTGCCGGCCGGCGTGGAGCTGCCGAAGGCCGGCCTGCCCTACCTGCCGCCGTACCCGACCCTGATCGAGTACTCCGGCTACGGCACCGCGACTCCGAAGGGCCCCGAGAACGGCATCGCCACCCTGGCCAACCTGATGGGCTTCGCGGTCGTCGACGTCAGCATGCGCGGCACCGGCTGCTCGGGTGGTGCGTTCGACTTCTTCGAGCCGCTGCAGAACCTCGACGGCTACGACGTGATCGAGACCATCGCCCGCCAGTCGTGGGTGAAGGGCCACACGGTCGGCATGATGGGCATCTCCTACGGCGCCATCAGCCAGCTGTTCACGGCCCAGACCCGGCCGCCGAGCCTGTCGGCGATCGCCCCGCTCTCGACGATCGACTCGGTCGCGACGACGCTCTTCCCGGGCGGCATCCTCAACACGGGCTTCGCGCTCGCCTGGGCGGAGGACCGCGTGCACGACGCCCTGCCGGCGAGCCCGACCGGCGGCCAGCCCTGGGCCTATCAGCGGATCCAGGACGGCGACCAGACCTGCCTCGCCAACCAGGCCCTGCACGGCGAGGCCATCGACCTGCTGGCCAAGATCAAGGCCAACGAGCACTACATCGCGCAGACGGCCGACCCGCTGGACCCGATCACCTTCGTGAACAAGATCAACGTCCCGGTCTTCCTGGCCTGCCAGTGGGAGGACGAGCAGACCGGCGGGCACTGTCCGGCGATGGTCCGGCACTTCACGGGCACGGACAAGGCCTGGTTCACGTTCACCAACGGCGCCCACATCGACTCCCTCGATCCGGAGACGTTCAACCGCTGGTACGACTTCCTCGAGCTGTACGTCGCGCACCAGACGCCACTGCTGAACTCCGCGGTGATGAAGGCGGCAGCGCCGCTGATCTACCAGACGGCGCTCGGGGTGCCGGGCAGCGACCTGATGACGCTGCCCAACGACCCGATCCAGCTCAAGCTGACCTACAGCGGTGCCCTCGCGGCCTTCGAGAAGCTGCCGCGCGTGCGGGTGCTGTTCGACAACGGCGCCGGCACGACTCCGCTGCTCGGCGTTCTCAACCCGCAGCCGGGCAACCCCTACCCGGCGTACGAGAAGTCCTTCTCGACCCTCCCGGTGCCAGGCACGGTGGCCCGCTCCTGGTATCTCGCCTCGGCCGGCCGGCTGCTCGACCAGCCCGAGAGCGCCTCGCCGGCCGATGCCTTCACCGCCGACCCGGACGCGTCGCCGCCGACCGACTACGTCGGCAACACCGGGACCGGCGGGCTCTGGGGCAACGCGTCGCAGTGGACGTGGGACTGGCGGCAACGCACTGACGGCACCGCGGTCTCCTACCTGACGAGTCCGTTGCCGAGTGACACCACCGTCGTGGGCTCCGGAGCCGTCTACGCCTGGGTGCGCTCCTCGGAGCCGAACGTCGATCTGCAGGCGACGGTCACCGAGGTCCGCCCGGACGGCAAGGAGACCTACGTGCAGAGCGGCTGGGTCCGCGGCAACGAGCGCGCCCTGGCGACGGACAGCAACAACGTGCTCAAGCAGCCCAGCACGCTGCTCGAGCCGGTGCTCAGCCTGCTCCAGTCGGACGTCGCGCCGCTGCCCAGCGACCAGTACGTCGAGGTGCCGATCCCGCTGTACTACCAGGGCCACGCCTACCGGGCCGGGTCACGGATCAGGGTGACGATCTCGGCCCCGAACGGCGACCAGCCGATCTGGGCCTTCGCGGAGGCCCAGCCCGAGGGCACGGCGCAGGTGGGCATCGCCCATGCGTCCGCGACGCCGTCACGGCTGGTGCTGCCGGTCGTCCCCGGGCTCGACGTGCCGACGCCGGCGCCTGCGTGCGGCGTCCTCCGCAACGAGCCCTGCCGGCCCTACGTGCCGCTGGTGAACCGGCCGGCCCAGGGCTGAGGATCGCCGCGGAGATCCGGTGCCGGCACCGGATCGCCGTACGACGTGACGATCGGCAGCACGCCCGCCCACACCGGTGCGTCGAGGTCCTCGGCCGCGTCCTCGGGTGGTCCGTCGCTGACCTTCACCGACCACTCGTCGAGCGGCAGGGCCAGCACCATGGTGGCGGCGAGCTCGCGTGCGTTGGGCGGTCGCAGCGTGTCCCAGCGGCCCGGCAGCCAGGCCTCGGACATGGCGCGCAGGGCTGCCACCTTGTCGTCCACCTCGGTCGCGCGGCCGAAGACGACCGCCGACCGGTAGTGCATCGAGGACTCGAAGGCTGACCGGGCCAGCACCATCCCGTCGAGGAGCGTCACGGCCACGCAGACGTCGATGCCCTCCGCGAGTCGACGGAAGAGCCTGCTGCCGGTTGACCCGTGCAGCAGCAGCCGGTCCCGCGCGGCGTCGAGCACAGCGTGCAGGACCGCCACGTCGTCGACGGCCTTCTCCGGGAGCCGACGGATCCGGGTGCGCTCTGTCGACGCGGGGGTCTCGGAGGTCATGCCCGCGATTGTGCCCGGTGGTCGTGGCCGGGTCCGCGACCCCGTCGCCAGGTCTCGACTGTCCGCTCGCAAGCTCGCTGCTCGACCACCAGTGGTTCCGTCCCCGCCGTGCTCGGCCCAGCCACAGGCTGGTCAGTCGAGACCTGGTGCGCTGGGGCAGGGTCGCAGCCACCCAACGAAACTCGCCGGAGCGGCTCGTTGGCCGTTGGTAGCGTTCGGACATGTCTGAGCGTCCTCCGTCCGCAGCCGCCGCCCTCGAGCAGGTGACGGGGCAGCAAGCGTGGGCGGTCATCCGGCTGCGG
>JAEKKP010000025.1 GCA_019510315.1 Propionibacteriales bacterium
AGGACGCGCTCGACCTCGACGGCCGGCGGTCGGAGGCGGACGACGGCCTGCGCGTCGGCGTGGTCCGGTTGCCGCGGATCAGCAACTTCACCGACGTCGACGCGCTCGGCCTCGAGCCCGACGTCGACGTCGTCTTCGCCGCGTCCGCCCGGGACCTGGCGGGTGTCGACCTCGTCGTCCTCCCGGGCACTCGCGCGACGCTGGCCGACCTCGCCTGGCTGCGCTCTCGCGGCCTGACGCAGGCGATTGCGCGGCACGTCCGGCACGGCGGCGCGGTGCTCGGCATCTGCGGTGGGGCCCAGATGCTCGGACGCCGGATCACCGACCCCGACGGCGTCGAGGGAGAGGCCGGCGCCGCCGCTGACGGACTCGGTCTGCTCGACGCCGAGACGACCTTCTGTGCCGACAAGGTGCTCCGCCTCTCCTCCGGCACGGCGCTCGGGCAGTCCGTCGCGGGCTACGAGATCCATCACGGTCGGTTCGAGGTCGGCGCGGTCGGCGACTTCCCGGGCGGCGGTGCCGACGACGGTGTGTTCGCGACGATGTGGCACGGCAGCCTCGAGAGCGACGGCTTCCGGCAGGCGCTCCTCGCCGCCGTCGCGTCCCGCGTCGGGCGCGAGTGGCGCCCGTCCGGAGTCGTGTTCGCCGAGCGTCGCGAGGCACGGCTCGACCTGCTCGGCGATCTGGTCGAGCAGCACCTCGATGTCGATGCGCTGCTGGCGCTGGCGAGATCGGGAGCACCAGCCGCGTTGCCCATCTTGCCGCCCGGCGCGAGTCGCTGAAACTGTCCGATATCGACCGGTGCGCAAGCCGGAGGGCGCGAGTACGGTCGGGAAGGTCGGTCCGGGGCGCAGACGGCGACCCGACGATCGTCCGGGCAACGGAGCCAGAGCATGAAGAAGCGCACCCTTCTCAGTGGCCTGACGGCCGCCACCCTCCTCGTCGCACTGGCCGCAGCAGGCCCGATCGGCCTCGGCCGACCGTCCGGGCACCGCTCGGCGGCGGCGACCGCCCACCGTGACGGTGACCGCGGCGAACGGTTCGAGGTCAAGGACCCGGACAAGGACGCCAAGCCGGGGATGATCACCCCTGCGCAGCAGGCCTACGTCGACCGCGCCTACCCACGCGGCTACATCCCGGCCGCCGCCGTCCGCAAGGCGACGCACGCCACGCGCGCCCTGCCGGTCAAGCTGACGCGTGCGGACTTCCGTGCCGGGACACCACACATCGCCGCCCGCTCGAGCGTCGGCGCGGACTGGGAGTTCATCGGCCCGCAGACGCCGTTCGCGCCCGGAGCCACCACCGAGAGCCTCAAGGACTCCATCACGTCCGGCCGCGTGACCGCGCTCGCGGTCGACCCGAACTGCGGCAGCCCCGACCACGGTTGCCGGCTGTGGATGGCTGCTGCTGGCGGCGGCATCTGGCGCACCGACGACGCGGAGGCGGCACCGCCGACCTGGACCGCGGTCGACGAGGGCCTGCCCACCAACGCCTTCGGGTCACTGGTCGTCGACCCGACGGACCCGAGCGGGGACACGCTCTACGCCGGCACGGGCGAGGCCAACGCGATCAACCAGGCCGGTCTCGGCCTCTACAAGACGACCGACGGCGGTGACCACTGGTCGCTGGTCGAGGGCTCGTACGCCGTCTCGCACGACCGGTCGATCGGCGCGGTCCGGGTCGACCCGACCGACGCGGACACGATCTGGATCGGCACGGCGGACGGCCGTCAGGGGCAGTCGTCGGTGAACGGCGGCTCGGTGCCGCCGCCGGGTGCCCCACCGCTCGGGGTCTACGTGTCCCACGACGGCGGTGCCTCGTTCGACCTCGCCTTCTCACTGCCCGACGGCATCACCCCCGGGCAGGAGGAGGACGGCGGGGTCACCGACATCGCCCTGGACCCGACTGCCCCGGACAAGGTCTATGCCGCGTTCCTCGACGGTGGTGTCTGGCGCACCGCCGCCGCCGACGAACTCGGGGATTCCGACTGGAAGCAGGTCTACGCACCGACGGGCGCGATCTTCGACCGCACCGAGGTCGCGATCACGGTGAAGAGCGCCAAGACCCGGGTCTACGTCGCCGACGGCGGCTTCGACGCCGACTTCAACCCGACCGGGGAGCTCTTCCGGGTCGACGACGCCGACGTACCGGCTTCCGACCTCGTCGGCCTCGGCTCCGACAACTCCGGTTGGACCAAGCTCTCCAGCTCCGCCGACGGCGACCCGGGCTTCGCGGCTCACCAGCTGTGCCAGAGCCAGTGCGACTACGACCTGTTCCTCGAGGTCGATCCGACGAACCCCGACACGGTCTGGTTCGGAGGGTCGATGGTCTACGAGGAGATCCGGCCGCTGCAGGACCAGTCACTCGCAGGGATCGCGACGTGGCGCTCCAACGGCCGCGCCGTGATGCGCTCCGAGGACGCCGGCGTGCACTTCACCGACATGACGGCCGACACGGAGGGGACGCTGCAGCCCGGCGAGCACCAGTACGAGCAGATGCACCCCGACCAGCACGCCATCGCGTTCGACCCGACCAACACCGACATCGCCTTCGTCGGGTCCGACGGCGGGATGGTGCGCACGGACGGCACCTGGGACGACATGTCGGCCGAGTGCGACGACCCGGCTCGGGAGATCACGACCGAGGCCGATGCGACGCAGAAGGCGACCGACCTCGTCGACTGTCACCAGTGGCTGTCGAAGGTCCCGCACCGCATCGTCAACATGAACGACGGCCTGGGTGATCTGCAGTTCGTCCAGCTGTCCGTCGATCCCGCGAACGCCCTCGGCGACCTCCTCGGCGGCACCCAGGACAACGGCACGTTCTCCTACTCGGCGACGCTGACTCCCGAGCGCTCGTGGTTCGAGTCGGTCAACGGCGACGGCGCGGCATCGGGCTTCGACGTCGGCGACTCCGACATCCGCTACCACACGTACTTCCTCGGCCTCGGCGACATCAACCACCACGGGTCGGACCCGAGCGGTTGGACCTTCATCACCCAGCCGATCCTCGAGTCGGGTGAGGCGGTGTCGTTCTACACCCCGGTCATCCTCGACCCGAAGGTGCCCGGGACGATCTTCCTCGCCGCGCAACACGTGTGGCGCACCAAGGACGACGGCGGCGACCAGGCCGACCTGGAGGCGAACTGCGCGTCCCCGGGCGGAGTTCCGCAGTACACCGGCAACATCACGTGCGGCGACTTCGAGCCGATCGGCGCCAACCTGACGAGCAGCTCGGGGAGCAAGGGCGGGTCCTACCTGGCCGCCGTCGAACGTGCCCCGAGCGACACCTCGACGCTCTGGGTCGCAAGCCGGCGCGGCCGGCTGTTCATCTCGAAGAACGCCGACGCCAAGCCCGAGAGCGTCTCGTTCAACCGCATCGACACCGACGCCCAGCCGCAGCGGTTCATCTCCGGTGTCGCGGTGGACCCGGCCGACCCGAACCACGCCTACGTGTCCTTCTCCGGGTACGACGCGGCGACCCCGGGCCAGCCCGGCCACGTCTTCGACGTGCACTACAACCCGGCCACGTCGACGGCGACCTGGACGAACCTCGATGCCGACCTGCCCGACCAGCCGATCACCGACGTGGCCTTCGACGACTACACCGGTGACCTGTACGCCGCGACCGACTACGCCGTCCTGCGCCGTCCCTCGGGGGCGACCACGTGGGAGCAGGCGGCGAACGGCCTGCCGCTCGCCTCGGTGCCCGGCATCACGCTGCGCACCGACGGGCGCGTGCTCTACGCGGCGACGTACGGCCGCGCCGCCTGGCGCCTGTCGCTCGGCCCAGGGGCTCGCATCACCGGACCGGACTCGCTCGCGGTCGGTCAGACCGCGGTGTACGACGGCACGCAGTCGCGGGCCTTCGGGGGCGCACCGCTCACCTACACCTGGACCCTGCCCGACGGCAGCCACGCGTCGGGGCCGACGGTGGCCTACCACGCGACCAGCGCCGGCTCGCAGACGCTGGGCCTCCTGGTGACGGCACCGGACGGGCGCCAGGCGACGACCAGCAAGACCGTCACCGTCACGCCGTCCGGCGGGCCTGCCGGCTTCGCCTTCATCAACCTCGAGACCCGGCGCGCCCATCTGCGTCCCAACGGCACCTACCGCTTCGTCCTGTCCTGCCCCGCGGCCAACGCGCTGGGCTGTGTCGGCGCAGTCCACGCCAAGGTGCTGGTCGCCGGCCGGCACCGTGGCATCGGCTCGGCCACCCTGGTGATCGGTCGTGGCGGCCAGGTGCGCGTGAAGCTGCGGATGTCGCGATCGGTCAGGGATGCGCTCGGTGGTCGCACGCGGGTGACCGCCACGCTCAAGATCCGCCAGCTCGACTCGACGGGGGTCGTGCACAAGGAGCGGCTGCCGCTGACGATCGTCCTACGCCGTTAATCGGGTGTGACGAGCGCCCGATGCAGGGATGATCGGGCCATGGTCGACCTCGCCGACATCGCTGCGCTGTCCTGGCCGCGGCGCACCGAGCGCCTCCTGTTGCGCCCCATCTCGAAGGACGACTTCGAGGCGCTCTGGCAGATCCGCAGGCTGGAGTCCGTCGGGCGCTGGATGGGTGCCACGTCCCAGGAGTTCGACGCGTTCGCCGAGTTCATCGGCAACGACGAGCGGATGGGCAAGACGCTGGTCATCGAGCGCGACGGCGTGCTCATCGGCGACCTGATGCTCGCCCCGGAGGACCCGTGGGCCCAGGTCGAGGTCATCGACCAGGCGAAGGGGACCCAGGCAGAGATCGGCTGGTGCATCGACCCCGCCGTCGAGGGCAACGGTTATGCGACCGAGGCAGTCCGTGAGCTGGTCCGGATCTGCTTCGAGGAGCTGGGATTCCGCCGGCTGGTGGCGCTCTGCTTCGCGGCGAACGAGCCCTCCTGGCGGCTGATGGAGCGGCTCGGCATGCGCCGGGAGGCGCACACGGTCAAGGAGTCGCTGCACCGCTCGGGCGAGTGGATGGACGGGTTGTCCTACGCGCTGCTCGCCGAGGAGTGGGTGCCGGCCCGACCTTAGGGCTCGCGGCCGAGCGACATCAGCAAGCGCGACGACGGGCCCACCGAGGGACCGCTGAGCGGGTAGTCGAACCGCTCGGGACGGTCGGCGTCGCCGACGAGCACGTCGGCCCAGATCAGCAGCTCCCGCGCGAGCGCGGCGGGGATCGGCGCACGCACCCCGGTCGCCTGGGAGACGTCCCAGCCGTGCACGGCGACCTCGAGGGCACCCGCGCACGCGAGCACCGACGAGGACAGTGGCCGGTCGCCGACCATCACGTCGTCGTCGCGGGCGACGGCCGACCAGGCGCCGAGCAGCGAGCACGCGCGCACCTGCAGCCGCTCGACCACGTCGACCGGCGAGGGCGGTCCGGTGGGCTCCGGTTGGTCCGCGACGGAGACGTGGTGGAGGTCGGCGGCCTCGGTCAGTGCGTCGAGCGAGTCGGCCATGTGGTCGAGCAGCGCACCGAGCCGCCAGCGCTCGCACGGGGTCGGCAGGCAGAGCATCTCTCGGGTCACGGCTTGCAGCTGGACACGGGTGTAGGCCACCGCCCGCTCGAGCATCTCCAGGGACTCGAGCAGGGGTGCGTGCGACGGTGCGGCGGACGGCGCGCTCATGCGGCGAAGTCCTCGTCACGGACGACGGGCGGGAGGCCGAACCTCTCGAACAGGTCGAGGTCGAAGAACGCGCCGACGTGGCTGACCGCACCGTCGGTGATGGTCAGCACCTGGAGGTGGAACGGCGTGAACTCTCCGGTCGGCCGCCGCATGTAGAGCCCGTACGCCGGCTGGCCGTTGGCCCTGGTCGGCAGCATCCGCATGTCGTGCCGCTCGCCGGGACACTGGAAGTCGATCAGCCGGCCGATGTTCTCCGCGCCCTGGTACCACCCGACGTACGGCGGCATCTCCCAGATCGCGTCCTGCTTGAGCAGGGCGACGATGCCGTCGATGTCCTTCTCCCAGAAGGCGTCGACGTACTTCTCGAGCAGCTCCCGGTGCTCGTCGTCGACCGGGGTGTCGATGCTGTCGACGGTGAGCTGGGCCTTCTCCATCTGCGCGTGTGCGCGCTGGAGCACGGAATTGACCGCGGCGGTCGACATCTCGAGCGCCTCGGCGACCTCGCTGGCCCGCCACTTCAGGACGTCGCGCAGGATCAGGACGGCCCGCTGGCGGGCCGGCAGGTGCTGGAGGGCGGCGATGAACGCGAGCCGGATCGTGTCGCGCGCGGCGGCCTGCTCGGCCGGGTCGGCGATCATCGAGTCGGGCACCGGCTCGAGCCAGAGCACCTCGTCGGCGCTGACCAGCGGCTCGCCGGCCGTGCTGCTCGGCGCGCCCAGCCCGGTGGGAAGCGGACGCCGCTCGGTGCCCTCGAGCGAGGTCAGGCAGACGTTGGTCGCGATGCGGTAGAGCCACGTGCGCAGCGAGGAGCGGCCCTCGAACCCGTGGTAGGACTTCCAGGCGCGCAGGTAGGTCTCCTGCACGAGGTCTTCAGCGTCGTGCACCGAACCGACCATGCGGTAGCAGTGCGCGAACAGCTCTCGGCGGAACGGGTCGGCGAGCCGGGGGAACTCGTCCTCGGTCGTCGTGGAGCCCGCGTCACCGCCACGATCGGTGTGCGTCGTCTCGTCCATCTCAAGGGACATTCTCGACTCCTCGCGCCGTCCCGGGGACCTACCCAGGTATTGCCTTCAGGTACAGACCGGTGCCGGAACGGAAACTCATCGGTGATCGGCCAATGAGTTCTGCCGCACCGCGCTGTCTACATGGGTGACCGATCCTCATCCAAGGAGAACAGCCATGACCGACACTTTCGAAGCCTCCTCGGCGGAGCGCTCCCGCTGGGCCGCGCTGGTCGTCCTCTGCGTGGGCATGCTGATGATGGTGCTCGACGCCACCGTCGTGAACGTCGCGCTGCCGGCGATCAAGGACGACCTCGGCTTCAGCCAGTCGGGTCTGGCCTGGGTGGTGAACGGCTACCTGATCTCGTTCGGCGGCCTGCTGCTCCTGTCCGGCCGGCTCGGCGACCTGATCGGGCGCCGCGACGTCTTCCTCGGCGGGCTGGTGCTCTTCTCCACCGCAAGCCTGGCCTGCGGCCTGGCCCAGGACCAGTCGGTCCTCGTCGCGGCCCGTTTCATCCAGGGCTGCGGTGGCGCGCTCACCTCGGCGGTGATCCTCGGCATGATCGTGACGCTCTTCCCCGAGCCGTCCGAGCAGGCCCGCGCGATCGGCGTCTTCTCGTTCGTCGCCTCGGCAGGCGGCTCGATCGGGCTGCTGGCCGGTGGCGTCATCACCCAGCTGGTGAGCTGGCACTGGATCTTCTTCATCAACCTGCCGATCGGCGTCGCGACCGCGGTCGCTGCCCGGAAGTACGTCGTGCGCGACCGCGGGATCGGCCTGGCCAAGGGCGCCGACGTGCCGGGCGCGGTGTTCGTCACGTCGGCGTTGATGCTGGCGGTCTACACGATCGTGTCGCCGGCCGCGACGTACGGGTGGGGCGCCGGACGCACCCTCGTCTTCGGCGCCGCATCGGTCGCGCTGCTGGTCGCGTTCGTCGTGCGCGAAGCCACCTGCGCCCAGCCGCTGGTCCCGCTGGGCATCTTCCGGTCGCGCAACGTGACCGGCGCGAACGTGATCCAGGCGCTCACCGTGGCCGGCATGTTCGGGATGTTCTTCCTCGGCGTGCTCTACCTCCAGCAGGTCAAGGGGTACGACGCCCTGCAGACCGGGCTCGCGTACCTGCCGTGCACGATCGTGATGGCCGTGCTCTCGGTGCGCTACACCGAGCGGCTGGCCATGCGGTTCGGCGCCCGCACCGTGCTCGTCCCCGGGCTGGCGATGATCGCCGTCGGGCTCGGCCTGTTCGCCCGGGTGCCGGTCGACGGCACCTACCTCGTCGACGTGATGCCCTCCGCGCTGTTCATGGGCGCCGGCGTCGGGATCAGCTTCCCCGCCCTGATGATGCTGTCGATGTCCGGGGTGCGGCCCGAGGACGCCGGTCTCGCCTCGGGGCTGGTCAACACGACCTGCCAGGTCGGTGCGGCACTGGGTCTGGCCGTGCTGGCCACCCTGTCGACCGCTCGCACCGAGACGCTCTCCAGGGCCGGCAGGCCGGTCAAGGAGGCCCTCGTCGGCGGCTACCAGCGCGGCTTCGTCGTCGGCACGGTCCTGGTGCTGGTCGCGCTCGGTGTCGCCCTCGCGGTCATCCGCAACCCGCAGCAGCCGGCGGTGCAGGCCGATGCCCAGGCCGAGGTCGACGACGACCTCGACGCCGAGCTGGCGGTGGCGTGACGCCGCGCACGGTGTTCGTGAACCTCCCGGTGAAGGACCTCGACCTCTCGGTCAGGTTCTTCACCGGTCTCGGGTTCACGTTCAACCCGGACTTCACCGACGAGCGGGCCACCGCGATGATCGTGAACGAGGAGGCGTTCGTGATGCTCCTCGTCGAGGACTTCTTCACCACCTTCACCGGGAAGCCGGTCCCGTCCCCGAGCGAGGTCGTGATCGCCCTCTCCGCCGAGAGCCCCGGGGAGGTCGACGACCTCGTCGAGCGCGCGCTGGCGTCGGGCGGGGCGAAGGCGCAGGAGCGGATCGCGGACGGCCCGATGTACGGCTGGTCGTTCCTCGACCCGGACGGCCACCACTGGGAGCTGATCCACATGGACCTCAGCCCCGGCTGAGCGACGCCGCGACCCGCACCCACCGCCTGCGGCCGTGCGCGAGGCGGCCGGTACCTTCGGAGCCGTGAAGCCGCTGCTGAACGCCTACCGGGTGCTGGCCACCGTCGTCGGGCTGTCCATCATCACGCTCGTCGTCGTCGGCGTACCGCTGAAGTACGTCCACGAGATCTGGCCGAGCGTCCTGCCCGAGGGCAGCCACGGCTGGCAGGTCGGCTCGGACATCAACCTCTACCTCGGCACCGCGCACGGCTTCATCTACATGGTGTTCGTGCTGGTCGCGTTCATGCTTGCGCTGCGCGCCCGGTGGCCGATCGCGTTCACGGTCGTGACGCTCGTGTGCGGGACGATCCCGTTCCTCAGCTTCTGGGCGGAGTTCCGGGCGATCCGGCGCGTACGGGCGCAGTTCCCCGACCTGGAGACCAGCGCAGCCGGCTGAGCCGGCGTTTCGGCGTCAGGACTTGCGGGCGTGCCGCGCGTCCGAGACGTCCTCCACCTCGGCCGGCTGGTCCGGCGTCGTGACGGCGTGCGGAGCCTCGTCGGCATCCGCGGCGACCTCGTCGAGGAACGCGCCACCGGCATCAGCGGTGCCCTCGAGCGTCGCGCCCGGTCCGGCGTCGGTCGTGCCGGTGGCGGCGGCCTCGGCCACGGGGTCGGGCTCGAAGTGGGACTCGGGCGGAGCCGGCGGCGGGGTGCGTGTGCCCGAGGTGGACGTCGCCGTCGGGCGCGGGGCGGGTGCGGGTCGGGGCGGCGGGTAGGCGCTGGTCTCGGCGCCGCCGCGGACCTTCTTGGCCACCACGGCCCCGACGCCGGCCAGCACGACCAGCAGCAGGAAGCGCTTGCGCCGCTTCGGCTTGGGGTTGACCTTGTCGGCCACGCGGTCGGCCAGGGGGGCGGTGACCGGAGCCGCAGCCGCTGCCGCGGCGGCCATCTTGCCCGCCTTGGCCCGGGCGCTCTTCGCTGCCTTCTTGCGGCTCTTGCGCGTGGACTTCTCGGCGTTGGCCGCGGCCTCCTCGGCGGCGGCACGGGCTTCCTTGGCCACCTCACGGGCGGTGTCCCGGGCGTCGGCGAGGGCACTCTGGGCCACAGGGAGGTAGTCGTTGACGATCCGCTCCCTGGCAGCCTCGACGTGCGGAGCGACCTGCTCGACCAGCTCGGCGGCCTGGTCGGTGAGCGTCTTCCTCGACGGTGTCCTCGTGCGCATGACGTCCTCTCCCTCGCGTGGGTCGGCGGGCAGGGGTCCTGTGCCCAGCCCTGTGACGATCATGCCCCGACGCTCCTGACGGGGAAACCCGGGCGCCGGTCACCGCGAGGTCCTCGTCACCGGGCGCTTTCCGGGCATGGCAGGATCGAGGCCGACATCCCTCGCCGCGGCGATGCGCACATCGTCCGGTGGACTCCGTCTGGAAGGCACCACATGTCGGACATCAAGGCCACGCTGCACACCAACCGCGGTGACATCGTGATCAACCTCTTCCCGAACCACGCTCCCGCGACCGTCGAGAACTTCGTCGGCCTCGCCGAGGGCACCAAGGACTACGACGCCGACGGCGGCAGGACGGGACGGTTCTACGACGGCCTCGGCTTCCACCGGGTGATCGACGGGTTCATGATCCAGGGCGGCTGCCCCCTCGGCACCGGCACCGGCGGTCCGGGCTACACCTTCAAGGACGAGTTCCACCCCGAGCTGGCCTTCGACAAGCCGTACCTGCTGGCCATGGCCAACGCCGGTCCGGGCACCAACGGCTCGCAGTTCTTCATCACCGTGCAGCCGACCAGCTGGCTGACCCACAAGCACACGATCTTCGGCGAGGTCGCCGACCAGAGCAGCCGCGACGTGGTCGACGCGATCGCCACCACGCCGACCGGCCCGGGCGACCGGCCGGTCGAGCCGGTGGTCATCGAGACCGTCGAGATCACGCGGGACTGACACCACACCCGCCATGACCGACCCTCAGGGCCCGCCGGTCGCGGCGGCGCCGGTCTGCTACCGGCATCCGGGGCGCGAGACCTGGATCCGCTGCCAGCGCTGCGACCGCCCGATCTGCCCCGACTGCATGAACTCCGCGGCCGTCGGGTTCCAGTGCCCGAGCTGCATCAAGGAGGGTGCCCGGACGACCCGCAGTCCGCGGGCGCCGTACGGCGGGTCGCCGTCGGCCAACCCGGCGCTCAGCTCGATCGGGCTCATCGCGATCAACGTGGCGGTGTGGCTCTCGATCTCCGCGGCCGGGGGCGGCGGGTCGGCGCTGGTCGACAAGCTGGCGCTGCTGCCGCGCACGACGCTGTTCGGCAACTCCGACGGCACCGCGACGCTGGTGAAGGGCGTCTCCGACGGGGCGTACTGGCAGCTGGCGACGTCGGTCTTCAGCCACGTCGAGGTGTGGCACATCGCCTTCAACATGCTCGCGCTGTACTTCCTCGGGCCGCAGCTCGAGGCGATCCTCGGCCGGGCGCGCTTCCTCGCGGTCTACCTGCTCTCCGGACTCGCCTCGAGCACCGCCGTGCTGTGGCTCTCGAGCGAGCACACGCAGACCCTCGGCGCCTCGGGTGCGATCTTCGGCCTGATGGGCGCGCTGCTCGTCGTCGGTCTCAAGCTCCGCGCCAACGTGCAGCAGCTGCTGTTCTGGATCGGCATCAACGTGGTCTTCACGGTCACGGCGAGCTCGTACATCTCCTGGCAGGGCCACTTCGGCGGCCTGCTCGGCGGTGCGGTGCTCGCGGCCCTCGTCGTCTACGCGCCGCGGCAGCGCCGGGCGACCTTCCAGTGGAGCTCGATGGCCGCGTTCGCGGCGGTCTGCGTCGTGCTGATCGGGCTCCGCATCGCCGCGCTGTCCTGAGCCGGCGCGCGAGTACGGAGCCCGGCGTACGCGGATCTGCGTATTGACCACCGTTCCGCGAGGCCACCATCCTCGTCAGGACACCCGAGGGAAGGAACCTCCATGCGCACGACGTACCGCATCCTCGCCGACCTCATCGCCGTCGGCGTGGTCATCCAGGCGATGGCGATGGTCTGGGCCATCGCCGGCCTGTTCCACTGGGTCGACAAGGGCGGCACCCTGAACCACGACGTCCTCAAGGGCTGGGAGGACAAGGCACCCGACTTCCAGGGCGCCGTGGGCTTCGAGATCCACGGCATCGTGGGCGGCATGGTCATACCGGTCATCGGTCTCGCGCTGCTCGTCGTCGCGTTCTTCGCCAAGGTCGAGCGTGGTGTGGCCATCGCGGGCGCGATCCTGGTGATGATCGTGATCCAGATGGTCGCCGGGATGGCCGGCGACGATGCCCCGTGGCTCGGCCTGTTCCACGGCCTGATCCCGTTCGCGATCTTCTCCGCGGCCATCGTGGCGGCCAGGGCGGCGCACCCGACCAGTCAGACGGCCGTCACCGTCACCCCCTGACCAGCGGGCGAATGACACGGGTGTAGTTCTCCACAGGTTTGTCCCCAGACTGGGGATAACTCCTCAGCGCGGCGCGGCTACTCCCACTTGGTGGCGAAGGTGAACCCGACCGCCATGAAGGCGACGCCGACGAGGAGGTTGGACTGGTTGAGCTGGTCCATCACCGGGATGTGCACCGAGTCGTCCTGGCCGACGAAGTAGAACAGCACGATCCACACCAGGCCGAGCAGGAAGCAGCCGAGCATGCCGATCACGACGCCACGACCGCGACCGAGCGGGGTCTTCTTGTGGGCCGAGACCACCAGGCCGAGACAGATGAGGGCGAAGCCGATCACGTAGTTCCACCGCTTGAGGTCCGACATCCACGGGAACGGCGTGTCGGGCTTCTTGACCCCGGGCAGCTTGACGTAATTGGCGGCGTCCATCGCGAACTGCGTGTACACGGTGATCCAGACGATCCCGGCCAGCACGAGGAGGAGGGCGATGGCACAGCGCACCAGCGAGGTCTCGTAGCCGCTCACCGTCACGGTGGGCTTGCGGGCAGCGGGCTTGGACACGGGGGCTCCTCTGGGGCTCCTTGGTGCTGGGGTCGTCGGTTAGCGTAGTCATCGCGCGGCCCGGCGGCGGCAGGGGCCGGACATGTTGGCTCGAAAGGTTGGACGCAGGTGACGCACGAGTCGACCCGGCACCGGCGGCCGTTCCGCAGCTGGCACGCGGTCGCGACGCTGGCCTTCGTGGTCGCCGGCGCCCTGTTCGCGACGACGGCGCTGAGCTCCAACGGCCTCGACCTGCGGGCAGCCAGCATCACCGACCTCGACGGCGTCGTGCGCGCCGAGCGGCAGCGCTCGGACGAGCTGCAGGCCCACCTCGCGTCGCTGAACCAGGAGGTCGACCAGCTCAGCCATCAGGTCGACGACGCCAACGTCGCGCGCCTGCAGGCCCAGGTCGACCAGCTCAGCGAGCCGGCCGGCTTCGCGCCCGTCACCGGCCCGGGCCTGAGCGTGGTGCTCGACGACGCGCCGAAGAGCGCCATCGACAAGGCCCGGGAGGAGCACAAGGACGAGAACGAGTACGTCGTGCACCAGCAGGACATCCAGGCGGTGGTCAACGCCCTGTGGGCCGGCGGCGCGGAGGCGATGACGCTGCAGGGCCAGCGGGTCGTCTCCACCACGGGCATCAAGTGCGTCGGCAACACCGTGATGCTGCACGGCGTGCCGTACTCCCCGCCGTACAAGATCGCGGCGATCGGCGACCCCATCCAGCTCCAGGCGAGCCTGGACGCCAGCGACTACGTCGCGGACTACCTGTACGCGGTCGACACCCTCGGCCTCGGCTACGACGTGGCGACGAGCGGGCACCTCGAGTTCCCCGGTTACGAGGGCAGCTCCACGCTGAAGTACGCAAAGGCGGACACCGCCTCGTCGTCTGGCCGGGACTGAGGCCTGCGTGGCGCACTCCCACTCGCACTCGCACCGGCGCGGTGCGGACGCACCGAAGGTGGCTGTCTCCCGCGGCCCCGTGACGGTGCTGCTGCTCTTCCTCGGCGTGTGCGCGGTCGCTGCCGTGGTCGGCGTCGTGGCGCTGTGGCCGAACTCCGGGACCGTGAGCCGGCTGCAGGACAAGGCGCAGTTCGCGGCTCCCGGTGTGACCTTCGAGAAGGCCCGGGTGGTGAAGGTCCAGGACCCGTGCCCGGTCGGGGCCAAGGGCGAGACGACGCAGTCGACCAGCTGCGGCAACCTCGAGGCGGTGCCGAGCAGTGGGCCGGAGAAGGGCACCACCGAGGTCGTCGGCGTCCCGGCGGCCGTGTCGACATCGGGCCTCGCGGCCGGTGACACCGTCCGGCTGATGCGCGTGCCGGCCCAGGCGGGCGCGCCGGCGGCGTACTCGTTCGACGACGTGGTGCGGCTCCGGCCGCTGTGGCTGCTCGGAGCGCTCTTCGTGCTCGTCGTCGCGCTGGTGGCGCGGGCGCGCGGGCTGCTCGCCCTGGTCAGCCTCGCGTTCGGCGGGCTCGTGCTCTTCCGCTTCATGCTGCCCGCGCTGCTCTCCGGGTCCGACGGTCTGGCGGTGTCACTGGTCGGCTCGGCGGCGATCATGTTCGTGGTGCTCTACCTCGCTCACGGGCCGTCGATCCGCACGAGCGCCGCGCTCGGCGGCACCCTGCTCGGCATCGGCATCACCGCGGTGGTGGGCGTGGTCGCGGTGCACGCGGCGACCCTGTCGGGCTCGGGGAGCGAGGACACCGCCCTGCTCTCGGCATTCGCCGGCAGCGTGTCGTTCCAGGGTCTGCTCACCTGCGCTCTCGTCATCGCCGGGCTCGGCGTGCTCAACGACGTCACGATCACCCAGGCCTCGTCGGTGTGGGAGCTGCGCGAGGCCGGGCCGGAGCTGTCCCGGGCCAGGCTGTTCACCGGCGCGATGCGGATCGGCCGTGACCACATCGCGTCGACGATCTACACGATCGTGTTCGCGTACGCCGGCAGCGCGCTGGCCGTGCTGCTGCTGCTCTCCCTCTACGACCGTCCGGTGCTCGACCTGCTCTCGACCGAGTCGATCGCCGAGGAGATCGTGCGCATCCTGTCCAGCGGCATCGGCCTCGTGCTGGCCGTGCCGGTGACCACCGCGATCGCTGCGCTCACGGTGACCGGGCCCACTCCCCGGACGGAGCAGTAGGCCCTAGGGCGTCGGGGTCTCCGTCGGCGTGATCGTCGGGCTGGGCAGGAGCGTCGGCGGCGGCTCGAACGTCGACACGAGGATCGTGATCGTCGTCCCGGCGTTCTGCGTGCTGCCGGCCGGCGGGCTCTGCTTGGTCACGGTGCCCTTCGGCTCGGTGCTCGAGGTGTCGGGCAGCGGGTCGACCTCGAAGCCGGCGTCCTTGAGCAGCTGGGTCGCCTGCTCCTGCGTCTTGCCGACGACGTCGGGCACGGCCTTCGGACCCTTCGAGACGCTCAGGGTCACGACGGTGTTCTCGGCGACCTGGGAGCCGACGTCGGGGGAGACCGCGATGACGTCGTCCTTCGTCTCGTCGGAGTCGACGGCCTTGAACTTCACCCGGAGCCCGAGCTGGCGCAGCTGGTCTGCCGCCGCGTCCTTGTTGCTCCCGACCACGTCGGGGATCTGGACGTTCGGCTTGCCCGACGACACGACGATGTCGACCGCCGAGTCGGGGTCGGCCGAGGCGTCGGCGTCGGGCGACTGGCTGATCACCCGACCCTTCTCGATCGTCTCGTCGGCCTTCTCGGTGACGCTGCCCACCCGCAGGCCGTTGTCCTCGATCGTGCGCTGCGCCTGGTCCTGTGTCATGCCGACCACGGTGGGCACGGGGATCTGGTCGTTGCCGGACCCGATCAGCTTGGGCCCGAGGATCGCGGCGGCCGCGACCAGCGCGGCGATGAGGATGCCGAGCAGGATCAGCGGGGCGACGCGGCGCTTCTCGGGCTCGTCGTCCTGGTAGCGACCGCCGGGGACCACGGCGGTGGTCGCGGTGTCCTGCGCGGGCGGGCCGGCGGTCGGGATGAACGCCGTCGCGGTGTCCTCGGCGAGCGGCGGCGCCTGCACCGGGCGGCCGGCAAGGAAGCGATCGATGTCCTCCTTCATCGCGGCGGCGCTCTGGTAGCGGTCCTCGACCCGCTTGGCGAGCGCCTTCATCACGAGCGCGTCGACCTCGGGCGGCAGGTCGGCGTCGAACGACGACGGCCGGGGTGCCTGCTCGCGGACGTGCTGGTAGGCCACCGACACCGGGCTGTCGCCGACGAACGGGGGACGGCCGGTCAGGAGCTCGAACAGCAGGCAGCCGGTGGAGTAGACGTCGGAGCGTGAGTCGACGGTCTCGCCGCGCGCCTGCTCCGGGGAGAGGTACTGTGCGGTGCCCACGACCGCGGCGGTCGCCGTCATCGTGCTCTGCGCGTCGGCCACGGCCCGGGCGATCCCGAAGTCCATCACCTTCACGTCGCCGGCCGGGGTCAGCATGACGTTTGCCGGCTTGATGTCGCGGTGGATGATCCCGGCGCGGTGGCTGTAGTCGAGCGCCGAGAGCACGCCCGAGGCGATCTCCAGCGCGCGCTCGGGCAGGATCTTGCGGCCCTCACGGAGGATGTCGCGCAGGGTCCGTCCGGCGACGTACTCCATGACGATGTAGGGCTGGGAGACGTTGCTGCCGTCGGACGCCGGCTCCTCACCGGTGTCGTAGACCGACACGATCGCCGGGTGGTTGAGGGACGCGGCCGACTGCGCCTCTCGCCGGAACCGCGCCTGGAAGGTCGCGTCGCTGGCGAGGTCGGTGCGCAGCCGCTTGACCGCGACCGTGCGTCCGAGCCGGACGTCGGTGCCCTTGCGTACCTCGGCCATGCCGCCGCGCCCGAGCAGCTCCCCGAGCTCGTAGCGGCCACCGACGCGGTGCGGACCAGGAACCTGGCCCGGCAGCTGTCCGGTAGGCGTGTCAGCCATGGAGATGTCCCCTCATCAGTGCTTTCCCTTGCCCTTCCCCTTGTCGCCCTTGCCCTTGTCGGGTCCGGAGTGGTCTCCGCCCGGCTTCGGCGCGGTCCCCCAGGCGTCCAGGGTGATCGTGGTGCCGACCGCCACCGAGCCGCTCGGCCGCAGCGCCGCGACGGTGCCGGCGGTCTTGCCTCCCGGGTTGCGGACGACGTTGACCTTCGTGTGCAGGCCGAGCGCCGCGAGCGCCGCCTGCACGGTCGCGACCGGCTTGCCGACGTACGCCGCCGGATCGACCGCCACCGTCGATGGGACGCTCGGCGTCGTCGACGAGGATCCCTTCGGTGGTGTGTCCTTCGTCGCACCGCCGTCGGGACTGAGCGCGGCGACCACGACCACGACGACGAACAGCAGCGCCAGCACTCCGCCGAGCAGCACCGGCCAGAGCTCGCGCCGGATCCGGAGGCGTGCGGCGAGGCCGGCGGGCACCGCGGGCACTGCCGCGACGGGGGCGGTCAGCAGGAGCGTCTGCTCGGGGCCCAGCGCGCGCAGCGCCTCGGCGAACGCGCCGGCGTCGGGGTAGCGCTCGGACGGATGCTTCGCGAGCGCGCGTCGCGTCACTGCGGCGAGGCCCGCGGGCGTGCCCGAAGGCAGCTCCGGGACGGGCTCGCGGACGTGCGCCAGGGCGATGGCGACGGGGGTGTCGGCCTCGAACGGACGGCGGCCCGTCAGGCACTCGTAGAGCACCACGCCGAGGGCGTAGACGTCGCTGGCCGGCGTCGCGACGTGTCCTTCGGCCTGCTCCGGCGACAGGTACGACGGTGTGCCGACCAGCTGCCCGGTCTCGGTCAGGGCGAGGCCGTCGCCGGCACGCGCGATCCCGAAGTCGGTGATCTTGACGCGGTCGTCGACGGTGACCATGAGGTTGCCCGGCTTGACGTCGCGGTGGACCAGGCTGGCGGCATGCGCGACCGCGAGCGCCTCGGCGGCCTGCCTGACCAGGTCGCGGGCGCGCTCGGGGTCGAGCGGACCCTCGGCGAGGAGGTCGGACAGCGGGCGGCCCTCGACGTACTCCATGACGAGGTAGGGCAGGCCGTCCTCGACCTCGCTCTCACCGAAGTCGAAGACCGTCGCGATGCCGGGGTGCAGCAGCCCGGCCGCGCTGCGGGCCTCGTTGAGGAACCTGGTGCGGAAGCCGTCGTCGTCGGCGTACTCGCGCTTGAGGTACTTCACGGCGACGTCGCGGTGGAGCACCTCGTCGTGGGCGAGCCACACCTCGCCCATGCCGCCGGTGGCGATCCGGTGTCGGCGCGAGTAGCGATCGGTGCCCGTGCTCATCATCGGCTCATCACGGGTTGAGCACCGCTTCCATGACGGCCTTCGCGATCGGCGCGGCCAGGCCGCTGCCGGAGATCGCGTCGCGGTCGACGCCGGCGTCCTGGACCAGCACGGCGACGGCGACGGTCGGGTTGTCGGCCGGGGCGAACGACACGAACCAGGCGTACGGCGGGCGGTCCGGCGCGCTCTGCGCCGTGCCGGTCTTGCCGGCCACCTTGATGCCGGGGATCTGGGCCGTCGTCGCGGTGCCGCTGTCGACGACGGCGACCATCATGTCGGTGAGCTTGCGGGCGGTGGCGGCGGAGACAGCGTTGCTGGTGAGCGGGCGGGGGTCGGTCTTGCCGATCACCTCGAGGTCGTTGGAGCGGATCTCGTCGACGAGGTAGGGCTGCATGACCGTGCCGCTGTTGGCGATGCCGGCCGTGATCATCGCCATCTGCAGCGGCGTCGCCGCGACGTCGAACTGGCCGATCGCCGACAGGGCGGTCTGCGGTGCGTCGGGGTTGTCCGGGAAGCGGCTGAGCGCCTGCCGGGTCAGGGAGTCGTCGAGGTCGTGGAAGTAGCGGCTGCCGAAGCCGAACTTCTCCGCCTGTGCCCGGATCGCGTCGGCACCGATGTCCATGCCGACCGACCCGAAGGCGACGTTGCACGAGACCTGCAGCGCCCGGGTGAAGGTGATCTTGTCGCCGCCGCAGGAGCGGCCGTTCTCGTTGATCAGGTCCTTCGAGGTCTGCGGCAGGTCGAGCTTGGAGCCACCGGGCACCAGGGTGTCCGGCTCGTACTTGCCACTCTCGAGCGCCGCCGCGGCGGTGACCAGCTTGAACGTCGAGCCCGGCGGCAGCACCTCCTCGATCGCCCGGTTGTTCAGTGGGGAGAGGTCGTTGGCGAGCAGGTCCTTGTGCGCCTGGTTCACCGCGACGAAGTCGTGGCTGGCGAGGCGGTTGGGGTCGTACGTCGGGCTGGAGGTCATCGCCAGCACCTTGCCGGTGCTCGGCTCGAGAGCGACCACCGCGCCGCGCACGTCGGGGCCGAGCGCCTTCATCCCGTCGTACGCCGCCTTCTGCGCCTTCGGATCGATGGTCAGGCTCACGCTCCCGCCGCGCGGGTCCTGGTTGCCGAGCAGGTCGACGACGCGGTTGACGAACAGCTTGGAGTCGTCGCCGGAGAGGATCGAGTTCTCGGTCGCCTCGATCCCACCGAGTCCCCAGTCGCGGGAGAAGAAGCCGGTGATCTGGGCGTACTGCCGACCCTGCGGGTAGACCCGCTGGTACTTGTAGTCGTCCTTGGACTTGACGCTGTCGGCGATCTCCTTGCCCTTGACGAGGATCGCGCCGCGGGGTCGCGAGTACGCCGCGTCGAGCACCCGCCGGTTGTCGGGGTGCTTGCTCAGCGACGTGAGCGAGTCGGACTGCCAGTACTGCAGGTAGGTCACGTTGATCAACAGGGCGAGGAACAGCACCATGCAGCCGATGGCCAGGTTGCGGATCGGTCGGTTCATCGCAGCCTCACCACCTGGGTGGCGTCCATGTCCTCGGACCCGGCGCTCAGCTCTGGCGGTGGTCGCCGGGCCTGGTCGGAGATGCGCAGCAGGAGCGCGACGATCGCCCAGTTCGCGACGAGGCTCGACCCGCCGTAGGACAGGAACGGTGTGGTGAGGCCGGTCAGCGGGATCAGCTTGGTGACGCCGCCGATCACCACGAACACCTGCAGCGCGAACACGACCGCGAGACCGGCAGCGACCAGCTTGCCGAAGTTGTCGCGGCAGATCAGGGAGGT
>JAEKKP010000026.1 GCA_019510315.1 Propionibacteriales bacterium
GGTCGTGTCCGCAGGCATGAGCGGCGACCTCGAGGAGGCGATCCGGTGCGGCGCGACACACGTGCGTGTCGGGTCCGCGGTCCTCGGTCAGCGGCCACCGATCAAGTAATGTCGCCAGCAGGATCCACCGAGCGTGAGGAAGAGGAACATGAGCGGCGCGATGCGGAAGATGGGCGTCTACCTCGGGCTGCTCGAGGACGCCGACGGCGAGTACGCCGAGCTCGACACCGAGTACGACGAGCCCGTGCGCCGAGGCGCCGAGCCGGCCGCGCGCCCGGTCTCCAGCATCTCCGAGCGTCGCCGTCCGGCCGCACCGGCCCGGGCCGAGGGCTCGACGATGGTCGCGCCCCGCGCCTCGACGCCGCTGTCCCGGATCACCACGCTGCACCCGCGCACCTACAACGAGGCCCGCGTCATCGGTGAGAACTTCCGTGACGGCATCCCCGTGATCATGAACCTCTCCGAGATGGCCGACGGCGACGCCAAGCGCCTGGTCGACTTCGCCGCCGGACTGGTGTTCTCCGTCCACGGCACCATCGAGCGGGTGACCAACAAGGTCTTCCTGCTCTCACCGCCCGACGTCGACGTGGCTGCCGAGGACAAGCAGCGCATCGCCGAGGGTGGGTTCTTCAACCAGAGCTGAGTGCGCGTGAATCCTGTCGGCCAGATCATCGACGTGGTCATCTGGACGTTCATCATCCTCCTGCTGGTCCGCTTCGTCGTCGACTGGATCCAGGTCTTCGCCCGGTCCTGGACGCCCCACGGCCCGATCCTGGTCGTGCTCGAGGGCGTCTACTCGATCACCGACCCCCCGATCAAGGCGTTCCGACGGGTGTTCCCGCCGTTGCGGATCGGCAGCGTCTCCCTGGACCTCAGCTTCCTGGCGGTGCTGCTGATCTGCTACCTGTTGCTCTACATCAACCGCATGGTGTGGGCCTGATCGCAGACGGGCTATTGTTCAATCCGGCAAAGTTGATGTCCGACTAACAAGAATGGGTGAGGTCATGCCGCTGACGCCTGAGGACGTGAGCAACAAGCGCTTTACTCCCGTCCGGCTCCGCGAGGGCTATGACATGGGTGAGGTCGATCAGTTCCTCGACGAGGTGGAAGCAGAGCTCGAGCGCCTCAACAAGGAGAACGACGACCTCCGGCAGAAGCTCGAGGCCGCCCAGCGCAGCGGCGGTGGCGCGAGCAGTGCCCCCGCCCCCCAGGTCGTCGAGCGGACTCCCGAGCCCACTCCGCCGCCCGCGCCGGCCCCCGTGGTGGCCGCGCCGGCCCAGGAGATCAAGGTGACCACGGTCGCCGACGCCTCCAGCGCCGCGGCCAAGCTCCTCGAGATCGCCACGCGCAACGCCGACGAGCTCGTCGGCGAGGCCAAGGACGAGGCCGACCGGATCGTCGGCGCCGCTCGTGCCAAGGCCGAGCGCCTCGAGACCGAGATCAAGGCCAAGAGCGACCGGCTCGAGTCCGACGCCCGCACCCGCGCGGCGATGCTCGACTCCGAGACCGAGGCACGCCGCAAGGAGATCTTCGGCAACCTCGAGAAGGAGAAGGACCAGCTCAACAGCGAGATCGAGGGCCTGCGTTCGTTCGAGCGCGAGTACCGCAGCCGGCTGAAGAGCTACTTCACCCAGCAGCTCGAGGCGCTCGACGGCAACGGCAACGCCGTCGCGACGCTGCCGACGGCCAGCGACCACGCGCCCAAGCGGCTGCGCTCGATCCTCGGCGAGGAGGCCGGGGACAACTGACCGGCCCCGGTCGAGCACGCCCAGCCGGCGTACCTCACACCCGATAGACGCTGAAGCCGAAGCCGAGTTCGTCGTCACGCACCGTCAAGGTGTCGACGGACTCGGCTTCTGCCATGGTCGAGGCCAGCACCTCGCCCGCGATCAGGTCGCGGTGCTCGGCGAGGGCAGCCGCCATCTCGCCCTCGGCAGCCCAGGAGAGGGCGATCCGGTCGGAGACGTCGAAGCCGCTGTTCTTGCGGGTCTCCTGGATCAACCGGATCGCCTCGCGGGCCAGGCCGGCACGACGAAGCTCGGGAGTGATCTCGAGGTCGAGCGCGACGGTCTCTCCGTGCTCGTTGACCACGGACCACCCCTCGCGCGGACGCTCGGAGACGATCACCTCGTCAGCCGTGACCTCCACCTCGACCCCGTCGAGGTCGACGACGGCGGTGCCGCCCGCGGCGAGTGACGCCGCCAGGGCGCTGGGGTCAGCGGCGGCGATCGCCGCGGCAACCTTGGGCGTGTCCTGGGCGAAGCGCTTGCCCAGCGCCCGGAAGTTGCCCTTCGCCGAGTGCTCGACCAGGTCGGCGCCGGCAGCACTGAGCGGCTCGAGCCGGCCGAGGTTCAGCTCGTCGGCGACCTCGGCGCGCATCTCCTCGCTGAGCCGGTCATAGGCCGAGGTCCCCACCAGCGCACGGCTGAGCGGTTGACGGGTGCGCACCTTGGCGTCGGCCCGTGCGGCCCGGCCGAGCTCGACCAGCCGCCGGGCCAGCGAGACCTGGCCGGCGAGGTCGTCGTCGACGAGGGAGCCGTCGACCTCGGGCCACGGCGCCAGGTGGACCGACGGCGGCACCTCGCCCTGGGTGACACCGTCTCCGACGACCAGGTCCTGCCACACGCGCTCGGTGATGAACGGCGTGATCGGCGCCATCAGCAGCGTGACGACCTGCAGGCACTCGTGGAGGGTGGCCAGCGCGGCGGCATCGCCCTGCCAGAACCGCCTGCGCGAGCGGCGGACGTACCAGTTCGACAGGTCGTCGACGTAGGCCGACAGCAGGCTGCCCGCCCGCTGGGTGTCGAAGCGCTCGAGCGCCTCGGTCACCGACTGCACGAGCCGATGTGCCTCGGACAGGGCCCAACGGTCCAGCACCGGTCGATCGGCGAGCTCCGGCGCAGGGTCGCCCGGCGACCAGCTCGAGGTGCCGGCGTACAGGACCTGGAACGCCACGGTGTTCCAGTAGGTCAGCAGCACCTTGCGAACGGTCTCCTGGATCGTCGCGTGGCCCACCCGGCGCGCGGCCCAGGGCGAGCCCGAGCAGGCCATGAACCAGCGGACCGCATCGGCGCCGTGCTCCTCCATGAGTGGCATCGGCTCGAGGATGTTGCCGAGGTGCTTGCTCATCTTGCGGCCGTCCTCGGCCAGGATGTGGCCCAGGCAGAGCACGTTGCGGTAGGACGACTGGTCGAAGACCAGCGTGCCGATCGCCATCAGCGTGTAGAACCAGCCGCGCGTCTGGTCGATCGCCTCGCAGATGAAGTCCGCCGGGTACGCCGCCCCGAAGTGCTCCTGCGACCCCTCGGCGTGCGGGTAGCCCCACTGCGCGAACGGCATCGACCCGGAGTCGAACCACGCGTCGATCACCTCGGGCACGCGGGTCGCGGTCTCGCCGCAACCCTCCGCCGGGCACCCGAACGTGACCTCGTCGACGAACGGCCGGTGCGGGTCGAGCCCGGACTGGTCGGCGCCGGTGAGCTCGCCCAGCTCGGCCAGCGATCCGACGCAGGTCTGGTGGCCCTCGGGGCAGCGCCAGATCGGCAGCGGTGTGCCCCAGTAGCGGCTGCGCGAGAGCGCCCAGTCGATGTTGTTCTCCAGCCAGTCGCCGTAGCGACCCCACTTGATCGTCTCGGGGTACCAGCTGGTGGCCTCGTTCTCGCGCAGCAGGGCGTCCTTCACCGCGGTGGTGCGGACGTACCAGGACGGCTGCGCGTAGTAGAGCAGCGCCGTGTGGCAGCGCCAGCAGTGCGGGTAGCTGTGCTCGTAGGGCACGTGCCGGAACAGCAGCCCGCGCTTTTCCAGGTCGGCGACGAGGTCGGTGTTGGCGTGCCGGAAGAACTGTCCGCCGACCAGCGGCACGGAGTCCTCGAAGTGCCCCGTCGTGTCGATCGGGTTGACCATCTCGACCCCGTTGCGCCGGGTGGAGAGGAAGTCGTCCTCGCCGAACGCCGGCGACTGGTGGACGAGGCCGGTGCCGTCCTCCGCGGTCACGTAGTCCTCGGCCACCACGAAGTGCGCCCGACCGGGCCAGTCGACCAGGTCGAACGGCCGCTGGTAGGTCCAGCCGACCATGTCGGTGCCGGGGAAGCGGTCCTGCACCGTCCAGCCGTCCCCCAGTGCTGCGTCGAGCAGCGACTCGGCAACGACGAGGGTCTCCTCGCCGTTCGTGGCGGTCACGTAGGTGAGGTCGGGCTTCACCGCGACGAGGGCGTTGGACACGAGTGTCCACGGAGTGGTGGTCCAGATCAGCAGCGCAGCCTGGCCCGCATAGGGGCCACTGGTCAGAGGGAAGCGGACGTAGACCGACGGGTCGGTCACGGTCTCGTAGCCCTGCGCGAGCTCGTGGTCGGACAGCCCGGTGCCGCAGCGGGGGCAGTACGGCGACACGCGGTAGTCCTCGACGAGCAGACCCTTCTCGTGGATCTGCTTCAGCGCCCACCAGACCGACTCGATGTAGGCCGGATCCATCGTGCGGTAGGGGTTCTCGGTGTCGACCCAGTAGCCCATCCGCTCGGTCATCTGCTCGAACGCGTCCACGTGGCGCAGCACCGACTCGCGGCAGCGCTCGTTGAACTCCGCGACGCCGAAGGCCTCGATGTCTGCCTTGCCGGAGAACCCCAGCTCCTTCTCGACCGCGAGCTCGACGGGCAGTCCGTGGCAGTCCCACCCGCCCTTGCGTTCGACGTACCGGCCCCGCATGGTCTGGAACCGGGGGAAGACGTCCTTGAAGACGCGCGCCTCGACGTGGTGGGTGCCCGGCATGCCGTTGGCGGTCGGCGGGCCCTCGTAGAAGGTCCAGGGCTCCCCGTCACGGGTGAGCTCGACCGAGCGCGCGAAGGTCTGCTGCCGCTCCCAGAGGGCCAGCACGTCGTGCTCGAGCGCAGGGAGGTCGACCTGCGGCGGGACGGGGCGGTACTGGGTCACGATGGTCCTTCGTCTTCCGGTGGTTGCTGAGTCGAAACCGTCGAACAACGAAGGGACGAGAGCACGGCTCCCGCGGTACCACCCTTCTTGGCCACCTGGAACGGTTGGCCCACTCATCGTGCGCTGCCGCCGGGTCTAGTCGGCCACCCACCGGCTGCGGGGGCCTTTCTTCCGGCGACTCCGGGCTGATCTTCGCGTCGTCGTCGTGCCCCCGGGCTCGCACCGTCCCCGGGTCGCTCATGGCCGTACGACGGGCTACTGGTCCCATCGACGTCGTGCAGCAGCGCCCAGTCTGCCAGAGTGGCCCGAGCAGATCGTGGGGGATTGCCCGGTATGGCGGGTTGAAGGGTGTGGGACTTGCACATATCCTCGCGCCCACTGGTGATGACCTCGGCCGGCACGGTGAGCTCATCCAACTCCTCGGCCCGATGGGGGCGCGCACTCATGGCAACGACCGGTAAGCGATCTCTCGTGAGCAGGGCAGGTGCGGCCGCGCGCAAGGTCGTGGGGCGTCCGACGTCGCCGGCCAAGAAGGCAGCACCGACGAGCAGCACCGTCGCGCTGAAGAAGGTGGCACCGGTCAAGAAGGCCGCGGCGAAGAAGGCTGTCGCGAAGAAGGCAGCTCCGGCCAAGAAGGCTGTCGCGAAGAAGGCGGCACCGGCCAAGAAGGCTGTCGCGAAGAAGGCGGCACCGGCCAAGAAGGCTGTCGCGAAGAAGGCAGCCCCGGCCAAGAAGGCCGCTGCGAAGAAGGCAGCTCCGGTGAAGAAGGCCGCGCCGGCCAGGAAGGCCGCTGTGAAGAAGGCGGCGCCGGTCAAGAAGGCGGCGCCGGCGAAGAAAGCTGCTGCGAAGAAGGCGCCGACGAAGAAGACTGTTGCGAAGAAGGCAGCACCGGCGAAGAAGACTGTCGCCAAGGCCCCCGCGAAGAAGGCGGCACCGACATCCAAGGCTCCGGCGAAGAAGTTGCCGGCGGCTCCCGCTCGACCCACCCCGAAGGCAGCACCTGTGACGAAGGCCGCACCAGCGAAGGCCCCGACGAAGGCACCCGAGAAGGCACCCGCGAAGAAGGCAGCACCGGCATCGAGGACCTCGGCGTCCCGGCTGGTCGTCCTCGAGGCCGAGGACCCCTGGACCAAGGACGAGCTCAACGAGGTGCGCAACCAGCTGCGTGCCGACATCAAGCGGCTGCGGACCGAGCTCGACGAGGTCGCGGGCGACCTGGCCGACCTGATGCGCGACGCGGGTGAGAGCGCCGGCAGCGACCAGGCCGACGTCGGCTCGGCGACCTTCGAGCGCGACCAGGAGATGACGATCGTCAACAACGCGCGCGACATGCTCGAGCAGTCGGAGCGCGCTCTCGACCGGATCTCCGACGGCAGCTACGGCGCCTGCGAGATGTGCGGCAACCCGATCGGCAAGAATCGGCTGATGGTGTTCCCGCGTGCGACAATGTGCATGACATGCAAGCAGCGCGAGGAGCGTCGCTGACCCGCGACCGCACATCGGGTCCGGGGGCATCCCGTCTCACGCTGCTGCTGAGCATCGCCGTCGTCGCCTGGCTGGTCGACCTGACGACGAAGATCCTGGCCGAGCGCCAGCTGGCCGACCGCGGGCCCGTCGATCTCGTCGGGTCGTTGCTGCGACTCAACCTCACCCGCAACGCCGGCGCCGCCTTCAGCACTGGACGCTCGCTGACTCCGGTGATCGCGGTCTTCGCCGTGGTCGCCTTCGGGGTCGTGCTGGTGCTCGCTGCGCGCGTGCGCACGGCTGGCTGGGCGTGGGCGCTCGGTCTGCTGCTCGCCGGCATCGGCGGCAACCTCACCGATCGGATCTTCCGTGAGCCCGGCCCGCTGCGTGGCCACGTGATCGACTTCCTCCAGCTGCCGCACTGGCCGATCTTCAACGTCGCCGACATCTGCATCAACGTCGCGGCGCTCCTGATCGTGCTGCAGTCCGTGCGCGGCGTACCGCTCCGCGGGCACGCGGCCTCCCCGGCTCCCGAGGCCGGCCGATGACCTCCTCGGCCGAGGAGCGGGCCCTGCTCGTCCCGGAGGGTCTCGCCGGCGAGCGCGTGGACACGGGGCTGGCGCGGATGTTCGGTATCTCCCGCTCCAAGGCTGCCGACCTGCTCGGTCAGGGCCTGGTCCGGCTCGACGGCAGCGCCGCGGCGAAGTCGGAGCGGCTCGTCCCCGGAAGCCTGCTCGAGGTGAGCCTGCCGCCGGTGGCCGACCCGCTGGAGGTGCGCGCCGAGATGGTCGAGGGCATCCAGATCCTGCACGACGACGAGTCGATCGTCGTGGTCGACAAGCCGGTCGGTGTCGCCGTGCACCCGTCGATGGGCTGGACCGGGCCGACCGTCGTCGGGCACCTGCGCGCCGCCGGCTACCGCATCGCCACGTCGGGAGCGCCGGAGCGGCAGGGCATCGTCCAGCGCCTCGACGTCGGTACGTCGGGCGTGATGGTGATCTGCAAGGGGGAGCGGGCGTACTCCGTGCTGAAGAACGCGTTCCGCCATCGCGAGGTCGACAAGACCTACCACGCGCTCGTCCAGGGCCATCCCGACCCGCTGGAGGGCACCGTCGACGCCCCGATCGGCCGCGCCCCCAAGTCGGACTGGAAGTTCACGGTGCGCGACGACGGCAAGCACAGCGTGACCCACTACCGCACTCTCGAGGCCCACCGGTTCGCAAGCCTCCTCGAGGTGCAGCTCGAGACCGGCCGCACGCACCAGATCCGGGTCCACATGGCGGCGCTGAAGCACCCCTGCGTCGGCGACCTCACCTACGGCGCCGATCCGACCCTCGCCCGCCGCCTCGGGCTGGAGCGTCAGTGGCTGCACGCGGTGCGCCTCGGCTTCGAGCACCCCGACTCCGGCCGGTACGTCGAGTACTCGGCGCCGTACCCGGCCGACCTGTCCGCCGCCCTCGACACGATCCGCGATGAGCACTGAGCCGGTCGGGTCCAACGACCTCGTGCTGCGGCCGGCCACGACCGACGACGCCGAGCAGCTGACGGAGCTCTACATCGCGACCCGGCGGGCCGCCGAGCCGGCCATGCCGCCACAGCTGCACTCCGCGGAGTCGGTGCTCGCGCACACCACCGGCGAGATCGTCGAGAAGGAGGTCTGGGTCGCGGAGTCCGACGAGATCCTCGGCTTCGCGACGCTCGACCGGGCGTTCCTCGACGCGCTCTACGTCGGACCGGACCACCAGGGCTTCGGCATCGGCACCGCCCTGCTCGACCTGGCCAAGGCGCGGCGGCCGGACGGCTTCGCGCTGTGGGTCTTCGCGAGCAACGCCCCGGCCCGGGGCTTCTACCGGCGGCACGGGCTGGTCGAGCTCGAGCACACCGATGGGTTCGCCAACGAGGAGCGCAGCCCCGACGTCAGGATGGCCTGGCCCGGCGCGGACCCGATCGCCTTCCTGCGGCGCCAGATCGACGAGGTCGACGACGACCTGGCGCTGGTGCTGGCCCGCCGGTTCGCCCTCACCGCGACCGTCCAGGGCTACAAGAGTCGACCCGGCCAGGAGGGACGTGACCCCGCCCGCGAGCGGCAGATCGCCCAGAAGATGGTGGAGCGGATGTCGGGGCACGCGTCCGGCCTGGATGCGGACGCGCTCGGCCGGATCATGCACGCGATCATCACCGAGTCGCTGGACGCGTACGAATCGGGACAGGGACGACCGGCGCCGCGGGAACGCGGCGGGTCGGACGAGCGTTGACAAGGCATGCACAACCACTTCAACGGACTGAAGACCGCGCTCCTGCTGGGCGGGATCTTCGGTCTCCTGCTCGCCATCGGCGGTCTGATCAGCGCATCGACCGGCAGCATGGCCTTCATCTGGCTGTTCGCGCTCTTCGGCGTCGGGATGACCTTCTACGGCTACTGGAACTCCGACAAGATCGCCATCAAGGCGATGCGCGCCTACCCGGTGACGCCCGAGCAGCAGCCGGCGATGTACCGGATCGTCCAGGAGCTCTCGGCCGCGGCCGGGCAGCCGATGCCCCGCCTGTTCGTGTCCCCGACCGAGGCGCCCAACGCGTTCGCCACCGGTCGCAACCCTGACCATGCGGCCGTCTGCTGCACGGAGGGCATCCTCCAGCTGCTCGACGAGCGCGAGCTCCGCGGCGTCCTGGGCCACGAGCTCATGCACGTCTACAACCGCGACATCCTGACCTCCTCGGTGGCGGCGGCGCTCGCCGGCGTGATCACGTCGGTGGCCCAGATGATGATGTTCGCCTCGATGTTCGGGGGTGGCGGCAACGACGAGGACCGGCCGAACCCGCTGGTGCTGATCCTGATGTCGCTGCTCGCCCCGATCGCAGCGGCCGTGATCCAGATGGCGATCAGCCGGACGCGCGAGTACGACGCGGACGAGGACGGCTCGCGCCTGACCGGCGACCCGCTCGCCCTGGCCAGCGCGCTCTCCAAGCTCGAGCACGGCGTGGCCGCACACCCCCTCGCCCCGACGCCCCAATTGCAGAACGCCAGCCACCTGATGATCGCCAACCCGTTCCGCGCACAGGACGTGTCCCGCCTGTTCTCCACGCACCCGCCCACGGCCGAACGGATCGTCCGGCTGCAGGAGATGGCCGGCCGCTGAGCGGGCCGTTTCGGCGGCCTGTGCCGACTCGCCGTACAGGTGTCGGAGCGGGCTGACACACTGACGTACGCTGACGGTCTTCCCCCAGAAGACGCGGTTGGCGCGTCCTGTCGCGACCCTTCGGGAAGGTGTGAACCCCGCTCCATGTCGACTGGCACCGACGACTCCTTCGTGCACCTCCACGTGCACACCGAGTACTCCATGCTCGACGGTGCCGCCCGGCTCAAGGACCTCGCTCAGCGCACCGCCGAGCTCGGCATGCCCGCGGTGGCGATGACCGACCACGGCAACGTGTTCGGCGCCTACGAGTTCTACCGGGAGGCACGGGCCGCGGGCGTCAAGCCCATCGTGGGCATCGAGGCCTACTTCACGCCGAACATCTCCCGGTTCGAGAAGAAGGGCGTCAACTTCTACGACGGCGGTCCCGACGACGTCTCGGCGCGTGGTGCCTACACCCACATGACGTTGCTCTCGGAGACGACCGAGGGCATGCACAACCTGTTCCGGCTCAGCACCGGCTCATGGCGCGACGGGTTCTTCAAGCAGCCCCGGATGGACCGCGAGCTGCTGGCCCAGCACGGCCGCGGGATCATCGGCACCACGGGCTGCCCGTCCGGCGAGGTCCAGGTGCACCTGCGCTACGGCAACTACGCCGAGGCCCGCAAGGTGGCCGGCGAGTTCCAGGACATCCTGGGTCGCGACAACTACTTCCTCGAGCTGATGGACCACGACCTCGACATCGAGCGCCGGGTCCGCGACGGGCTGCTCGCCCTGGCCAAGGACCTCCAGATCCCGCTGCTGGCGACCAACGACTCCCACTACGTCAACCGCGAGGACGCGAAGTCGCAGGAGCACCTCCTCTGCATCAACTCCGGCAGCACCATGACGATCCCCGCAGGGGACGGCCCCGGTCAGCGCTTCGCCTTCACCGGCGACGGCTACTACCTCCAGTCGGCTGCCGAGATGCGGGCTCTGTGGGTCGACCGCTACCAGCTCCGCGAGGCCTGCGACAACACCCTGCTGGTCGCCGAGCGCTGCAACGTCGAGTTCACCGAGGGCAACGGCACCTTCATGCCTCGCTTCCCGTGCCCACCGGGGGAGGACGAGGTCTCCTGGCTGGTCAAGGAGGTCGAGAAGGGCCTGCAGTACCGCTACCCGGACGGCATCCCCGCCGAGGTTCGCACGCAGGCCGACTTCGAGGTCGGCGTGATCACGCAGATGGGCTTCGCCGGCTACTTCCTCGTCGTCGCCGACTTCATCAACTGGGCCAAGGACAACGGGATCCGAGTCGGCCCGGGCCGTGGCTCCGGTGCGGGCTCGATGGTCGCGTACGCGATGCGGATCACCGATCTCGACCCGTTGCGGCACGGCCTGATCTTCGAGCGCTTCCTCAACCCCGACCGGATCTCGATGCCCGACTTCGACATCGACTTCGACGAGCGCCGGCGCGGCGAGGTGATCCGCTACGTCAGCGACAAGTACGGCGACGACCGCGTCGCCCAGATCGTCACCTACGGCACCATCAAGGCGAAGCAGGCGGTCAAGGACTCCTCGCGCATCCTCGGTTACCCGTTCGCCATGGGCGACCGGATCACGAAGGCGATGCCCGCTGCGGTCATGGGCAAGGACGTGCCGCTGCAGGAGATCTTCGACCCGGCGCACAAGCGCTACGGGGAGGGTGGGGAGTTCCGCGCCCTCTACGACGGCGACCCCGACGTCAAGCAGGTCGTCGACACCGCGATCGGCATCGAGGGGCTCAAGCGGCAGTGGGGCGTGCACGCCGCAGGCGTCATCATGTCCAGCGAGCCGCTGATCGACGTGATCCCGCTTCTCAAGCGGCCGGCCGACGGCGCGATGATCACGCAGTTCGACTATCCGACCTGCGAGGCCCTCGGGCTGATCAAGATGGACTTCCTCGGGCTGCGCAACCTCACCGTGCTCGACGACGCGGTGAAGAACATCGCCGGCAACCGCGGCGAGCACATCGAGCTCGAGACGCTCACCCTCGACGACCCGAAGACCTATGAGCTCCTCCAGCGGGGCGACACACTGGGCGTCTTCCAGCTCGACGGCGGCCCGATGCGCGCGCTGCTGCGCTCGATGCGGCCGGACACCTTCGAGGACATCTCCGCCGTCGGCGCGCTCTACCGGCCCGGCCCCATGGGTGCCGACTCGCACAACAAGTACGCCCGCCGCAAGACCGGCCGCGAGCCGGTCGAGCCGATCCATCCCGAGCTGGCCGAGGCGCTCGAGGACGTCCTGGGCGAGACCTACGGTCTGATCGTCTACCAGGAGCAGGTGATGGCGATCGCGCAGAAGCTGGCCGGCTACACGCTGGGCCAGGCGGACCTGCTGCGGCGCGCGATGGGCAAGAAGAAGAAGTCAGAGCTGGACAAGCAGTTCGAGACCTTCTCGGCCGGCATGACCGAGCGCGGCTACTCCCTGCATGCGGTGAAGACCCTGTGGGACATCCTGCTGCCGTTCTCCGACTACGCCTTCAACAAGGCCCACTCCGCGGCGTACGGCGTGGTGTCGTACTACACGGCGTACCTCAAGGCGAACTACCCGGCCGAGTACATGGCGGCCCTGCTGACGTCGGTGAAGGACGACAAGGACAAGATGGCGATCTACCTCAACGAGTGTCGCCGGATGAAGATCCAGGTCCTGCCCCCCGACGTCAACGAGTCCGAGGCCAACTTCACCCCGGTCGGCACCGACATCCGGTTCGGGCTCGGCGCGGTCCGCAACGTCGGCCACAACGTCGTGGACGGCATCGTCGCGGGCCGTCGTGACAAGGGTCGCTACACCGACTTCAACGACTTCATGGACAAGGTCCCGGCCGTCGTCTGCAACAAGCGCGTGATCGAGTCGTTGATCAAGGCCGGCGCGTTCGACGACATGAAGCACAAGCGCCGGGCGCTGGTGGCCATCCACGAGGTCGCCGTCGACCAGTACGCCGACATCAAGCGCAACGAGGCGATCGGCCAGGACTCCCTGTTCGCCGGGCTCGACGGACTCGACGGTGGCGACTCGGGCGGTTTCGGCATCTCCGTCGCAGTGCCCGACATCGACGACTGGGACAAGATGACGTTGCTCGGCCACGAGCGCGAGATGCTCGGGCTCTACGTCTCCGACCACCCGCTGCTCGGCATGGAGCACGTCCTGTCCGCGGCGCGTGACTGCACGATCGGCCAGCTCATGCTGGACGAGGAGCGCGCGGACAACGCGACCGTGACGGTCTGCGGCCTCATCACGTCGGTCCAGCGCAAGATCACCAAGCGCGGCGACACCTGGGCGATGATCACGCTCGAGGACCTCGACGGCGCCATCGACGTGCTGCTGTTCCCCAGCGCCTACCAGCTGGCCGCCAACCTGCTGACCGAGGACGCCATCGTCACCGTCAAGGGGCGGCTGTCGCGACAGAAGGACCAGCCCGAGCTGCACGGCCAGGAGATCACCCTGCCCGACCTCAACGACGCGTCGCGAGGACCGGTGGTGATCTCGATGCCGCTGACCCGCTGCACCGCCCCGGTCGTCGAGCAGCTCAAGGAGGTCCTCGGCACGCACCCGGGGATGTCGGAGGTGCGGCTGAAGCTGATGGCGCGCGAGTCCACGAAGGTCATGCGCCTCGACGACGGGCTGCGCGTGACACCGAGCCCGGCGCTGTTCGCGGATCTCAAGCAGCTGCTGGGGCCCGGATGCGTGGGCTGACCCGCGAGCAGCCGCTGTCGACCACCGCGCTGCTCCGTCATCCACTCGCGCGAGACGTCGCGGTGGTGCTCGCCTGGTTCGTGGTGGCGGCGGTGATCGGCGCGCTGCTGTGGTGGCAGCTGACGCCGCTCGCGGAGTTCACCCGCACGACCACCAACGCCGAGATGGGCGAGGACCAGCTCGGCAAGCAGGTCGGGGCCGACGGCTGGTACTTCGTGATCGCGGCGGTCGGGGGTCTCGTCAGCGGCGTGTCGCTGCTGCTGCTCCGCCGGCGTGACCCGGTCGCCATGGTGGTGCTGGTGACGTTGGGCGCCCTGCTCGCCTCGTGGCTGATGCTCCGCATCGGCCTCTGGCTGGGCCCGGCCAGCCCCAAGGACGTCCTGCCCCACGTCGCCGTGGGCCACAAGGTGCCACTGCAGCTGAAGACGAGCGCGTCGGGTGTCCACTTCCTCTGGCCGGTGACCGCCCTCCTCGGTGCGGCCGTCGTGCTCTGGGGCTCCGACGAACGGCGGCACCATCCCGGGCCACCGATCGATGCCAATCCCGGGTCGGAGACCCGTTTGTCCGGATAGGGTGCGGCGGACGTTCCACGCTGACCGGGGGTTCCTTGCATGTCCGACGACCAGCCCACCGAGCCGACCGTGCCGCTCACGCCCACGGGCGAGATCGAGACGGTCGGCCCTGAGCTCGCCACTCCCGGCCGGCGACGCGGAGCAGTTGTCGCGGCCGTTGCCGTCGTGGTCGTCGCTGTCCTCGGCGGCGGCGCCTATGCGGCGTACTCGTTCCTTGCGGGCGGCGGCCCGCAGCCGGCCGACGTGCTGCCGGCGACCACGGTCGCCGTGGTCAGTGTCGACCTGGACCCGTCGGCGGGGCAGAAGATCGCCGCGATCAAGTCGATCCAGCGGTTCCCAGCCCTCAAGAAGAGCCTGGGTCTGAAGGCCGACGACGACCTTCGGCAGTACGTCTTCGACAAGGTCGTCGGCGCCGGGCACTGCCACCTGGACTTCGACAAGGACGTGAAGCCCTGGCTCGGCAAGCGGGCCGCCTTCGCCGGCGTGGATCTCGGCGGCGCCCACCCGGCTCCGGTGATCGCGTTGCAGATCAGCGACCCGGAGAAGGCCAAGGCCGGATTCCGCGCGATTGTCGGCTGCACCGACCCGAAGGACTTCGCCTACGTCGTCGGCGACGACTACCTGATCGCCAGCGACAGTGCTGCGCACGCCCAGTCCGTCCTCGACCTGGGCCGGACCAATCCGCTCGCGGACGACACGGCGTACCGGAAGTGGACCGACGAGGTCGGCGACGCCGGTGTGCTCAACTTCTACGTCAGCAAGCGGGCCGCCCACTACGGCGAGCAGCTCCTCGACGAGTTCTCCAACGGCTTCAGCGAGAGCCTCCTGGGCGGCACCAACGACAACGGCGACCAGAGCTTCGCGGACGAGAACTTCGCCGGCACCGACCCGCTCGCGTCCGCCAAGGACGCGCTCAAGGACTTCGACGGGCTCGCCGGCACCGTGCGGTTCGCCGGCGGCGGCATGGAGCTCTCGGTCGCCGGCGGGGGAGTCAGCCAGCTCTCGGACCTGGCCACGGTCGGTAAGGACTTCGGCGAGCTGCCCGCCGACACGGCCGTCGCCCTGGGCATCGGGATCCCCGACGACTACGCAAAGAAGACCCTCGAGCAGATGGGCAGCGGCGGCGACGACTTCGTCACCGAGGCCGAGAAGCAGGCCGGGCTCACGCTGCCCGAGGACCTCCAGACCTTGCTCGGCAGGTCCGTCATCGCGTCCCTCGGCGGCGACGCCCCCGGCTCGCTCGACGACATCAAGTCCCCCGACGACGTGCCCGCCGGCGTCCTCATCCACGGTGACGCCGACAAGATCAAGCAGATCATCGCCACCGCCGAGGACCACCTCGACATGCACCTGTCCGACATCCCGCTGGTGGTCGAAGGGTCTGACGACAAGGTCGCGATCGCCACGTCGAGCAGCTACGCCGACGACCTCCTCAAGTCCGGCGGTCTCGGCTCCCAGAGCCGGTTCCGCGACGCGGTGCCGGACTCCGACCGGGCCGCCGGCATCCTCTTCGTCGACTTCGACTCTCCCTGGGGTGACACGGTCGCCGACATGGTCGGGAGCGACGAGAGCCAGAGCGCGGGTGACGAGGTGCGGCACAACATCGCGCCGCTGCGCGCTCTCGGTTTCAACACGTGGGAGGACGGCGACGTGAGCCATGCCCTCCTGAAGATCACCACCAACTAGCTGGCGCTAGTTGGGCGACCACCGCGTGCGGGCGACCTCGGTCGCCGGCAGGCTGGGCAGTGCACGCATGGCCCGCATCTCCTCGCGCAGCGAGTGACGCAGCATCCGGAGCCTGGTGAGGGCGTCGGGAGCCTCGAGGAGGTCCTGGCGCTCGCCCTGGCTGAGCAAGCAGGTGGCGGCGAGCGTGTAGGACAGGTACGCCGGGTCGCGAGGCATCGGGCCTGCCAGCACCGGCCCGCCGCGCATCGACGAGAGCGCATCGCGGTACTCCTCGAACGTGGCGAGCGTGCGTGCCGCCTGGTCAGTGGCCTCGCTGGTGTCCGCCTCGTCGTCGACCAGGTCGCCCTCAGCGGTGAGGTACTCGCCGGCAGGGTCGACCTGGTCCAGGACGATGCGCTGGCGCCCGGTGACCTCGATGTCGAACCGGCCGTCGTCGTACCGCTCGACCTCGGTCAGCTGGACCAGCGTGCCGACGCGGTGGAGCGACTGCATGCCGCGGTCGCCGACCTCGTAGCCCTCCCGGATCGCGACGACGGCGAAGATGCGGTCCGCGGGGTCGGGCATCGCGAGCAGGTCGCGCATCAGTGCCCGGTAGCGGTCCTCGAAGATGTGCAGGGGAGTGACGACACCGGGGAAGAGCACCGCGTTGAGCGGAAACACCGGGATCGTCGTCACGGGACTCACGCTAGCCCCGTCGCGTGCCCGCGCACTGAAATCCGGCCGGGGTGGCGCCGGCGCCTTCCCTAGACTGGTGCCATGATCCGCCGTGTCGACCTCAGGGGCATGGCTGCGCGCTACCCGGACGACCGGGCCCCGGACTACCGGAGGCTCGTGCCGCGCGCGGAGTTCGACGTCGATGCCGCGGTGGACATCGTGCGTCCGATCTGCGACGAGGTCCGCGAGCGCGGCGTACCCGCGATCCTGGAGTTCTCGGCCCAGTTCGACGGCGTCGACGGGACCGACATCGTCGTGCCCCCCGAGGCGCTCGCGCGTGCCCTCGAGCGGCTCGACCCCGACGTGCGGGCCGGCCTGGAGGAGTCCATCCGGAGGCTGCGCGCGACGTGTGAGGCCGAGCTGGAGGCGGACGTCGTCACCGACCTCGGACCGGGCGCGCGGGTGACCCAGCGGATGGTGCCCGTCGACAGGGTGGGCCTCTACGTGCCCGGCGGCCTCGCCCCGCTGGTGTCCAGCGTGGTGATGAACGTCGTGCCGGCCCAGGTGGCCGGCGTGGGCTCGATCGCCCTGACCAGCTCACCACAGCGCGACCACGACGGGCTGCCGCACCCGACCATCCTCGCCGCGTGCGCCCTCCTCGGGATCGAGGAGGTCTACGCGGTCGGTGGCGCCCAGGCGATCGCCATGTTCGCCTACGGTGCCGGCCCGTGCCGACGGGTCGACCTCGTCACCGGTCCGGGCAACATCTACGTGGTGTCGGCCAAGCGGCTGCTCAAGGGCGTCGTCGGGATCGACTCGGAGGCAGGGCCGACCGAGATCGCGATCCTCGCCGACGACAGTGCCGAGCCGGCGTACGTCGCCGCCGACCTGATCAGCCAGGCCGAGCACGACCCGCTCGCCGCCTCGGTCCTGGTCACCGACTCCGAGTCGCTCATCGAGCAGGTGGCCGCCGAGCTCGAGCGCCAGGTGCCGGCCGCCAAGCACAGTGAGCGGATCCGCACGTCACTGACCGGTCGCCAGTCCGGCGCGGTGCTCGTCGAGGACCTCGACCAGGGCCTCGACGTCGTCAACGCCTACGCCGCCGAGCACCTGGAGATCCAGACCCGCGACGCTGCCGTCGTCGCCGGCCGGGTGCGCAACGCGGGCGCGGTCTTCGTCGGGCCGTTCGCCCCGGTGTCGCTCGGTGACTACTGCGCCGGGTCCAACCACGTCCTCCCGACCGCGGGCTGTGCCTGCCACAGCTCGGGCCTCTCGGTGCGCGCGTTCCGCAAGGCGGTCCACGTCGTGGAGTACTCCCGCGAGGCGCTCGACGACGTGGCGGGCCACGTGGTCAACCTGGCCGAGGCGGAGGACCTGCCCGGCCACGCCGCCGCCGTGCGGCTCCGTGGCCGGGAGCGGTGATGGCCGACCGCAGGTTCCCGCCGCTGCGCGACGAGCTGGTAGGGATCGAGCCGTACGGCGCCCCGCAGCTCGACGTGCCGGTCGCGCTCAACGTCAACGAGAACCCCTACCCGCCTTCCACACGGGTCGTCGCCGACGTCGCGGCAGCCGTGGCGGAGGCGGCCATGACGCTGAACCGCTACCCCGACCGCGAGTTCACCGAGCTTCGCAAGGGCCTCGCCGACTACCTGAATGTCTCCGGTGGCGAGGGCATCGGACCCGACCAGGTCTGGGCGGCCAACGGGTCCAACGAGGTGATGCTGCAGCTGCTGCAGGCCTTCGGTGGCCCCGGACGCACGGCGTTGTCGTTCGCGCCGACGTACTCGATGTATCCCGAGTACGCCCGCGACGCGATGACCACCTGGGTCGCGGGCAGGCGCCACGAGGACTTCTCGTTCGACCTCGACCACGCGGCGGCGCTGATCGCGGAGCACCGCCCGACCGTGGTGCTGCTGCCGTCCCCCAACAACCCCACCGGAACTGCGCTGCCGCACGCCGTGATCGGCACGCTGTGCGAGGCAGTGGCCCGCCACGACGGCATCGTGGTGATCGACGAGGCCTATGCCGAGTTCCGCCGCGAGGGGACGCCCTCGGCGCTCGAGCTGCTGCCGCGGTACCCCAACCTCGTCGTCACGCGCACGATGAGCAAGGCGTTCGCGCTGGCCGGTGCCCGCGTCGGCTACCTCGCCGCCTCGCCCGAGATCTGCGACGCGCTGCGGGTCGTCAGGCTGCCCTACCACCTGTCCGCGGTCACCCAGGCGACCGCGACCGCGGCGCTGCGGCACGCCGACGAGCTGCTCGCCAACGTGGCTGCGTTGCGCGTCGAGCGCGACAGCACCGTGGCCTGGCTGCGCCAGCAGGGTTTCGAGGTCGCCGACTCCGACGCGAACTTCTGCCTGTTCGGCCGGTTCGACGACCGCCACGCGGTGTGGGAGGGCCTGCTGGAGCGCGGGGTGCTGATCCGCGAGACTGGTCCCGATGGATGGCTCCGCGTGTCGATCGGCACCGCGGAGGAGATGGCGGCGTTCCGCGCTGCCTTGCTGGAGGTGGCGAGATGAACCGGACCGCGCGCATCGAGCGGGAGACCAAGGAGTCCAAGGTCCTCGTCGAGCTCGATCTCGACGGCAGCGGCCGCGCGGACGTGACGACCGGCGTGGGCTTCTACGACCACATGCTGTCCTCGCTCGCCCGGCACTCGTTGATCGACCTCACCGTCCAGACCGCCGGCGACACCCACATCGACGCCCACCACACGGTCGAGGACACCGCGATCGTGCTCGGCGACGCCCTGCTGCAGGCGCTCGGCGACAAGACCGGGATCCGCCGGTTCGGTGACGCGACCGTGCCGCTGGACGAAGCGCTCGTCCAGGCCGTCGTCGACGTGTCCGGCCGGCCCTACTGCGTGCACACCGGCGAGCCCGAGGGCCAGCAGTACGTCGCCATCGGCCGCGACGGGTACGTCGGCTCGCTGACCCGGCACGTCTTCGAGACCCTCGCGCACCACGCCCAGCTGGCCCTGCACGTCCGGGTGCTCTCCGGCCGCGACCCGCACCACCTGGTGGAGGCGCAGTTCAAGGCCGTCGCCCGGGCGTTGCGCGACGCGATCGCCCTCGACCCGCGGGAGAGCGGCGTGCCGTCGACGAAGGGCCTGCTCTGAGTCCGCAGGTCACCGTTCTCGACTACGGCTCGGGCAACCTCCGCTCGGCCGTCCGTGCGCTCGAGCGCGCCGGTGCCGAGGTGGTCCTGACCGGTGATCGGGACGCGGCGCTCGCCGCCGACGGCCTCGTCGTGCCCGGGGTCGGTGCGTACGCCGCGTGCATGGCCGGCCTGCGCGGTGTCGGCGGACCCGAGGTCATCGGCCGGCGGCTGGCCGGTGGCCGGCCGGTCCTCGGGATCTGCGTCGGCATGCAGGTG
>JAEKKP010000027.1 GCA_019510315.1 Propionibacteriales bacterium
GTCTCCGGCGCGGTGTCGGCCGCGGTGGGCGACGCGCCGGTCTGGGTGTCGGTGGCGGACATCAGGGCTCCTCGTGGTCACCGATCCTCGGGTGGATCGTGACCAGCAAGGTCTCAACTCGATGTTTCGCCGCCGTCACGCGAGCCGTTGCGCCCGGGTAAACCGTTCCTCGCGGGTCCGGGCGCGACCGTGTGAAATGCGGCGCGCCCGCCGGTCAGAAGAGCGCGGAGGCCAGGTCGCGACGTGCGCGCAGCACGCGCGGGTCGTCGTTGCCGACGGCGCCGAAGAGCCCGATCAGGTGGGTGCGGGCCTCGTCGCGGTCGGCGTCCGTCGTACGCCGGACGAGGTCCACCAGCCGGTTGAAGGCGTCGTCGACGTGGCCGCCGAGCAGGTCGAGGTCAGCGACCAGTGTCTGTGCCGGGACGTCGTCGGGGCTGGCGGCGGCCGCCGCGCGCGCCTCGTTGAGGTCGACCCCCTGCGTGCGCTGGAGCACCTGGGCCATCGCCAGCCCGGCAGCGGCCTCCGCGTCGGCGGGATTGGCGTCCACGAGCTTCTGGTACTCGGCGACGGCGGCGTCGATGTCGCCGCGCTCGAGCGCGTCCTGCGCCGGTGCGTAGCGCGGGTCGACGGCCTCCTCGCCCGTCTCGGCGTCGACCTCGCTGGCGCGCGGCTGGTGGCGCCCGGTGAAGCCACCGGTCGCGAGCTGCTGGAGCACCTGGGTGATCGCGGCCCGCAGGTCCTCGATCGGCGCGGCGCTCTGGAGAAGAGGCATCGGCCGGCCCTGGGCGACCAGGAACACGTAGGGCACGGACGGCACCTGCACGGCCTGGGCGATCTGCGGCACGGCGTCGATGTCGACGCGGCCGAGGAGGAAGCGGCCCTCGAACTCGTTGGACAGCACCTGGAGGTCGTCGGCCAGCTGGACGCTCTCGGGCGAGCGCGAGGGGCTGGCGAAGACGAGCAGGACGGCGGCGGTCATCGAGCTCTCCAGCACGGCCTGGAAGTTCTGCTCGTCGACCTGCACGGTGTAGGCGCCGCTCACCCCGGAGCCGCCACCCGGCGCGGCGCTCCCGGGGCCCTGCAGTCCGGAGAGGTCGACGGCACCGGGTCGGGAGAAGGTGCGTACCGGAGCCGGGTCGGAGGGCTGCTGCGTCATCGCACCATTGTGGCCGATGCCCGAGCGCACCCGTCGAGCGGCCTTTCGTCCGCCACCCCGCCGGACACCACCCGAACGGGTGCCGGACTCAGCCGTTCGGTCAGATTGCCCTGGTCCTGCTCATGACGCCCATGAAGTGGGCGATGATGGATATATGGCGCAAAACGCCCTCACTGGCTCTGCGAGCGACGTCCGGCGATCCCTGACGCGCTTCGTGCTCGGGGCAGTCCTCTTCACGGTCTTCGGCTTCCTCAGTCAGGCGACGGCGATCGCGGACGACAGGGTCAGTGCGGTCTGGGCCGGCGCCGGTGTCGCCGCGCTCTGGCTCGCGTCCGGCAGCCGGCAGACCTGGCCGGCCGACGCCGCAGCCCTCGTCGCCGCCACCGTCGCCGTCAACGTGATAGTCGGCACCCCGGCGGCATCGACCACGGCGTTCACCGTGGCCAACCTGGTGCAGGTCACCGTGTACGTCGTCCTGAGCCGCCGCTGGACCGGGCACCTGTGGGGACCCGGCAGGGAGCAACTCGGCCGGCTCTCCGACCTGGGTCGGCTTGCGGCGGTCTCCGTGTCGGCCAGCTTCGTCGGCGCCGCCACCGCAGCCGTCGGGCTGACCGCGCTCGCGGACCCCTCCCCGGCCGGCGCGGTCCTGCTGTGGTGGGGGCGCAACGGCGTGACCATGCTCGTGTTCCCTGTCCTCGCACTGCTGGCCCTGCCGGGGTTGTCGGCAGCGAAGCGGGAGCGGGACCCCGGAACGATCCTGCGCGCCCTCCGGCCGTCCAGTGGCGGCCGGCTGCTGGAGACATGCCTGCTGGTCGGGACCTCGATCGGCCTCTACGGTGTGCTCTTCGGGCATCGCGACGCGCAGCCACTGTCCTTCCTGGTGCTCGCCACGTCGGTCTGGGCCGGGCTGCGCTTCCCACCACTCGCCGTGATGGCCCACGGGATGGCAGCGGGTGCCACCGGCCTGGTCTTCACCATCCACGGCGCCGGGCCGTTCGCCGGCATCGAGTCGGTCTTCTACCGCGCACTGGTCGCCCAGCTCTTCGTCGCGACATGTGTCCTCACCGGGCTGGCGTTGGCGTTCAGCCGGCTCGAGCGCGACGACGCCACCGACCGGCTCGCCGAGGCGCGGCGTGAGGCAGACGAGCGCGCCCGCCTCCTGGGCGCCGTGCTCGAGTCCATGAACGAGGGCCTGGTGGTCGTCGAGGAGGGCGGTCGGGTGCTGGTCAGCAATGCGGCCAGCAAGGAGCTCCTCGGTCTCGACGCGGTTCGCGACCGGCTGCGGCCCGCGGGCGAGTACTCGCTGTTCCACGAGGACGGCACCGCGCTGTCCGACGACGAGCTGCCCCAGCTGCTCGCCCTGCACGGCGAGGAGGTCTCGCCGCGGGACTTCCACCTTCGCAGTGCGTCGGTCCCCGAGGGGCGGGTACTCCAGATCAGTGCCCGCCCGGTGCCCTCCGTGGGGCCTGACGACCGGCCGCGCGGCATGGTCAACATTCGCGACGTCACCTTCGAGCGGCAGCATCGCGACGGCCTCGCCTCGTTCGCCGGCGTCGTGGCCCACGACCTGTTCAACCCGCTGACACTCGTGAGCGGCTGGGCCGAGGCACTGGAGCAGGAGCTCGAAGCCGGATCGCTGCAGCCCGCCGTCGGCCTCCCGATGGTGGGCCGGCTGCGCGAGGCGACCAACCGGATGCGCGAGATCATCGGCGACCTCCTGGACTACACGATCGCGCGAGACCAGTCGTTGCGACCGGTCTCCGTCGACCTCACCGCCGAGCTGCGTGCACTGGCGTTGCTGCGCATCGACGGACCGGGAAACCCCCTGATCACCGTCGTGCCGGGCCTGCACCTGTGGGCTGATGCCGGGCTCGTCCGGCAGCTGTTCGACAACCTCCTCGGCAACGCGGTCAAGTACGTCGCGCCGGGCACGCGTCCGCGCGTGGACATCAGCGGTCGCCGTGACGGCGCCTGGCTCGAGGTGAGCGTCACCGACAACGGCATCGGCATCCCCGAGGAGGAGCGCGAGCGGGTCTTCGAGACCTTCCACCGCGCCCACGACCACGGTTACGAGGGGACCGGGCTGGGGCTCGCCATCTGCCGGCGGATCGCCGACCGGCACGGCGGCTCGATCGCCGTCGAGTCAGGACCGAACGGCCTGGGCACGACGTTCGTGGTCAGGCTCCCGGCAGACGCCGGCGGCTACGCCCGCGAGCCGGGCCCGTTCGGCTCGGTGTCCGGGCAGCGCTCGCACGAGCCGGCCGCTGCCCTCTAGAACCGCGCCGGCTCCCGGTACTCGCCCCACTCCGCGCGGAGGGCGTCGCAGATCTCGCCGAGCGTGGCCTCGACCCGGGCGGCCTCGAGCATCGCGGGCACCATGTTGGCGTCGGTGCGGGCGACGTCGACCATGTGCTGGAGGGCTGCCTCGACCGCGGCGGTGTCGCGAGCCGCCTTGCGGGCCTCCAGGGTGCGCAGCTGCTCCAGCTCGACCTCGTGGGAGACGCGCAGGATCTCGAGCTCGGTGGTCACCGACTCGGTGTGCACGTTGACGCCGACGACCCTCTTGTCGCCCTTCTCGAGCGCGGTCTGGTACTGGAACGCCGCCTCGGCGATCTCCGAGGTGAACCAGCCGTCCTCGATGCCGCGGAGCAGTCCCCGGGTGATCGGGTGCTCCCCCCGCCTGGTGGCGGCGGCGAGGCCCTCGACGTCGGCCGAGGAGAGCCCGGACCCACCCATCGCGAGGACCTTGTCGAAGATGGCGTTGGCCTCGGCCTCCATGCGGTCGGTCAGCGCCTCGACGTACCAGGAGCCACCGAGCGGGTCGGCGACGTTGGCGACGCCGGTCTCCTCCATGATCACCTGCTGCGTGCGAAGAGCGATCTCGGCGGCCTGCTCGCTGGGCAGCGCGAGCGTCTCGTCGAGGGCGTTGGTGTGCAGGGAGTTGGTGCCGCCGAGCACCGCGGCGAGCGCCTCGAGGCCGGTGCGGACGACGTTGTTGTAGGGCTGCTGGGCGGTGAGCGACACACCCGCGGTCTGCGTGTGGAACCTCAGCCACTGCGCCTTGTCGGTCTGGGCGCCGTAGACGTCGCGCATCCACTTCGCCCAGATCCGCCGGGCCGCGCGGAACTTGGCGATCTCCTCGAAGAAGTCGAGGTGGCTGTCGAAGAAGAAGCTCAACCCGGGCGCGAACACGTCGATGTCCAGCCCGCGCGAGAGCCCGAGCTCGACGTACCCGAAGCCGTCGGCCAGGGTGAAGGCGAGCTCCTGCGCGGCGGTCGAGCCGGCCTCGCGGATGTGGTAGCCGGAGACCGACAGCGGCTTGTACGCCGGGATGCCCTGCGCGCAGAACTCCATCAGGTCGCCGATCAGCCGCAGATGGGGCTCGGGGCCGAAGAGCCACTCCTTCTGGGCGATGTACTCCTTGAAGATGTCGGTCTGGAGGGTGCCGTTGAGCGTCGAGATGTCGACGCCCTGGCGCTCGGCGGCGACGAGGTACATGCAGAAGACCGGCACCGCAGGGCCGCTGATCGTCATCGACGTGGTGACGCCGTCGAGCGGGATCCCCCCGAACAGGACCTCCATGTCGGCGGCGCTGTCGATCGCGACGCCGCAGTGCCCGACCTCGCCGAGTGCCTTGGGGTCATCGGAGTCGCGGCCCATCAGGGTCGGCATGTCGAAGGCCACGCTGAGCCCGCCACCGCCGCGCCCGAGGATCATCTTGTAGCGCTCGTTGGTCTGGTGGGCGTTGCCGAAGCCGGCGAACTGCCGGATGGTCCAGGTGCGGCCGCGGTTGCCCGAGGGGTAGAGCCCGCGCGTGAAAGGGAACAGACCGGGCCACTCGCTGTCCTCGGTGCCGTAGGCCGGCTCGACCTCCATGCCCGACAGGGTGGTGAAGTCGGCGTCGCGCACCCGGGCCTTGGCGTACCGCTGCTGCCAGCGCTCCGCCGCGGTCGAGCCGTCCTGGGTGGTCGAGCCGTGCTCGGTGGTGGAGCCTGTCGAAGCCATACCGAAATACTAGGACGTCCTACTATTCTTCCCAAATCGTGGTCAGGCGAGCACCGGCCAGCCCACCTCGGTGCGGTGGTTTAGCAGGTCGTCCTCGTCCCCGAGGGGGAAGTACCGCTCGCGCACCGGCCCGTCCGCGGACGTCGCACGCTCCAGCACGGCCTGTCCCACGGCGCTGTACGCACCGTCCAGGTCGATCATCGGGCCGTCGTACGTCGTCACGGCGAGTCGCGTGCCAGGCAGCTCGAAGGCCTCGACCCGGCCCGTCGGCGTACCGGCCGACTCGACCGGCACGAACACCACCAGCTCGGCCACCCCTTCGGTGAAGAACTTCGTCGGGAACAGCGCGCCGTCCGGGCCCGTCCTGACCAGACCGCCGACGCGCACCGCCCGGTGCAGCTCGGCGAAGGCGTCGAGCCACCAGGCGAGGGCGTCGTCACCCGAGACGCTCTGCCGGATCGCCATCGTCGTCAGCGCCGGCTCGTCGCGCTCGGTCACCTCGAGCTCCTCGCCCCCGGAGAGCAGGCGGCGCAGCGACTCGACCGTCTCCTGGGTCTCCTGCAGCTGACGGCTCATCCGGTCGAGGTGGGCGACGATCACCTGGTTGCGGGTGGCGTCGTCCGGTGCCGACAGCACCCCGCGCACCTCGTCGACGGGCAGGTCGAGGTCACGCAGCCGGCGGATCAACCTGGCGGTCGGCACCTGCTCGGGCCGGTAGTACCGGTAGCCGGAGTGCGGGTCGACCGACGCCGGCTCGAGCAGGCCCTCGTCGTGGTAGTGGCGCAGCGCCTTCACGGTGAGGAACGTCATCCGCGAGAACGCGCCGATGCTCAACAGGTCTGCCATGCCGGCAACCCTGCACCCTCCTCCTGCAGGAGGGTCAACGATTTTCCGCGGGCTGGAAATGGTCCTTGACTCTCCCCTCAGGGGAGACCGGACAACGGTGCCATGACCACTCTCGACAACCACCCCCTCGCCGCACCCGTCGGCACGACACCGTCCGAGCCGGGTCCGCTCCCCCTCGCGGTGCTGCTCAGCGGCACGTTCCTCATCGTTCTCGACTTCTTCATCGTCAACGTGGCGCTGCCGTCGATCCAGGTCGACCTTCACGCCGGTGACACCACCCTTGCCTGGTTGGTCGCCGGCTACGGACTCACCTTCGGCGGCCTGCTCCTGCTCGTCGGCCGGCTCGGCGACCGCTGGGGTCGGCGTCGCATGTTCCGCGGCGGCGTCGGGCTCTTCGTGCTGAGCTCCGCTGCCTGCGGCCTCGCGCCGAGTGCCGGCTTCCTGCTCGAGGCGCGGCTGGTGCAGGGTGTCGCGGCCGCGGCGGTCAGCACCACCGTGCTCTCCCTCATCGGCGACGTGTACGCCGGCCCGCGGCGCCTGCGTGCCCTGGGCACCTACTCGACGGTGATGGGCGTCGCCGCCGCGTCCGGCCAGCTCGTCGGCGGCCTGCTGATCCACGCCGACCTGCTCGGCCTGGGCTGGCGGACGATCTTCCTCGTCAACGTCCCGGTCGGCCTGGCGGCGTACCTGCTCGCGCCGCGGACGCTGCCGGAGAGCCGCCTCCCGGAGCGCGCACACGTCGACGTCGTCGAGGTGCTCCTCTCCACCGGCGCACTCGTCGCGCTGATGCTCCCGCTGCTGGAGGGTCGCCGGCTGGGCTGGCCGGCGTGGACCTGGGCCAGCCTGGCCGGGTCGGCCCTGCTCGCGGTGCTCGTCGCCGTGCGGATCCGGACCCTCCGGGCGCGTGGCCGGCGGCCGCTGGTCGACGCCCGTCCGCTCGGCTCGAGGCCGGTCGCGGTGGGCATCGTCGGGCAGACCGCGCTGTTCCTCGGCATGGCGTCGTACTTCCTGGTGCTCGGCCTCTACCTCCAGCAGGGCCGGGGCCTCGGGCCGCTCGCGTCGGGCCTGGTGTTCAGCATCCTGGCCGTCGCGTACATGCTGGGCACCCGGCGCGCCAACGCCCTGGTCGCTCGCTGGGGTCGCTGGGCGACCGTCGGTGGCGGCGTCGTCTTCGCCGCGGGCCACGCCCTCCAGCTCGTCGCGGTGGCGGAGATCGGGGTCGGCGGCTCCGTGCTCTGGCTCGCGCCCGGGCTGGCGCTGGCGGGTGCCGGCATGGGGATCGCCCTGGCCTCGCTCGTCGGGACCGTGATGGCGAGCGTGGAGCCGGCCGACGCGGGTTCGGTCTCCGGCACGTTCTCGACGCTGCAGCAGCTCGGCAACGCGGTCGGCGTCGCCGTGATCGGCAACGTCTACTTCGGGCTGGCGGCACGTGGTGCGGCGCATGCGTTCGAGGTGAGCCTGGCGTGCCTCGTCGGCGTCACGCTCGCAGTGGCGCTCTGCGCGCTGGGGCTCCCCCGAGCCATACGGACCTAGTAGTCGCCGGCCGCCTTGCGCACCGGACGCAGGAGCTCCGAGAGCGCCCGGAGGCCGGCCTCGTCGAGGGCGCCGAGCCCGAACTCGGCCTCGACGAGGGCGGCCGTCGCCTGCTCGACCAGAGCCCGACCTTCCGGGGTGATCTCGGCCAGCACCGCGCGGCCGTCATCGGGGTGGGGCCGGCGCAGGACGAGCCCGGCCGCCTCCAGCCGGTCGACGATCGACGTGACCGATGTGGGGTGCACCTGGAGCCGCTCACCCATCTTCCCGAGCGGCAGCGACCCGCGCCTGGAGAACGTGAGCAGCACCAGGGCCTCGTAGCGCGCGAAGGTAAGGCCCAGCGGCCGCAGCACGGTGTCGAGGCGGCCGAGCACGAGCTGCTGGACGCGCATCACCGAGGTGACCGCGTGCATCTGGGGCACGCCGTCCCAGCGCTTGGCCCACTGGGCGGCGGCTTCGTCGATCGGGTCGAAGGGCAGCACGCGGAGAATCTACGGCAGCAGGGCGGCCTCGAGCGTCGAATGCACCCAGGCGCGATACCGGTCGTGGCTCCAGCCCAGCTCGTCGACGAGCAGCCGGTGCACGTCGGGCCCCGTGACCGTCCACACCGTCGCGGCGGCCTCCTCCTCGTCGAGCCCCGCGCGCAATGGTCCGTTGGCGCTCACCCAGCCGACGAAGGCCCGCAGGTTCGACAGCCGCGTGCGGTGCATCTCCTGGCGCTTGGCCGCCAGTGCGGGATCGACCTCGCCCGCGGAGCGGATCACGTCGTCGACCGGACGGGCACGGCTCGTGCGGTCGCTGATGTCCTCGGCGAACATCGCCAGCTGGCGCCGCTGGTCCTTCTCCTCACTCACCTGCCGAGGCTTGTCCTGCTCGAGCACGGGCGGGCTGCCGTCGACTCCCGTGACCGCGAAGTTCAGCACCTCCACGACGAGCCCGCGCTTGTTGCCGAACAGCTTGTAGACCAGGTCCTCGCTCACGCCCGCCTCGGCCGCGACCGCCGCGACAGCGGTCCGGGCGTAGCCGTCGGCGAGGAACATCCGGTGGGCCGCGCCCAGGATCGCCTCCCGGTTCGCCCGCGCTCGCTCGGCACGCAACGGCGACCGGTAGGGACGGGCCTTGACAGGTTCGGTCATCGGGATCACTGTAGGGCATATTCATTCGGGTATCACCCGATCGAAATCTGAGGAGATCACCATGTCGCTCGGCTACCAGATCGCGTACCGCGTCGGGATCACTCCGTGGGAGCGGGCCGGTGAGGCGGGCGCCGAGCAGTTTTCCGGACTCCTCGACCGTGAGGAGGCCGACCGCACTCACCCGTTCGGGCGCGCCCTGGACCTCGGCTGCGGCACCGGGAGCCACACGATCGAGCTCGCCGAGCGCGGCTGGACCGCGACCGGCATCGACGCCGTCGAGCGGGCGATCACCAAGGCCCGCGACCGTACGCCGGCGTCCGCGACCTTCGTGGTCGGTGACGTCACCGATCTCGGCGCAGCGGGCGTCGAGGGACCTGTCGACCTCTTCCTCGACATCGGCTGCTTCCACGGGCTCGACGACGATCAGCGTGCCGCGATGGGTGGAGGAGTCACCGCCCTCGCGGGACCGGACGCCACGGTGCTGATGCTCGCCTTCAGGCCGAGCGGTCGTCCGCTGCTCCCGCGCGGCGCCGGACAGGCGGAGATCGAGCGCGCGTTCCCGGAGTGGAAGGTCACCGCGGTTGAGCCCGCCGACACCAGCGGCATGCCCGGCCCGCTGAAGAAGACGGCGCCGCAGTGGTTCCGGCTGCAGCGGGTCAGGCGCTGAACCGCGGCGCACCACGCAGGCCGGCCCGCTGCACGACGCGCTGGATCGCGAGGTCGCGGCCGTCGGGGTCGCCCACGAAGCGGATGTCGCGCAGGCCCTGGTCCTGGGCGGCTGACTCGAACGTGAAGTGGCCGTAGCCGAGGACCCGCCCGGTCATCGGCTTGACGACGGTGATGTCCAGGATCCGGCCCAGCGGCATGGTCGCCTGCGAGCGGGCGAGCACGCCCTTGATCCGGAACACCCGCATGTTGGTGATCACGAAGCGGTCCATGTTGGCGGCGAGCGCGACCCAGCCCGCCCAGGCGAACAGCGCGAGTGCGGCGACGAGCGGCAGCCACGCGACCTGCACCGACGCGAACAGGAACACACCGAGGAGCAGGACGCCGGCGGCGGCGATCAGTGCCGGGACGACGTACACGACCCAGTGCTTGCGGACCTCGTCGACGATCACCTCGCCCTCGTCACGCAGCAGGTGGCGCCCGATCTGCGGGTCGACGAGGAAGCGCGGGAGCAGGGCCACCGTCGTGGCCTAGGACTTGATGGCGTTGATGAAGTCGATGAGCGCGCCGAACAGCGAGGTGAGTGCCTGCCACAGGGCGGCACCGCCGTCCTTCGTCGTCTGCGCGAGGCCGTTGGGGTCGGTGAACATGTAGAAGCCGATGAACACCACGACGAGAATGGCCATGCCCTTCTTGAGGACGCCTGCCATCGTCTGCTCCGATCGTCTGCGGTCGTGCGCGCCGGTGAGTCCACCCGAGTGCGGCCGGGGCGCGCACACACGTCGCCACGTTTCTACCAACACTGCCGGCGTGGATCGGGGAGGCGCGCCCGCCGGGCCGTGTCGCTAGCCGGCGCGGATCGCCTCGTAGAACGCCAGCATCTGCGGGCCGATCCGGGCCAGCTCGACGTACGGCGCGCCGCCCGACGACCCGTCGAGGTAGGCGAACTCGATCTCGCCGTCCATCATCGAGCCGGTCTGCAGCACCGGGACTCCGGCCGCTTCGGCGCGCGCACACGCGGATGCGAGGTCGTCGACGGCGAAGCAGACGTGGTGCAGACCCGGCCCGTGGTCGGCGAGGAACTCCGTGTGCACGGACCTCCCGTCGACCGGCTCGATCAGCTCCAGCTGCAGCTCGCCCGCGTAGGCCAGCGAGACGTGCGCCGTGAACTCCTGCGGCTCGCCGCGCAGCCGGGAGTGCTCCCGGTCGAAGTGCACGTCGGGGATGCGGGTCCACGGCCCGCTGCCGAACTGCTCGCGGAGCAAGACCTCGGTGGCGGCGATGTCGTCGGTCACCCAGGCGATCTGGATGATCGGTCCCTCGGCGATCACGGAGCCGTCCCCTCGTCGATCCAGCGCTCGGTCTCGGCCCACAGGCGTCCGGCAGCGACCACGTCGAGGGCATCGGTCGACGGCTCGACCGCGGCACAGTGGCGGAAGTAGCCGTGCTCGGCGTCGGGATCCGAGACGCAGTGCAACGTCGTCTGGGCGCCCTGATCCGGCGTCAGCAGCACGCGTCGCTCGAGTGGCTGGGCCAGAGCCCGGAGCCGGCCCAGCAGCGGACTGGTCTCGAGGCCGCGATCGGCGATGTGGGTGAACACCGAGCCCGGATGGACCGACATCGCCCGCAGCCCCGCGTCGCCGTGGTGGCGGTACAGCTCGGCGGCGTGGTGGACCAGCGCCAGCTTCGAGGTCCCGTACGCCGCCCAGGAGTCGTACGGCTCGATGCCGTCGAACATCGCTGCGTTGGTGCCGCGGGCGTGCAGCTTCGAGACGACGTGGACCACCCGGGCGTCGCCGGTCTGCTCGGCGCTGGCGAGCAAGGCGGGGAGCAGCAGGCTGGTCAGCTGGGCGGTGCCGAGGTAGTTGATCCGCCAGTGGATCTCGTGGCCGTCGACCAGCTGAGGTTCGGACCACCGCGAGCGCAGGTCGAGATGGATGCCGGCGTTGTTGACCAGGGCGTCCAGCCGGCCGTCGTACCGGTCGAGGAGCCAGGCCGCGAACTCCTGCACGGACGCGCGATCGGCCAGGTCGAGGGAGTGCCATGCGAAGCCGTCGACCGGGTCCTTCCGCGTGCTCACGGCGACCTCGGCTCCCCAGTCGGCGAGCGCACGCGCCGTCGCCAGACCGATCGAGCCCGGGCCGGCGCCGGTGACGACCACCACCCGGCCGTTGAGGTCGCGCGGTGTCGCGGCAGCGTTGGTCGGCACGGTCGTCAGTCCGCGTAGGTCGCGAGGAGCTCGTCGGCCGCGGCGTACGGGTCGGTGCGTCCCGCCACCACCTGGTCTGCGAGGTCGTCGAGCTCGGTGCGCGCGTGCACGTCGCCCCACCGCTCACGCAGAAAGGTCACCGCGATCGCCTCGATCTCCTCGCGGGCACGGCGCACGCGGCGGGCCTCGAGCTCTCCGGACGCCCGCAGGTGGGCCAGGTGCGCGTCGAGGGCCGCGACCACCTCGTCGACCCCTTCGCCGGTCATCGCCACGGTCTTGACGATCTCCGGCTTCCAGGCACCCTCTCGTCGCTCGGCGAGAGCCAGCATCGACCGCAGCTCGCGGCGCACCTGGTCGGCACCGTCGCGGTCTGCCTTGTTGATCACGTAGATGTCGCCGATCTCGAGGATGCCGGCCTTCGCCGCCTGGATGCCGTCGCCCATCCCGGGTGCGACCAGCACGAGCGTCGTGTCGGCCATCGAGGCGATCTCCACCTCGCTCTGGCCCACTCCGACGGTCTCGACCAGGATCACGTCGCAGCCGGCCGCGTCGAGCACGCGCAGCGCCTGCGGAGCCGCCCAGGACAGCCCGCCCAGGTGGCCGCGCGAGGCCATCGACCGGATGTAGACCTCCCGGTCGAGCGCATGGTCCTGCATCCGGACCCGGTCGCCGAGCAGCGCGCCTCCGGAGAACGGCGACGACGGATCCACGGCCAGTACGCCGACCCGCTTGCCCGCCGCGCGGAGTGCTCCCACCAACGCGTTGGTCGAGGTCGACTTGCCGACGCCGGGCGAGCCGGTGATGCCGACGATGTGCGCGCCGCCGTCGGTCCGCTCGCTCGCCGCCCTGCCCAGGCCCGCCATCACCTCGCGCAGCAGCGGCGAGGCGTCCTCGACCAGCGAGATCAGCCGGGCGACGGAGCGCGCGTCCCCGGACCTGGCCTTCTCGACCAGGCCGGGGACATCGGCAGAGTTCCTACGCCTGGGGGACACGGACGATCAGGGCGTCACCCTGGCCGCCACCGCCGCACAGGGCGGCCGCACCGACGCCGCCGCCACGACGCTTGAGCTCGAGCGCCAGCGTGAGCACGACCCGCGTGCCGGACATCCCGACGGGGTGACCGAGCGCGATCGCACCGCCGTTGACGTTGACCTTCGCGTTGTCGATGCCGAGCTCGCGCGCCGAGGAGATGCCGACCGCAGCGAAGGCCTCGTTGAACTCGACCAGGTCGAGGTCGGCGGGCGTGATGCCCTCCTTCTCGCACGCCTTGGCGGTCGCGGCCGCGGGCTGGAGCTGCAGCGTCGAGTCGGGGCCGGCGACCTGGCCGTGCGCGCCGATCTCGGCGAGCCACTCGAGCCCGAGCTCCTCGGCCTTGGCCTTGCTCATCACCACGACCGCACAGGCGCCGTCGGAGATCTGGGACGAGGAGCCGGCCGTGATCGTGCCCTCCTTGGAGAACGCCGGCGGCAGCTTGCCGAGCGACTCCGCGGTCGTGTCGCCGCGGATCCCCTCGTCCTGGCTGACCACCACCGGGTCGCCCTTGCGCTGCGGGATCTCGACGGGGACCACCTCGTCGTCGAACACACCGTTCTTCCAGGCGACGGCGGCCTTCTGGTGCGACTGGGCGGCGAACTCGTCCTGCTCGGCACGGGTGAGGTTCTGCGCCGCGGCGTTGCACTCCTCGGTGAGGAGGCCCATCGCCTGCTGCGTGAACTGGTCGAAGAGCGCGTCGTAGGCCATCGAGTCGACGAGCTTCACGTCGCCGAACTTGAAGCCCTCGCGCGACTTCGGCAGGAAGTGGGGAGCGTTGGTCATCGACTCCATGCCGCCCGCGACGACGATGTCGACCTCGCCGGCGCGGACCAGCTGGTCGGCCAGCGCGATCGCGTTGAGACCCGACAGACAGACCTTGTTGATCGTGATCGACGGCACGTTCATCGGGATGCCGCCCTTCTGGGCGGCCGTGCGCGCCGGGTTCTGCCCGGCACCGGCCTGGATGACCTGGCCCATGATCACGTAGTCGACCTGGTCCGCGGAGACGCCGGCCTTCTCGAGTGCGCCCTTGATGGCGAGGCCACCCAGGTCGGCAGCGGTCAGCGACTTCAGCCCACCGAGCAGGCGGCCGATCGGGGTGCGCGCGCCGGCGACGATGACAGATCCGGACATGGGTCCTCCTGGAAGTTAACGGTGAGTCACCACGACACTACCGAGCAACCCGGCCCGCAGGGAGGGGTCTCGCGGTCGTTGCAGTGTCGCCGTCGTCACACCTCGTTGAGGCGGCGACCCGGCTGCACGAGGATGGGCGCCATGCCTACCTCTGGGTCGACCTCAGCACCCCTGGACCTGCCCGAGCACCTCTTCGTCTGCATCGACCACGCCGGCGTCGCCGTGCCCGACCTCGACGCCGCGATCGAGCTCTACTCGACCGCGTTCGGGATGACGCTGGTGCACGAGGAGACCAACGAGGAGCAGGGTGTCCGTGAGGCGATGATGAGCGTCGGCGGCGATGCCGACCCGACCGGCGGCTGTGTCCAGCTGCTGGCACCGCTCAACGAGGAGTCGACGATCGCCAAGTTCCTCGACCGGTCGGGCCCCGGCCTCCAGCAGCTGGCCTTCCGGGTCCGCGACGTCGAGAAGGTGTCCGCGATCCTGCGCGAGCGCGGGCTGCGCCTGCTCTACGACGCCCCGAAGCGCGGGACGTCGAACAGCAGGGTCAACTTCGTGCACCCCAAGGACGCCGGTGGCGTGCTCGTCGAGCTGGTCGAGCCCGCCGCGGACGCGCACTGAGGCAGGTTCACGACGCACCGCAGGGCGGTGAGATGTCGCGCACACCACGCCCCGCCGCGAGTGACTCCTCGGTAACATTCGCCGCGCAAGCCCGCCAAGAACCTCCCACCGATCAGGAGCCCTGACGTGCAGCACATCCTCGACGCGATCCTCGCCGACGACACCTCTGCGGAGGATTTCGCCGGCCTCGAGCTTCCCGAGTCGTACCGCGCCGCGACCGTCCACAAGGACGAGGTGGACATGTTCGAAGGGATGGCGAGCCGCGACAAGGACCCCCGCAAGTCGATCCACGTCGAGGACGTGCCCATGCCCGAGCTCGGCCCGGGCGAGGCGTTCGTCGCCGTGATGGCGAGCGCGATCAACTACAACACGGTGTGGACCTCGATCTTCGAGCCGGTCTCCACCTTCGGCTTCCTGGAGCGCTACGGGCGCGAGTCCGACCTCGGGGCCAGGCACAACCTGCCGTACCACGTCGTCGGCTCGGACCTGTCCGGCGTCGTGCTCGCCGTCGGGGCCGGGGTGACCAAGTGGAAGCCGGGCGACCGGGTCGTGGCGCACTGCCTGTCGGTGGAGCTCGAGGCTCCCGACGGGCACAACGACACCATGCTCGACCCCTCCCAGCGCATCTGGGGCTTCGAGACCAACTTCGGCGGCCTGGCCGATGTCGCGATGGTCAAGGCCAACCAGCTGATGCCGAAGCCCGAGCACCTCACCTGGGAGGAGGCCGCCTCCCCCGGCCTGGTGAACTGCACGGCGTACCGGCAGCTCGTCTCGAGCAACGGCGGCAACATGAAGCAGGGCGACAACGTCCTGATCTGGGGCGCCTCGGGCGGCCTCGGTGGCTTCGCGACCCAGTACGCGCTGAACGGTGGAGCGAACCCGATCTGCGTGGTCTCCAACGAGGAGAAGGCACAGATCGTCCGCAACCTCGGCGCCGACAAGGTCATCAACCGCTCCGAGATGGACTTCAAGTTCTGGAACGAGGAGGGCACCCAGCAGAATCCGAAGGAGTGGCTGCGCCTCGGCAAGGCCATCCGCGAGCTCACCGGCGGCGAGGACATCGACATCGTCTTCGAGCACCCCGGGCGGGAGACCTTCGGCGCGTCGGTGTTCGTCACCCGCAAGGGCGGCGTGATCACGACCTGCGCCTCGACCTCGGGCTACATGCACGAGTACGACAACCGCTACCTCTGGATGAACCTCAAGCGGATCATCAGCTCGCACTTCGCCAACTACCGCGAGTCCTGGGAGGCCAACCGGCTCATCGCCCAGGGCAAGATCCACCCGACGCTGTCGAAGACCTACCCGCTGACCGAGGTCGGTCAGGCCACCCTCGACGTCCACAAGAACGCCCACCAGGGCAAGGTCGGCGTCCTCTGCCTCGCACCCGAGGAGGGCCTCGGGATCCGCAACGCGGAGCTCCGCGCTCAGCACGAGGGCAAGATCAACATCTTCCGCGGCGTCTGAGCAGCGATTTCACGCCGCAGGGCGAGACCGGCGGCCGTCCCCCTTGGGATTACGCCGCGGCACGGGGCAGACTGTCGCATCGGACCTGGGATCGATGCACGCCTACCTACGAGGGAATCTCATGAGTGAAGACCGTGGCCTGTCCATCTTCGACGAGGAGCAGTCCGACGAGGACGCCCCGACCCAGGTGATGCCACGGGTCCAGGAGAAGGCAGCGCCGGCAGCGGCGCAGGCCCGGCCCGCCGCCCGCCCGCCGGCCGAGAAGTCGGCGCCGCAGCAGGCTGCGCCCGCGTCGGCGAGCCAGACCCCGGCAGCGCCCGCGGCCGACTCCGCGGCGGCCGGCTCCCCGGCCGCCGACGCCGCGGCGGCACCCGCCCGGCCCACCGCCGGCGCCAACCTCCCGCTGGTACGCCGTGGCGGCTACGACAAGGACGCGGTCGACCGTCACCTGCGCACCGTGGCCGCCGAGAAGGCCGGTCTGATCGCCAGCCTGAACGAGGCCCAGGGACGGCTCAAGGCCCTCGAGGGCCAGGTCGCCGACCTGCGTGAGCGGCTCTCCGAGAACGAGACGCCGTCCTACGCCGGCCTCGGTGGCAAGGCGAGCGAGATGCTCCGCCTCGCCGAGGAGCAGGCCGAGGAGGTCCTCCAGCAGGCGAACGCCCAGGCCGCCGAGGTCCGCAACCTGGCCACCCGCGAGGCCGACGCCATCAAGGCGAAGGCCGAGAGCGACGCCGACGACATGCGCCTCGTCCAGCTCGGCGAGCTCGACGAGCTGCGCGCCCGCACGATGGCCGAGATCGACGCCGAGCGCCGCCGCCTCAAGGCCGACGCCGACGACGAGCTGGCCGCGGCGAAGCGGGAGGCCGAGCAGCTCCGGCTCGCCACCGAGCAGGCCACCCAGGCCGAGCGCACGAGCGCCGCCCGCGAGGCCGAGCAGCTCCGCGCCGCCGTGGACCGCGAGGTCCAGGAGGCGCGCCGCACGCTCGCCGTCGAGCGCGAGCGGCTGGCCCGCGAGGCGGCCGAGCACCACAGCACCGCGAGTGTCGAGACGCAGCGCCTCGTCGAGGAGGCCGAGGGGCGCGCCAACGCCGCCGAGGACCGCGCTCGCGCGGCCACCAACGCAGCCAACGAGCTGCGCGACTCGGCCGCGGCCGAGGCCGAGCACCTGCTCTCGAAGGCGCGTCGCGAGGCCGAGCAGATGGTCGGCTCGGCGAAGAAGGACGCCGAGAGCATCCGGTCCACCGGTCACGCGGAGGCCGAGCGCGAGCTCGCCACCATCCGTGCGGAGGTCGACCGCATGGCGAAGCGTCGCGACGGCATCGTCGCGCAGCTCTCGGCGCTCAAGGACGTCGTCTCCGGCTTCGCCCAGGACGACTCGGACGCGACTGCGGCCGACGCGGACCCGACCGGGTCGGACGTCGAGGGGTAGCCGTTCGGTAGGTTCCCGGACATGACCGACGAGTCCGCGGAGCCGACCGCCGATCCGGAGCCGGCACCCTCGCCGTACGGGGAGCCCGGTCCGCCGCTGGAGCACACGCCGTTCTACATGGGTCTGCTCGGCGGGCTCGGCCTGTTCGTCGCCTACTGGTTGGCGACCCGGTTCCTCGAGATCGGCTCGGTGCTGATCCTCGTAGTGGTCGCGATGTTCCTCGCGGCCGGCCTGAACCCGATCGTCGAGTACTTCATGGGCCATGGGCTCAAGCGACCCTGGGCCCTGCTCGTGGTGATCTCCGGCGTCCTGGTGACCATCGCGCTGTTCATCCTCGCGATCGTGCCGGTCGTGACCGACCAGGTCACGACGATCACCGACAACGCGCCCGGCTGGCTCGACCAGCTCACCCACAACAAGCAGATCCAGGACCTCAACGACCAGTACGACCTGGTCAACAAGGCCAAGGACTACATCGCGTCGGGCGACCTGGCCAAGACCGTCTTCGGCGGCGCCCTCAACGTCGGGCTCAAGGTGCTCTCGTTGCTGGGCAACGTCTTCATCGTCGTGGTGCTGACGCTGTACTTCCTCGCCGCGCTGCCGAAGATCAAGACCTCGCTCTACCAGCTCGCACCCGCCTCGCGGCGCGACCGGGTCAGCAAGCTCGGCGACCAGATCGTCCGCAGCATCGGCGGCTACGTCTCCGGTGCCTTCATCATCGCGTTGTGCGCCGGCATCAGCACGCTGGTCTTCCTGGTGATCATCGGGCTGGCCGAGTACGCCGTCGCGCTGGCCCTCGTGGTCGCGATCCTCGACGTGATCCCGATGATCGGCGCGACCCTCGGCGCGATCATCGTCTGCGCAATCGCGTTCGCCACGGACCCGAAGGCGGGGATCGTGAGCGTCATCTTCTACGTGGCCTACCAGCAGATCGAGAACTACGTCATCTACCCGCGCGTGATGTCGCGCTCGGTGGAGATCCCCGGCGCGCTCACCGTCATCGCCGCCCTGATCGGCGCCGCCCTGCTGGGCGTCGTCGGCGCCCTCCTCGCGATCCCGACCGCCGCCGCGATCCTCCTGATCGTGCGCGAGGTGTGGGTCAGGCGGCAGGACGCCCGGTGACGGGCGTGGCCGGCTCACCGAGCTTGACCACGACGATCCCGATCAGCACGAGGACCCCACCGGCCACCTGCACCGGCGCGGGCACCTGGTCGAGGAGCAGCCAGGCGAAGACGAGCCCGGAGAGCACCTCGAGCAGGGCGACGAACGACGCCAGTCGTGGGCCGAGACGGCGCGACGCCGCGATGCCGCTGACATAGGCGATGGCCGCGGTGACCACGCCGAGCGCGAGCACGGGGAGCCAGAACGGCACCGACGTGTCGCCGTACGTCACGTCGGCGTCGCTCATCCGCACCGGTACGACGCCCACGGCACCCGCGAGCAGCAGCACGATCGCTGCGAGCCACAGCCCGGCCGCCGCCAGCACGAGCGGGTGCAGGTCGGACTCGCCCGCCGAGAGCACGAAGTAGACCGCCGCGCCGACCATCGCGACGAGCGCCCACGCGACACCGACGGCGCTGAGATCGGCACCGGAGAGCAGGTCGAGGACCAGCACCAGGCCGGCCGCGGCCAGCACCGCGCCGACCAGCGTGATCCGGCCGGGTCGCTGCGCGTGCCGAAGCCACATCCAGCACACGACCGTGACCGGCGCGGTGTACTCGATCAGCAGTGCGACCCCGACGTCCATGTGCCGCACGGCGTTGAAGTAGGCGAACTGTGCTCCGCCGACGGCGAAGACGCCGTAGGCAACCACGACTCCGGCGTTGGCACGCAACAGGCTCCACCGGCCGCCGAGCGCGACCCAGGCCGGCACGGACAGGACCACCGCGGCCAGGCCGACCCGGACGATGACGGCACCGCCGGCGGTCCAGCCGGCGTCCATCAGGCCGCTCGCCAGCGCGCCGGAGAGACCGAACGACGCCGCCGACAGCACGGCGAACCAGAGCCCGGCCACACGCGCCGAGGCGCCCGCCGGAGCCTGGATGTCATCAGCCATGATCGCCATGGGTCATGACGCTACGGTTCGCGCTGGTAATGTGTCAACGTGATTTTCACTCATGACACCGAGGCGTCGCTGCTCGCGGCCGTCGAGCTCGCGAACTCCGAGCTCGACCCGGACACCATGAGCACCGTCGAGGACCTCGACAGCTACTTCGAGCGCTGGGTCTACACCGGCTCGCACAACACTCCGGGCGCTGTTCACGAGCAGCCGCGACGACGCCGTCGCCACCGTCAACCGGATGCTGGCCGAGGGCGGCGCCGTACCGCAGCTCGTCCGGCACGGCGACATCGACTGGCACATCCACGCCGTGAGCCCCGATGCCCCGCTCGACACCCGGATCCTGGTGGAGACGGCGATGGCGATGATCGACGTGATCCGGGCCGACGAGATGTCACGCTTCTCGGTCTGCGCCGACGCGGACTGCGACGGCGTCGTCCTCGACCTCTCCCGCAACCGCTCCCGCAAGTTCTGCTCGACGGCGTGCGGCAACCGCAGCGCCGTCGCGGCGTACCGGTCTCGTCAGCGCGAGTCGGTGAACTGACGCAGCACCTCGACGAACACCTCGGGCTGCTCGGAGTGCACCCAGTGGCCGGCGTTCTTCACCGTCACCCGGCGGTTGTGGGGGAACCAGTGGTCCATCGCGCCGGCGTACTCGTCGCGCACGTAGTCGGAGCGCGCACCGCCGATCCACAGCACGGGTCCCTCGTACGGCGCAACACCCTCCAGCTGGTCGTCCGGCCAGGCAGTGACCTCGTCGAGCTCGGCGCCGAGCACGTCGAGGTTCACCTGCCAGCGCCACGAGTCCCCGTCACGCCGCAGGTTCTGCAGGAGGAAGCTGCGCACTGTCGTGTTCGGCACGGCGGCCTCGAGCGCCGCCTCCGCGTCGTCGCGCTGGCGGAGCGTCGAGAGGTCGAGGCCCTGCATCGCACTGATGTAGCCGGCGAACTCGCTGCCCGTCCCGTAGCCGACCGGCGACACGTCGACCACGCACAGCCGCTCGACCAGCTCCGGATGGCGAAGTGCCAGCACCATCGCCACCTTGCCGCCCAGCGAGTGGCCGACGAGCGCCACGGGGTCGTCCGCCGACAGCAGGCCGGCGACCTGGTCGGCGATCTCGACGAAGTCGAAGTGGTCGTCCCACGACGACCTGCCGTGATGGGGCAGGTCGACGAGCAGGGTCCGATGGTCGCCGGCGAACGCCTTGGCGATCTGGGTCCAGTTGCGGCCCTGGCCGAAGAGGCCGTGCAGGAACACGATCGGTGACCCGTGGTCGCCGATCGTCGTGGTGTGAACTGCCTCAGAAGTCAAACATGTCCCCGATGCCGTCGAAGACCGAGCCGATGCCGTCGCCGAGACCGTCGCCGATGGCGCCGATGCCCTCACCGAGCCCGCCGGCGAGAGCTCCCAGTCCGTCGCCCAGGCCCTCGAACATGAAGCCCATGAAGATCCAGTCCAGCGGGCCGAAGCCGCCGAAGTAGCCACGCGCATAGGGCTGGTACGCCGGCCCGCCCTGCCAGTAGGGCACGCGGCGTGACCCGACCATGACCTTGCGGATGTCGGGCTCGGCACCCGCGCGCACCCGCTCCGCGTCGAGCGCGCACGCCGGCACGTCGCGCGACGTACCGCCCGCCGGTGCGTACGCCACGTCCTCGACCGAGGGGCCGTGCCGCGGGTCGAAGAAGCACGGCGGCCGCCTCGTCGGCAGCGCCTCGCCGGCGACCCGGGCTCGGACGCACGCCATCGCGTAGCGGCCGTCCTCGATGATCTCGGTGACGTGCTTGACGTCGTCGGGCTGCGCCATCCGGTCGGCCGCGGCCTTCGCACTCTCGTAGGCGTCCAGCGCGCGCTGGTAGTCGGCGCGCTCGCCGTCGTCGACGAGCGCGCGTCCCGCGAGCTCGAGGTCGAGCCGCTGCAGCTCCTCGCCGAGGGCCGTGACGTCCTCGAAGGCGAGCTTCTTGACCGGCTCGAGCTCGGCCGCCTTGCGCTCCAGGGCCTTGCGCTTGTTGTTCCGGACCACCCACCAGACGACCAGTGCGCCGATCGCCAGCATGATCAGGAGACCCATGCGGCCAAGCCTACGGGCGCGACCCACGGCGCCTCACGGCCGTCAGTCGACTGGCCGCAGCCCGGCCCTCAGCGCGGCCTCCGCCGCCACCGTGAAGGATCGATCGACCTCCTCGGCAGGCACCTCGGTGCCGGACTCCATCCACGCCCGAGCGGCCGTCACCAGCATTCCGGCCACCATCGACGCCAGCAGGTCGGGTGCGACCTTCGTCGGCCTCCCGGGCAGCCGCGGTGCGAGCCTTTCCAGGAAGAGGGCGCTCAGCTCAGCGTGGAGTGCGTCGTAGAACATGCTCAGGTGTCGGCCTCGCGACATCGAGTGGTTCAGGTCCCGCGCCCCGGCGACGTGGTGGAACAGACCGAGGCTCGGCGCCAGCGTGTTGGTGGGACCGGCCGGCCCGGGCTCCAGGCTGCCGACCATCTGCCGCACGCCCTGGACCATCAGGTCGTCCTTGTCGGTGAAGTGCGCGTAGAACGTCGAGCGGCCGACGTCGGCACGGTCCGCGATCTCCTGCACACTGATCGCGCTGTAGCGCTTCGTGTGCATCAGGTCGGCGAGCGCCGCGATCAGCAGCTGCCGGGTGCGCACGGACCGTCGATCGGTGCTCGCCTCGCGCATCGTCCGCCTCCCTTCACCGTCAGTTCCCGGACAGTTCCTCCGCCGTGTCCGGTACCGGACAGCAGCCGCGATCTGTGCCTTGACCCTGGGGGGTCGCCAGTGACCATACTCCAGTTCCGAGACATCTGTCTCGTATCGAACGACTGTCTGGAAGGACACCAGCATGGCCGACGGCATCACGATGCGTTCGCTCACGAAGAGGTTCGGTGCGATCGAGGCGGTGCAGGACCTGAGCTTCGACGTACCTCCCGGCCGGGTCACCGGGTTCCTCGGCCCGAACGGCTCCGGCAAGACCACCACGCTGCGGATGCTGCTGGGGCTGGTCGCGCCGACGTCGGGCGAGGCACTGGTCGGCGGCCGGCGCTACCGGGACCTCCGGCAGCCGCGCCGCGTCGTGGGCGCCGCCGTCGAGGCGATGTCGGCCCACCCCGGCCGGCGAGCACGGGACCACCTGTGGGTGCTCGCGCGAGCAGCGGAGGCCTCGCCAGAGCGTCTCGACCAGGTGATCGAGCAGGTCGGGCTCACCGACGCGCAGCACCGCCGCGTCGGGGGGTTCTCGCTCGGTATGCGCCAGCGGCTCGGGCTCGCCGGCGCGCTCCTCGGCGACCCGCAGTACCTCGTGCTCGACGAGCCCGCCAACGGCCTCGACCCTGCGGGCATGGCGTGGCTGCGGACGCTCCTGCGCGACCTCGCCGCTCAAGGTCGCACTGTGCTCGTCTCGAGCCACGTGCTCAGCGAGGTCGCCCAGACCGCCGACCACGTGGTGATCATCAACGCCGGCACTCTGCGGTTCGCCGGACCCTTGGCCGAGCTCGACGCGGGCGGCCAGTCGCTCGAGGACGCCTTCCTTGCGCTCACCACTCCGATCAGCTGAGGACGTCTCCATGACAACGCTCATCCATCTCGAGCTCTACAAGCTCCGGACCGTTCGCGCCCCCCTCGTGCTGCTGGCCCTCTCGCAGCTGGTCGTCGCCGGCGGGGTCACCGGCCTGGTGATGTCCTCGGACAGCCTCCGCACGGCCGATGCCGTGCCGGACGCACTCGCCCACGCCGGCCTCGTCTCACTCTTCACGCTCGTGCTGGGCATCATGGCGGTCGCCGGCGAGTACCGGAACCGGACGATCACCGACACCTATCTCTCCACGCCGGACCGCG
>JAEKKP010000137.1 GCA_019510315.1 Propionibacteriales bacterium
GGCGCGGGCCGGCGTCGCTCATCCCGGTGGCCCGAACCCGGCGGCGGTCAGCACCGCCTTGCCCTTGCCGGTGAGCAGGGTGATCCAGTCGCGGGCGAGCTCGTGCTGGTCGGTGTCCTTCGCGGTGGCGGCGCTGGCCGCGACCCAGTAGCTGTTCGGCGTCGCGGCCGCGCCGGGCACCTCGATCGCCGTCACGTCGTCGTTCGCGGCGATCGCGTCGGTCCGGTAGACGAATCCGGCGTCGGCCTCGCCGGCCTCGACCTTGGTCAGCACGGCCTTCACGTCGACCTCCTCGCTGACCGGCTTGCGGCGTACGCCGTCCTGCTCCAGCAGCGCCTGCGCGGCCGCACCGCACGGTGCTGTGGCCACGCAGGTCAGGTAGTCGACGCCGCCGTGGTCGAGGTCGGCGAGCGCGTGGATGCCTGCCGGGTTGTCCTTCGGCACGGCGAGCACGATCTCGTTCGTCGCGAACTGCGTCGGGTCGCCGTCGGTGCCGTGGTCGGCAACGGCCTGGTCCATCGTCTTCCGGTCGGCGGTCGCCAAGACGTCACCGGGAGCGCGCTCGACCGCCATCTGGGCGAGCGTCGCCGACGAGTCGAAGACCAGCTTCACGTGCACGCCCGGGTGCTCGGCCTCGAACTCCGCAGCCAGGTCGGTGAACGTGCCGGTCAGCGACGATGCCGCGAGCACCGTCAGCGTCCGGCCGCGGTCCGGGGTGCCGGCACCGCAACCGGCCGTGGCCGCGAGCACGACGCCGACCGCCAGGACGGCCAGCGACTTCACGGTCGAGAGCAGCGAGACGATCCGGTGAGGACCGCAGACCAGCTCGACCTGCGCCATGACGGCGTCCTTGCGGACCGCGACGACGATGCCCGGCAGCCGGTTGCGGGCACTGACCGAGGAGGACCGGAGCCCGTCACGGTCCGGCGCATCGGCGAGGGACTCGGCGAGACCGGCCAGCGCCTCGCCGTCGACGGCCGTGCGGCCCGCGTCCTGGACGGTCGCCAGCCGACCCTGGTCGATCCATCGTCGGACAGTGTCGTCGCTGACGCCGAGCAGGTCCGCCGCCTCCGCAACTCGATACGTGGTCACGCGGACATTGTGCCGCAACTGCGGATGGTTTCGTCAGGTGGCGCCGAAACTGCGGTTCAGACGAGCTCGCGTTGTCTCGGTGGACACGGGGTGTCGCCGTACGAGCAGAACACGCAGCAGTCGCCTGGCAGGGGCTTGAGGGTGACGCCGCAGCCGGTGCATGCGTAGTAGTACTGGCAGGCGTCGTTCGGCATCGTCTCTCGCGCCTGCGCTCCGCACGCGGGACAGGTGACGACCGACTCTCGGATCACGCCTGCGCGCGTTTCCACTCAGCTGAGTGACGTCCCTTGTGCGGCATCCCGAAGAGGCGTCCGGGGAACCACCACCTGAACGCACGTCCGAGAGCGGTTCGCTGGCACCAGCAGTCGGGAGCGCAGTCGCACGAACGATTGCGCGGGTTGTACAGCCGCCGCATCACCGTGTGCACCACGTATTCGAGCCTACGCCCGCCCTGCGCTCGGCCTATCTGGCCATGGCCAGCCGAATCTGCGGTCACACCAGCTGGGCCCACGCGTCCAGCAGCAGGACGCCACCGACGATGGCGACCGGCGTGGCCAGCAGGCCGACGAGGTGGAAGTCCCGGCTGTCGACGGTGCCTCCGCTGCGCAGGACGGTCCGCCGCCAGAGGAGGTTGGCCAGCGACCCCGACCAGGTCATCGAGGAGCCGAGGTTGACGCCGACGAGCGTGGCCAGGGCCGGTACGACGCCCAGCGGCGCCACCAGCGGCACCAGCAGCAACGTCGCCGGGAGATTGTTGACCAGGTTCGCCGTCACGGCACCGAGCAGCGCGACCGCCATCAGCGCGGCGACGCCGTCGCTCGACGGCACCAGGTCTCCCAACAGGTCGCCGAGCGGCCCGCGACCGAGGGTGGCGACGACGACGCCGAGCCCGAGGACGAACAGCGCGAAAGAGGCATGCGTGCTGCGCAGCAGGCGGCACGTCCCGAGCTCGCCGCGGAAGACGGCGCGCGTGCCGAGGACGATCGCGGCGCCACCGGCGACCCACGCCGGCTCGACGCCGACCATCGAGCCGATGCCGAAGCCGGCCAGCATCGCCGTCACCACCACCAGAGGAGCGCGGGGGAGCGGTACGACGGACACGCCCTCGCGCCCGGACCCGGGGACTCGCAGCTCGGTGCGGAACCACACCCGGTGCACGGCGTACTCGATGACGAGGGTGAGCACCCAGACCGGCGCCATCAGCAGCGCGAACCGGCCGAACCCGATGTCGAGGCGCGGCAGGGCGAGCAGGTTGGTGAGGTTCGAGACCGGCAGCAGCAAGGAAGCGCTGTTGGCCAGCCGGACGCACACGAGCTGGAGCGGGCGCGCTGAGACCCGGGTCGCGGCCGCCGCGGCCAGCACGACAGGGGTCAGGAGGACGACGGTGGCGTCGAGACTGAGGACCACGGTGACCACGGAGGCGACGACGAACGCGAGCACGAACGTCCGGCCGCCGGCCGACGCCAGCCGGGTGCCGATCGCGCTGAACATGCCGGCAGCGCGGCAGCACTCGGCCACGACGAGCACCGCCATCAGGAAGAGCACGACGGGGAGGAGGCGCCCCACCTCCGTGCGCAGCCCGCCGTCGTCGAGCCGGCCCGTGCCGAGCGCGGCCGCGGCAGCGCCGATCCCGATGGCGGCCTCCACCCATTCGGGCGGGTGCAGGTAGGCGACCGCGAGGAGTACCCCCAGTGCCGCCATCGGCACCAGGTCCCGCACCGCATCGACCACCGGGTGAGGCTACCGACGGGCCGGTTGGCAGGATGGAGGGCATGAGCCAGACCGTGAACCCGCGCACCCAACGGTCGGTCGCGGGCATGGTCGGCGCTCTGATCGTCGTCGTGGCCATCGGGCTCGTCTGGGTGAAGATCGGCGGGTCCGGCCAGAAGGCGACGCCCATCCAGACCGTCGACTGGGCCGCCTGGGTGAAGGCGGGGCGGACCGACCAGCAGCTGATGGTCTTCGCCCCTGCCAAGCTGCCGTCCGGCTGGCGCGCGACGTCGGTCGACTACGGAGCCGGCGCGGCGGCGCACTGGCACCTGGGCATGCTCACGGACACCGGCAAATACGTCGGCATCGAGGAGTCACGCGCCTCGACGCAGGATCTCGCCCAGCAGTACGTCGACGAGAACGCCGTGCGCGGCGACGACGTGTCGGTCGCGGGTGAGACCTGGCAGACGTGGACCGACTCCGGCGGCGACTACGCGCTCGTCCGGTCGGTGCCGGTCGACGGGCAGCCGGCCGAGTCGGTGCTGGTGGGCGGGTCGGCAGCCCAGGACGCGATCCGGGACTTCGCGGGATCGCTCACCGCCGGCACCGTCCACGGCGCCGCTGGTTGAGCCTGTCGAAACCCGCTCAGGCGTCGCCGAGCGCCGCGTCGAGGCGCTCGCGGGCACCGTCAAGGGCGGTCTGGCAGATCCTGGCCAGCTCCTCGCCGCGCTCCCACAGGCTCAGCGACTCCGCCAGGGTGGTGCCGCCCTGCTCGAGCGTGCGGACCACCTCGACGAGCTGGTCGCGAGCCTCCTCATAGCTGAGCTGGTCGTCCTTCGCGGACTCAGGCATCGGCTTCCTCTTCGTGTGCAGTCGCGGGCAGGGGGATCGGCTCGACGTCGTCGACGGTGGCGCCGATCCGTCCGTCGGCGACCCGGATGGTCACCGACTGTCCGGCCCTGACGCCCTCGACGCTGCTGAACAGCCTGCCGTCGGCGTCCGACAGGACCGCGTAGCCGCGGCGCAGCGTCGCGAGGGGCGAGAGGGCGCGGACCCGGGCCAGCTGGTGGCCGAGGTCGTCGTCCGCCCGGTCGAGCACGTGCCCGAGCACCCGGCGACTGCGCGCGCGCAGGGCGACCACCTCGTCGACGCGTGCCGCCAGGCCGCTGCGCGGGTCGGCCAGGCTCGGCCGGCTCCGGAGCGCGTCGAGGTGCTGCTGCTCGGTCGCCAGCCGGTGTCGCATCGACCGGCGCATCCGCTCGCGCGCCTGCACGACCCGCTGGGACTCCTCCGCGACGTCGGGGACGATCCGGCGGGCCGCATCGGTGGGCGTGGAAGCCCGCAGGTCGGCGACGAGGTCGAGGAGCGGGCTGTCCGGCTCGTGGCCGATCGCCGAGACGACGGGCGTCCTGGCCGCGTGGACCGCGCGGATGAGTGCCTCGTCGGAGAACGGCAGGAGGTCCTCGACGGAGCCACCGCCGCGGGCGATCACGACGACCTCGACGGTCGGGTCTGCATCGAGCTTGCGGAGTGCGTCGATCACCTGGGCCGCCGAGTTCACACCCTGCATGGCGGCGTACTCGATCGCGAAGTCGACGCCCGGCCAGCGACGTCGCGCGTGCTCGACGACGTCCTTCTCGGCGGCCGAGGCCTTTGCGGTGACCAGGCCGACCCGGCGGGGGAGGAACGGCAGCGGCCGCTTGAGCTCGAGGGCGAAGAGGCCCTCGGCAGCGAGGAGCTGCCGGCGACGCTCGAGCCTCGCGAGCAGCTCACCCTCGCCGACCAGCCGGATCTCGCGCACCTGCAACGACAACGAGCCGCGCGCCGGATAGACGGTGGGCTTGGCATGGACGACCACCTGGGCGCCGTTGACGAGCGGACTGGGCAGCGAGTCGACCACTGCACGCGGGGCGGTCAGGTCCACCGACACCTCGGCGAGCTTGTCGCGCAGCCGGATGAAGTCGGTGCCCGATCCAGCCGGGCGGTTCAGACCGATCACCTGACCCTCGACCCAGACCGCGCCGAGCCGGTCGACCCACTGGCCGATCGCGCCGACGATCTGCCGGACCGGTGCCGGCTGCTCGGGGGAGGTCTCCAGGGCCACGGGCCGACTGTAGACGTGCCCGTGGACGGTGAGCGGCAGACTGCCACCCGTGGAACGCGAAGACCTCATGGATCTGCTCGCCCGGCGGCTGGGTGCGCTGTCCCCCGGCCATCCGCTCCGCGTCGGCGTCGACGGCGTGTGTGGCGCGGGCAAGACGCGATTCGCGCGCGACTTGGTCGGCGCCCTGGCACGAACGGGTCGCGACGCCGTGCAGCTGGACTCGGACGGTTTCCACCACGTACGCGAGGTCCGCCGCCGCGGCAAGGACCCGGCGCGCGGCTACTACGACGACGCCTATGACTTCGACCGGCTCGTCACCGACGTGCTCCTTCCACTGGGTCCCGGCGGCTCGCGGCGCTATGCGACTCGGATCCACGATCTGGAGACCGACGCGGTCGTCGACGATGCCTGGGCGCGGGCGTCGGAGAACTCGGTCGTGCTCTTCGACTGCACGTTTCTCCAGCGCGGCGGGCTGCGCGACCACTGGGACGCCGTCGTGTTCCTGGACGCGGACCTCGCGATCGCGCGGGCACGCGGCGTCGCGCGGGACCGGGAGCAGCTCGGCGGAGACGATGCTGCACGAGCGGCGTACGACGCCCGCTACCTGGCTGCCTGTCGGATCTACCTCGACGAGGAGCGACCCGTTGCGCGGGCCGATGTCGTGGTCGGGCACGACGACCCGTCGAAGCCTGAGCTGCGCCGCCTAGACTTGCCCGCGTGACCACAGACCTGGGGAACCCAGCCGTCCTCCCGCCCGACGAGGCGGAGCGCGCGGTGCTGCTCGCGGCCCCGCGCGGCTACTGCGCGGGTGTCGACCGGGCCGTCATCACGGTGGAGAAGGCGCTGGACCTGTACGGCGCACCGGTCTACGTGCGCAAGCAGATCGTGCACAACAAGCACGTGGTGGCCAACCTGGAGTCTCGCGGCGCGGTGTTCGTCGAGGAGCTGTCCGAGGTGCCCGCCGGTGCGACCGTGGTGTTCTCGGCCCACGGTGTCTCGCCGGCGGTGCACGCCGAGGCGGCCGAGCGCGGCCTGAAGACCATCGACGCCACGTGTCCGCTGGTGACCAAGGTCCACCACGAGGCCAAGCGGTTCGCCGGCGAGGACTACGACATCCTCCTGATCGGCCACGAGGGACACGAAGAGGTCGAGGGCACTGCGGGTGAGGCGCCCGAGCACATCCAGCTCGTGCAGAGTCCGGACGACGTGCCCGACATCGTCGTCCGCGACCCGTCCAAGGTCGCGTGGCTCTCGCAGACCACGCTGTCGGTCGACGAGACGATGGCGACCGTCGATGCGATCCGCGCGCGGTTCCCCGAGCTGCTCGACCCGCCGAGCGACGACATCTGCTACGCCACCCAGAACCGCCAGCTCGCGATCAAGGAGATCAGCGCCGGTGCCGACCT
>JAEKKP010000138.1 GCA_019510315.1 Propionibacteriales bacterium
ACGGCCGCGAGCAGCTGAGAGCCCTTGGGTTCAATGTCTGAGCTGTGGGTGAGCGAGGAACGAGCGCACCCACAACGCGAAGAGGTCGAGCGAGCCTCGCGGTGAGCTTGCGAACCGCGAACGGCGGGTCGAGACCTCAGTCGTCTTTCGGCGAACGAGTCGGCGGGTTCTGTCGCGGCGAGTGATAGATCCCCGACCAAGGCGTCGGGTTGTGTCGCGGCCAGTGGCAGATCCCCGACCAAGGCATCGGGTTCTGTCGTAGCCCGCGACACAACCCAGATCGTCCGCTCCGGCTAGGGTGCGCTCGTGCCCGACGTCCTGGTTCCGCGTGCGCGGATCAGGCCGTGGCTTGCGAACTTCGAGGAGCGCCACGGTAGGACGGCTCTGAGCGTGGTCGGCGGGAGCCTGCACGGCGAGGCCGACGACGGGTCCCGGTTCGACGCGGTTCCACCGTTCGACCGAGGTGTGCTCGAACCGACGGCCGATGCCCTGGAGCTCGCCGCTGAGCCGCCGAACGAGTGGGGGGTCCTCCTCGTCCGCAAGGGTGGCTTCGCGATTGCGCGGCTGGAGGGCGACACGATCGTCGACTCCAAGGTCGGCCAGCGGCACGTGCAGGGACGCACGAAGGCCGGGGGGCAGAGCCAGCAACGCTTCGCCCGTCGGCGCGACAACCAGGCGCGGGCGGCGTACGAGGCGGCGGCGGATCATGCCGCGCGGATCGTCCCGGCGGTGCCGCTCCTGGTGGTCGGGGGCGACCACGCCGCAGTGACCGCTGTCCTCGAGGACCCGCGGCTGCGCGGTTCAGCGGCCAAGGTGAGCGGTGCGTTCCTGACCGTCCCGGATCCGCGACGTGGTGTTCTCGAACGCGCGATCCGGGACGCTTGCTCGGTGAGGATCGATGTCACGAACGGCTGACCGATCAAGGTGCGAAGCCTCGGCGCGGAGGCCGCGCCGAGGCTCCACGTGCTCGCTACTTGATCAGCCAGACCGAGAATGAAGCGTTCCGTGGCGTCTGGGTGTTGGTGTCCCAACAGGTGACGGTCATCGTCGTGCCCGAGCCGAGCCAGGGCTTGCACTCCGCAAGGGAGTTGTAGGCCGTCACTCCGACGATCTTGTCGTTGGTGCTCCCGGTCGCCCCTGGGATGTTGATGGTGTAGTCCCCAGTACCGTTCTGCGAAGAAGTGATCGCGCCGCCGAGCCGGGTGAATGAGTTCTCGAGGACACCACCGCTGCTCACCTTCGCGGCTGCCTTGATCATGCCGTCCGTCGCGCCATTGATGTCCGCGCCGGTGAGCGAACCGTCCTGTACGTCTCCGCCGGTGATCGAACCATCTGCGACATCGGCGCCGCTGAGTGAGCCGTCTGCGACGTCGACCCCCGTCAGGTTGCCGTCACGGACGTCGATGCTCTTGATCGTGTTGTTCTTGATCTTCGCGCTGGTGATCAGGCCACTGGCAACGGCGCCACCGGTCGATGCCACCGCGATCACGACGGACGCCGCAACGACGGTGCCGAAGGTCGAACCTGTCCTGCCGAGCTTCCTCATGGGTGATCCTCCTGTCGTTCGGGCAGGACCGCGTGGCCGCCCGAGACCGATCCGGTCTGGTGGGAACGAGGGCCCGTGCGGCTTCCTGATACGCAACACGCGAAACGTCAGGTGCTCGTCGGCAGCGCAGGCTCTGTCAGGATCGGCTCCAGACCGCGCCGACGACGAGCGGAGACGCCATGTGGCAGCCCGAGCCCGGCTGGACGCCGCTGCGCCCCGGTGGCGGCCCGGCGACCGTGGGCCTCTGGCGGGCGGAGGTGCGCGGCCGGCCGGCCGTCGTGAAGAGGTTGGGCCGCCCGACCGAGGACGACCCGGCCGTCCTGTCCGAGCCGACGCACGCCGGCTACTGGCGGCGCGAGGCCGAGGTGGCGCTGGCGCCGAACACGGTCGACGGGCCGGGTCTGCGGTCGGCGGAGTTCCTCCGGGTCGACGAGGACGATGAGGGCGTCACGCTCTGGTCCGCGGAGCTCGTCGACGTACCGCCGCCGGCGCTCCAGGTCGCGCACGCCCTCGGGAGATTCGCCGCAGCGGCGTACGAGGACGTGCCGTGGGCGGCCCGGCGCACCCTCCTGGACCGGCTGGCGATGGCGGAGGAGCGCGGCGGCTGGCCGACGCTCGCCCGCACGCCGATGGCCGATGTCGCCGACCTGCTCTGGAGCCGACGCGGCCACTGGCTCGGCGAGTACGCCGCCGCACCCGCCGGCCGCCTCCACGGCGACGCGGTGCCGACCAACTTCCCGGCGAACTACGCCGTGGGCGACGACGAGGGCGTCCTGGCGGTCGACTGGCAGGGCTTCGGCATCGGGCCGATCGGCACGGATCTCGGGTACTACGCCCTGTCGACCCGCGAGGACTTCGAGGTGCTGCTCGGCGCGTTCCTCGACGGTGTCCGGCAGCTGCGGGCGACGTCCGCCGAGGACGCAGCGGCGATCCGGCTCGCAGCAACGGTGATGTGCATCTTCTCGGCGATCAGCCGGGCGGAATGGGCCCTGTCACGGGTCGCGCCGGGGGAGGGGGCGTTGCACGGCAAGTTCAACCACCCGAGCGTCGCGCCGTACCTCCGGGCGCTGCAGCGACAGCTGCCACAGATGGAGGCGCTGCTCACCTGAGGGGCGTGCCTCCGCGCATCGTGCCTCAGCGGATGTCGCGCCGCCCGAAACCGATCACTCCGGCCGTGCTGATCGCCACCGCGAGCGCCGCCACCGCGACGAACGGACCCCACGCCATCGTGTCGGCCGGCACGGAGGCCAGGTGGCTGAACGGCGAGACGTTGACCACCCACTGCGGGAATCTCAGCACCTCGCCGAAGAGCAGCACCACGACGCAGAACGCCACCGCGAGCCAGGCGGCGATGGCCCACCGCGGGACGAAGCCGGTCAGCAGCCGCGCCAGCCCACCCAGCACGAGGACTCCCGGCAGCTGGGCGAAGGTCGCTCCGGTGAGCCGGCCGACCGCTCCGCCGTCGCCCGTGACGAGCGCGTAGCCGACTCCGATCCCGAGACCTGCGGCGAGCATGACGAGCAGGGTCCCCGTCAGCGTCACAGCGAGATGGTCGAGGAACCACCGACGTCGGGGCAACGCAGTCGCGAGCAGCGACTCGACCCGGCCTGCGTCCTCCTCGGCGCGTGGGCGCAGGGCCGACGACACGGTGAAGCCGCTGGCGATCAGCACGAGCATCAGGACCGCGACGGCGTAGAACGAGTCGACGAGGTTTGGCCCGGCCGCGCCGAAGATGTCGTGGGAGTACTGCGAGTCGCCCATCACCGAGTTCACGTCGTCGCCGATCGACCCGTAGCCGATGCCGCCGAGGAAGACGCCCAACGTCCAGCCGACGATGCTCGGTCGTTGGAGGCGCCACGCGAGGCCGAGGCTGGTGCGCAGCGATGCCGGCGCCCGGTCGGGTCCCGGCCGGGTCGCGAGGACTCCGGCACCGTAGTCGCGACGGTCGAAGACGGCGTACGCCGCGACGCCGCTCAGACCCGCCATGACCACGAGGAAGACTGCGGGCCACCAGCGCTCACCTGAGAAGGCGTGCATCGACTGGTACCACCCGATCGGCGACACCCACGAGAGCCCGCCGCCGCTCACGTCACCGATCGCGCGAAGCCCGTACGCGACGCCGATGACCGCGCCGGTGAGGCCGTAGGTCGCTCGGGTGCTCGACGTGAGCTGCGCCGCGAGGAGGGCCACGGCGGCGAGGGCGCAGCCGAAGAGGAACAGGCCGACACCCAGTGAGATGCTCCCCGCCGCAGGCAGACCATAGGCGATCAGGGAGCCCGTCACACCGGCACCGACGATCGCGCTGGCGATCATCGCCGTGAGCAGGGCCGCGGTCATCGGCGCGGTGCGCGCCACGACGGCTGCACGAAGCAGCTCCTCGCGACCGGACTCCTCCTCGGCGCGGGTGTGCCGTCCGATGAGGAACATGACCATGAGCCCCACGACGATCGCCCCGAACGCTGCGGCCTGCCAGGTGACCTGGCCGCCCGTCGTGTTCAGCGCGCGCGGCGGACCTGCCATCGCGATGAAGGCGGTGTTGTCCCTCATGGTCGCGGCGGCCTTGTCGAACTCGGCCTGGGTCGTGTAGAGCCCGTCGACGCTGACGGCCTGCGACCAGTACAGGACGGTGGTGCCGACGAGGAACCAGAAGATCATCCAGCGGTCCCGCCGCAGGAACGTGCGCAGGAAGGTGGCAGTGCCGGTCACCGTGCGGCCTCCTGCACGTCGGCCGACTCCGCCACCACCTCGTCGCCGTAGTGCCGCAGGAAGAGCTCCTCGAGCGTGGGCGGCTGGCTGGTCAAGGTGAGCACGCCGATCGAGGTCAGCTTCGCGAGCACGTCGCTGAGACTGTCGGTGTCGACCTCGAAGTCGACGCGGGTGCCCTCGGCGACAAGGCCGTGGATGCCGGGCAGGCCGTCGAGCCCGGTGGCCGGCGAGGCGAGCTCGGCGTGGATCGAGGTGCGGGTCAGGTGCCGCAGCTGCGCGAGCGTGCCCGACTCGACGACGCGACCCTCACGGACGATGCTGACCCGGTCGCACAGTCGTTCCACCTCCGCGAGGATGTGGCTGGACAGCAGCACGGTGCCGCCGCCGTCGCGGAAGACGTCGACGCACTCCTGGAACACCGACTCCATGATCGGGTCGAGCCCGGAGGTCGGCTCGTCGAGAACCAGCAGCTCGACGTCCGAGCACAGGGCGGCCACGAGGGCGACCTTCTGCCGGTTGCCCTTCGAGTACGCGCGGCCCTTCTTGGTGGTGTCGAGCTGGAAGCGCTCGACGAGGTCAGCGCGTCGGGCCTCGTCGATCCCGCCTCGCAGCCGGCCGAGGAGGTCGATCACCTCACCGCCGGTGAGGTTCGGCCAGAGGTTCACGTCGCCGGGGACGTAGGCCAGCCGCCGGTGCAGCTCGGCTGCCTGCTTCCACGGGTCTCCGCCGAAGAGACGTACGGCGCCCGAGTCGGCATGGAGCAGGCCGAGGAGCACCCGGATGGTGGTGGACTTCCCGGCGCCGTTGGGGCCGAGGAAGCCGTGCACCTCACCGGGCGTCACCTGCAGGTCGAGGCCGTCGAGCGCGCGCGTCGTACCGAATGTCTTGACGAGGTCCTGGATGTCGATGACCGAGTCCATGTCGGCGACGGTACAACGATTTCACAAATGTGTGAAATCGATTAAGGGTCGACTAGCATTCGGGCATGGCGCGGAAGGACTCGAGTCAGCCGGAGCTGCCGGCGTTCGTGGAGGAGTTCGCGCTGATGCTGGCCGATCTGGGCTTCCCGCGGATGCCGGCGAGGGTGTTCGCCGTGGTGCTCGCGGCGCCCGAGGAGTCGCTGACCGCGCGCGAGCTGGCCGACCGGCTGAGGGTGAGCCCCGCGGCGATCAGCGGTGCGGTGCGATACCTCAGCACACTCAGCCTGGTACGGCGAACGCGACGTACCGGCGAGCGGGTGGACCGTTTCGGTCTCGGCGACGAGGTGTGGGCTCCGGTCTTCGAGGCCGAGCTGGTCGCCTACCGCCCGCTCATCCAGGCGTGCGAGCGAGCCCTGCGCAGCGGAGCGCTGGCGGGCAGGGGAGCGGAACGCGTCGAGGAGACCCGCGAGTTCCTCGAGTTCATGTCCGTCGAGATGGCGGACATGCTGGTCCGCTGGCGCGCCCGGCGAGGTCGCTAGCCCCACCAGAA
>JAEKKP010000139.1 GCA_019510315.1 Propionibacteriales bacterium
CGCCGGCTCGACACCGCGACGGCCGCGGTGCTCGTGGCCTTCGGCGTCCGCCTGGCCACCGAGTAGCGGCCGGACCATTTACTGGAACCGGCGGTAGCACCAATCGCGCCGCGTGAGTAGTGTCACGCCATGCTCGGGACCCCTCCCACCCGCCGCGCTCCGGCGCGCCGCCTGCTCCTCGTCCTCGCACTGGTGGTCTCGGTCGGCCTCGGCTGGGCTGCCAGCGGCAGCTTCGGAGCCACCGATCCCGGGCCGGCACCCTCCGTGCCGACCGCCGACTGCGGCCCCGGGTCGATGCCCGAGACCTCCATCCAGGGGCGGGTCCCGAAGGCGGACTACGACTCCGGTCGCGCCGCCGAGGGCTACACCTGCAACACCGAGGAGGTGGGCCACCAGGGCAGCTCAGGCGGGTTCAAGACGTTGCGCTACACCGACTCCCAGGGACACACCTGTGCGTTCTACGACTCGACGCTGCTGATCGGCCGCGACGTCCTGCAGGGCATCTTGACCGGCGATGGCCAGGGCGTCGTCGTGCTCGACATGACGGACCCGGCCCACCCCGTGCGCACCGCCAACCTGACCACTCCGGCGATGTTGAGCCCCCACGAGTCCCTGCTGGTCAACGAGCCCCGGGGACTCCTGGCGGCCGAGATGGGCACGGCGGCCACCTTGCCCGGCATCCTCGACGTGTACGACGTCAAGACCGACTGCCGGCACCCGCAGCACCTGTCGACCACGCTCTCCAGCCTCTTCGGGCACGAGAGCGGGTTCTCGCCGGACGGACGGACCTGGTACGCCTCCGGCGCGGCCGCCGGGTTCGCGGCGATCGACCTCACCGACCCGCGGCACCCGCACACCCTGTTCCAGCAGCTCGGGGTGCAGTACCACGGGATGAGGCTCAGCGACGACGGCCGCACCCTGTACGCCGCCCACATCGGCAACCCGACGCTCAGCGGCCTCACCGGTGGTGGCCTGCGGGTTCTGGACGTGAGCCAGATCCAGGACCGCGTCCCGCACCCACAGGTGCCGGTCCTGTCCACGATCACGTGGCACGGCGTGTCGATCCCGCAGGTGGCGGAGCCGTTCACCCGCGACGGGCATCAGTACCTCTTCGAGGTCGACGAGTTCGTCGACCTGTTCTCCGCCCAGGGCCTGTCCGACCTCAGGCACGCTCCGGTCGGCGCTGCCCGGATCATCGACGTCGACGACCCGCGGCACCCGGTGATCGTCTCGGACATCAGGTTGGCGGTGCACCAGCCTGACCTCCGCACCGACGAGCAGTTCCAGGACCCGGGCGCGTCGTTCCCTGCCCAGGGCTACGCCGCCCACTACTGCGGCGTACCGACGCGCGACAATCCCGACATCGCGGGCTGCTCGATGATCCTGTCCGGTCTCCGGCTCTTCGACATCCGCGACGTCGAGCACCCCCGCGAGGTGGCGTACTTCAACAAGCCGGTGGTCACGCCGACCAAGGTCTTCGGCACCGGCTCCTACGCGATGTCCGAGCCGGCCTGGGACCCGGCGAACGAGTCCGTCTGGTACACCGACACGAACTCCGGCTTCTACGTCGTCCGGCTCACCAACGGGGTGGAAGACCTGCTTCGGTAGGTGCTTCGACAGACCCGACCAGCTGCGGTCCGGCCTGCGGCGCCAGCACCACGTTGGTCCCGGCCATCTTGTCGTGGAGCGCCTGGTTCTTGTCGTCCCAGAGCGGCCACAGGTCGTCGAGCAGGGCCAGGAGTGCGAAGAGGAAGCCGATCACGGGCACCTGGGCGAACAGCGACAGCGCGGCGACGAAGCCCACGCGCACCACGATCGTCGACCACGGCAGCGGACCGGGGGTGTCGCGACGGCGGATCCGCAGCCCCACGATGAGCTTCCCGGGCGTCGCCTGCTTCCAGCGCAGGAACACCACCGAGTAGAGGGTGGTCGCCACCAGGATGGAGAGCACCAGCAGCAGGCCCGGGGCCGAGGTCGCGTCCAGGAGCGCCGGGTCCGGGGGCCGCGCCGTGTTGTGGTCGATGGAGTCGGAGAGGTCGGAGAACCACGTCGACAGCTCGTCCCACTGCCAGACGAGCACCGGGACCGACGCCAGGACGTAGAGCGGGATCTGGATGAAGGTGTCGAGGATGACCGCCAGCACCCGGCGCCACCACCCCGACAACGGCTGCCCGTCGGGCGTCGTGGGGCGGGTCTTCGCGGGAGGCCCGTAGGCGGCGGGGTACGGCTGCGGGTAGGCCTGGGGATACGCCTGGGGGTAGGCGGGTGGGTAGCCGGGCGCCGCCTGCGGCGGGGGCTGGAGCTGCGGCTGGGGTTGTGGCTGAGGTTGTGGTTGGGGGTCGTGCACGTGCTCGGTCCACTGTGCGCCGTCCCAGTAGCGCAGCCGCCCGGGGAGGGTCTGCGGAGCGGGGTCGGGGTACCAGCCGGCCGGGATCTGCGTCATGGGGCAGATCGTCTCAGACGGTCACCCGGTACGCCGTGCCGCGCTCGTCGCGGGTCCAGGTCGCCTCGGCGACGCCCGCGCGCTGGAGATCGCGCTTGAGCACCTTGTTCGTCGCGGTGCGGGGGAGCGCGTCGCGGAGCAGCACGAACCGCGGCCAGGCCTTCGTCCCGAGATCAGCCTGGGCGCCGAGGAAGGACTCCCACTCCCTGGCCGAGATCGGTGCCGTCGTGACGAGGGCGACCGCGAGCTGGTCGCCGGAGTGCGGGTCCGGCACGGCGTACACCGCCGCCTCGCTGATCGCCGGGTGGCGCAGCAGGATCCGCTCGATCGGCGCGGCCGCGAGGTTCTCACCGTCGACGCGCAGCCAGTCCGCCGTGCGGCCGGCGTAGTAGACCCAGCCGTCCGCGTCGCGGTAGGCGAGGTCGCCGCTCCAGTACATGCCGCCGCGCATCCGCTCGGCCGTGGACTCCTCGTCCTTGTAGTAGCCGGCGAACTGCCCCATGCCCTCGGTGTTGACCAGCTCGCCCACGCACGCGTCGAGGTTGGTGACGCGGCCGTGCTCGTCGAAGAGCGCCCGGGGGCACTCCGCCCCGGTCTCCGGGTCGAGGACGGCGACGCCGGGGAACGGCTGGCCCAGGGATCCCGGCGGCGTGCCCTCGATCCGGCTGACGATCACGGCGTTCTCGGTCGATCCGAAGCCGTCGACCACCACGCAGCCGAAGCGTCGCGCGAACTCGACCGTGTCGCGCTCGCCGGCCTCGTTGCCGAAGACGATCCGCAGCGGGTTGTCGGCGTCGTCCGGCTTCTCGGGCGTGGCGAGGACGTAGGCGAGCGGCTTGCCGACGTAGTTGGCGTACGTCGCGCCGTACCGGCGGACGTCGGAGAGGAACCCCGACGCGCTGAACCGCTCGGCCAGGGCGACGGTCGCCCCGGACACCAGCGCGGGGCCCCAGCCGGCCATCACGGCGTTGGAGTGGAACAGCGGCATCGAGACGTAGTGCACGTCGTCGCGGCCGAGCCCGAGGCGTTCGTTGAGGTAGTGCCCGGGGTGGCTGACCTTCTCGTGCGTGACCCGCACGGCCTTGGGCTCGCCGCTCGTGCCGCTGGTGAAGATGAGCATGAACAGGCTGTCGGCGGCCGGAGCGGCGACCGGCGCATCGGCGATCCGCCAGCGGTGTGTGGACGCGTCGATCACCGTGATGTCCGACAGGTCGAGATCCTCGAGGAGATGCCGGTGGGCGTCCTGCACCACGATGACCTGCACGTCGGCCTTGCGGATGTCGGCGAGCAGCCCGTCGCCGCGACGGGTCGTGTTCAACCCGACGACCACGTGGGCGCCGAAGCCGGCGGCGGCGAGCTGCAGCGCCATCTCCGGGGTGTTGTCGAGCAGTACGCCGACGTGCGGTGGTCGCCGGGGGTCGAGGAGACCGTGCAGCGTCGCCGCGCGGCCGGCGGCGAGGCCGACGTACTCGCGCCACGACCAGTGCCGGTCCTCTGCCCGCAGTGCCGGCCGGTCGTCGTGGGCACGGGCGAGCAGGAGCTCGCGGAGAGTTTCGACAGACTGGACCACCGGAGAAGTCAGACGGGCTCGGCGGCGAGCACCCGGCCGACCCGGCGGGCCTGGTCGGTGGTGCCGCCCAGCAGGAACTCGTACAGCTTGGCGGCCGTGAAGTAGCGGTGGGCCTCGCCGTCGAGGTCGATGCCGACGCCGCCGTGGACGTGCACGGTGGTGTGCGCGATCTTGTGCCCGGTGTCGGCGGCCCAGAGCTTCGCGGTCGCGATCTCCTTCTCGGCCGGGAGGCCCTCCTCGAGCCGCCAGGCCGCCTGCCACAGGGTCAGCTCGGCACCGAGCACGTCGATGTAGCCGTCGGCGAGCCGCTGGGAGACCGCCTGGAAGGTGCCGATCGGCCGGCCGAACTGCTCACGTGTCTTCGCGTACTGCGCCGTGAGGTCGAGGGCGCCCTTCACGATGCCGAGCTGCATGGCGCACGCTGCGACGGTCAGCCGCTGCTGGAGCCAGTCGACGACCTCGGCGCCGCTGCCCACGCCGCCGAGGATGCGGGCGGCCGGGACGGCCGCGCGGTTGAGGTCGAGCCGTGCCACGACGTCACCGTCGCTGACGCGCTGGGGCGTGATCGCGACCCCGGGGTCGTCCGGGTGCACCAGGAACGCGGTCACCCCGTCGGCCGTCTGTGCCGGTACGACGAACAGCTCGGCGATCGTGCCTGCCGGGACCACGACCTTGGTGCCGGTCAGCAGCCACTGCTCGCCGTCGAAGTCGGCCGTGGTCGTCGGCGACTGCGGGAGGTGGTCGCGCTCCTCGGCCACCGCAGCGGTCAGGATGGCGTGGCCGCTGCTCGCGCCCTCGAGCCACATGCCCTGCGCTGCGGCGTCACCGAACCTCGCGACCGTCATCGCGGTCGGCAGGTGCGTCGCCAGCGGCACCGGCGCCACGTGGCGGCCGGCCTCGATCAGCATGCTGCAGAGCTCGAGGAGGCCGAGCCCGGAGCCGGCGAGGCTCTCGGGCAGGCAGAGCCCGAGCAGCCCGGCGTCGCCGAGGCGGGCCCACAGTGCGGCGTCGTACCGGCCTTCGTCGGTGACCGCAGCCTTCAGCCGGTCGGGCGTGCACTCGTTCTTGAACACCATCGCGGCCAGCGAGGCGGCGTCGGTCTGGGTCTCGGTGAAGCTGAAGTCCATGTCATTCCTCCGGTGATCGAGCCTGTCGAGATCTAGCGCTTGGCGGCGGGCAGGCCGAGGCCGACGTAGCCGATGATGTCGCGCTGGATCTCGTTGGTGCCGCCGCCGAAGGTCATGACGAGGGCGGAGCGGTAGAAGCGCTCGAGTCGCCCGCGGAGGACCGCGCCCTCGGAGTCACCGCTGACCACGGCCTCCGGGCCGACGATCTCCATCAACGACCGGTAGACCTCGGTCGCCAGCTCGGAGCCGTAGACCTTCGTGGCGGACGCGTGGTCGGGGGAGAGGTCGTCGGTGGCCGACGCCAGCTTCCAGTTCAGCAGCTTGAGCATGTCGGCGCGGGCGTGCGCACGGCCGAGCAGCACCTGCACCCACTCCGCGTCGATGACCCGGCTCCCGTCGGCGTTCTTGGTCTGCTGTGCCCACTCGCGCACCAGTCGGATCGACTGCTCGGTGGGCGCGGCCGAGGTCAGCGCGACGCGCTCGTGGTTGAGCTGGTTGGTCATCAGCGCCCAGCCGCCGTTGAGCTCGCCGACGAGGTTGTCCCGCGGCACCCGCACGTTGTCGTAGTACGTCG
>JAEKKP010000028.1 GCA_019510315.1 Propionibacteriales bacterium
GACCCGGTCGCGCAGGGCGAGCGGTGCGGCGAACATCGGTACGCCGGCCAGCAGCATCCACGGGCTGACCATGGTCCGGCGCCGGTGCGAGCACACGTCGCAGCCATCGACGTGGCGGGCGACCCGCTTGCGGACGAGCGGTGAGAAGCCGCCGTCCCAGTCCGCAAGGACCGCGTCGAGCTCGTCGCAGTCGTCGCGTCCGAGCCGGGCGATCAGCAGCGCGCCCAGGGACCGGTCGACCTGGGCACGCAACCTGTTGAGCATCACGTAGGCGTTCGACGCACTGACGCCGATGGCCTCGCCGAGCTCGGCGCCGTCGAGGCCCTGGCGCAGGTGCAGGTCGAGGATGGCGCGGTCGCGGTCCGCCAGCCCGGCGGACGCGTCCCACACGAGCTGTCGCAGGGCCGCCCGCTCCGCCGCCTCCTCGGGAGTCAGGGCGTCGTCAGCCATCTCGACCAACTGCTCGTCGTCGCCGTACGCGACGCGTTTGCGGGCCTTCAGCCGGCGCAGGCACTCGCTGCGGACGATCGCGTAGAGCCACGGGCGCAACCGGCCGGGGTCGCGCAGCTGGGGTAAGCGTTCGGCGAAGAGCACGAACGAGTCCGCGACCGCATCCGCAGCGTCCTCCCGGTGTCGCAGCATCGAGTAGGCGAAGTCGTAGAGCTTGTTGCCGTAGCGGTCGTAGACGACCGCGAACGCTTCGCGGTCCGCGTCGAGGACCCGCTCGACGAGCTCCGCGTCGGTCGGTCCAGGCAGCCCGGGAGGGGCGTTCACGCTCGGATCCTACGGCGCGGGCCGGTCGGTGTCCGGCGTGCGACGACATCGCTCATTCCTCTTCCCTCGGTGCGGTTCACCTGTGGGAGGCGCGGAGGGCGGTCGGTCTTACAACTAATGTCCGGTTGGTCATAGGGTCCTCGGATGACCGACCTTGCCGACGACGCCGCCCTTGCCGCAGACGTCGTCCGTGAGGCCGGTCTCCTCGCCCGCGAGCTGCGTGGATCGGGCCTGCGGGTGGACACCAAGACGTCCGTCTCCGACGTGGTCACCGCGGCCGACCACGCGGCAGAGCGGCTGGTCGTGGACCACCTTGCGGCGTTCCGGCCCGACGACGGCGTGGTGGCCGAGGAGGGCAACGAGCGGCCGTCCGTGTCCGGGCGCACCTGGATGATCGACCCGGTCGACGGCACCTACAACTTCGTGCACGGGCTCGCGTGGTGGTGCTCTGCGGTCGCGCTGGTCGAGGCCGGTGCCGGCCTGGTCGGTGCGGTCTACCACCCCGACGAGGACACCCTGTACGTCGGTGGCCCTGACCTGCCGACGACACGGAACGGCGAGCCGGTCGGCCCGATCGTCGACGTGGACCTCGCGCACACCTGCGTGTCGACGTACCTGCACCCTCCGCACTTCGGCGGACCCGTCGGCGAGCCCTTTGCCCGCGTGATCGGCAGGGCCGCGACGCTGCGGATGCTCGGGTCGGGGAGCATGGACCTCGCCGCTGTCGCGCAGGGCCACCTGGGTGTGTTCGTCCAGCACTCGGTGGCGCCGTGGGACTGGTGGCCCGGATCCTCGCTCGTGCTCGGCGCCGGTGGCGTGACGCGTCAGCTCGCCCTGGACGGCACGGTCTGGTCCGTCGCCGGTGCCCCGACGGCCGTGGCCGAGGTCTGTGCGGCCCTGGAGGACGTCAGCTGAGCCGCCGCCGGGACTCCACGAAGAAGGCGACGACCTCGTCGACCGACCCCGGCAGGTCGCGCGCGGCTCCGAACGGCTGGTTCCAGAAGTCATCGACGGGAGGCGGCCGCCACGGCCCGACGTACATGTACGGCGCGGCGAGGGCCGCGTCGCCGGGGGACACGCCGTAGTTCACCTCATCGAGGGTGATGCCGAGGTCGAAGTGCTCCGGCCACAGGATCGGCGTCTGGTCCGGAGCGAGCGCACGCAGGGCCGCGTCGCCCGACGCGTAGGTCCGTGCGACCTGATCGGCGTCCGGCGCGCTGACGGCGAGGCGGTCGTCGAGGCCGACGCCGGAGCCTTCGCGGTAGACGTGCGTGAGCGTGCAGGCGGCGATCCCGAGATCCTCGGCCAGCTCCCGGGCCGACCGGCCGTCGATCTCGGCATGGCGATCCCCGGCCACGACTGCGGTGCCCTCGACCCGGATGTCGGGCGCGTGGCACGTGCCGAACCCGCCGGCAACGGGCCTCAGCCTGATCTTTGCGCACGCCGCGTGCTGGGGACCGGCCAGCAACAGCTCGGCGACGCCGTGAAGCGAGCGGCGGCTGGCGGCGAAGGTGTCGGACACGTCCATGCCAGGACGGTAGCGACGCGACGGCGGCGTCGACCCGACCAGCCCCTTACGGTGTCGTGACGAGCCCGCCCGGGCCATCGACGGCGATGTCCGATGGCTGCGACCGTGTGCGCATGACCCAGAACACTGCTCCTCCCGCTGTTGGCCCGGCAGACGGCTGGCACCGGCTCGACCCGGACGACCTCCCGGACGAGGGACGCGTCGGCAGCCTCGTCGTCGACGGCCGGCCCGTGGCCCTGACCCGGTGCGGAGGACGTGTCGGTGCGCTGGAGAACCGCTGCCCGCACCAGGGCGGACCGGTCGGCGAGGGCTCGATCGAGAACGGCTGGCTGCGCTGCCCGTGGCACGGGTACGACTACGACCCCCTCACCGGGAGGCCGCCCGAGGGCTTCGCCGACGCGGTCACGTCGTACGACGTCGACGAGCGAGCCGACGGGGTGTTCGTGCGCCTGCCGGCACGCGCGGCCACCGTCCGCACGGTCGGTGACGTCGTGGTCGAGACGCTCATCGCTCATGGCGTCGACACGGTGTTCGGCATGGTCGGGCACTCGAACCTCGGACTGGCCGACGCGATGCGCAAGGCCGAGGAGCGGGGCCAGCTGCGCTACATCGGCATTCGGCACGAGGGGGCCGCGTCCTTCGCGGCAAGCGCCTACGGCAAGCTCACCGGGCGGCCTGCGGCGTGCTTCGCGATCGCCGGGCCCGGCTCGACGAACCTCCTCACCGGCCTGTACGACGCGAAGCTCGACGGATCGCCGGTGATCGCGCTGTCCGGCCAGGTGCCGAGCAGCGTGCTGGGACGAGGCGCCTTCCAGGACGTCGACCTGCAGGCAGTCTTCCGCGACGTGTCGGCGTGGAACGCGACCGTCGCCGCGGGGAGTGACCATGGCGAGCTGACCGCCCTCGCGGTCAAGCATGCCGTGGACTCGCGTGGAGTTGCCCATCTGGTCTTTCCCGACGAGGTGCAGGTGGAGCCGAGCACCGCTGCCGCCGTGCAGCCGACCGGTCGTTCGGCGGCGCGTTGCATCAAGCCGGACGACCAGGTGGTCGAGGACGCCGCCCGGGCGATCCGGGCGGCGAAGCGCCCGGTGGTGATCGCCGGCGCCGGCGCGCGCGACGCTCAGCGCGAGCTGGTCGCCTTCGCCGAGGCGCTCAACGCACCGGTGCTCACCACCTTCCGGGCGAAGGGACTGGTGCCGGACACGCATCCGCTCGGTGCCGGTGTCCTCGGCCGGAGCGGTACGCCGGTGGCCAGCTGGTTGATGAACGAGTCCGACCTGCTCGTGGTCGTCGGGGCCAGCTTCTCCAACCACACCGGCATAGCGCCGTACAAGGAGATCGTGCAGGTCGACGACGAACCGGCGTCGATCGGCCGCTTCCACGCCGTCGCTCACGCAGTGCTGGGTGATGCCTCGCTGGCACTCTCGGCGTTGACCGACGCGATGGTCGGAGCGACCCCGACCGACCAGCGCCCCGACGTGGCCGCGCGCTGGGAGCTGTGGCGTGCAGAGAAGAGGCGACGGGTCGCCGACGACCGCGGACGCGGCGTCTCTGCGGCGGCCGTCTTCGAGGCGCTCTCGGAGGCGCTACCGCAGGAGGCGGTCGTGACCGTCGATGTCGGCAACCACGCGTACTCGCTCGGGCGCTACCTGGAGTCGAAGGGTCAGCCCGTGCTGATGTCGGGCTACCTCGGCTCGATCGGCTTCGGCTACCCGGCCGCCATCGGCGCCTGGGCTGCAGACCCGTACCGGCCGGTCGTCGCGGTGACCGGCGACGGCGGCTTCGGCCAGTACGCGATGGAGATCACCACCGCGGTCAAGCACGGCATCCCTGTCAAGCACGTGCTGCTCGACAACCACGGGCTCGGCAAGATCGCCAAGGAGCAGGTCGCCGGCGACTTCCCGGTGTGGCACACCTCGTTGCACAACCCCGACTGGGCGGCGTACGCCGAGCTGTGCGGCGCGACCGGCATCAAGGTGACGACGCGGGAGCAGCTCCCGGAGGCGATGGCGCGGATGTTCGCCACCGAGGGACCGGTGCTGCTCCACGTCGAGCAGGACGCTGCCCTCCTCTGATGCCCGACGTCGAGTTCAACAACCTTCTCGGGGTGCTCGCGGTCGCACTGGTCGCGCCGCTCGCCCTCGGGTTCTTCCCGCGGGTGCGGGTGCCGGCCGTCGTCCTCGAGATCGTGCTCGGCATCGTCCTGGGCCCCTCGGTGCTGGGCTGGCTGGAGGCGGACCTCGCGGTGCAGGTGATCGCGCTGGTCGGGCTCGCCATGCTGCTCTTCCTCGCCGGTCTCGAGATCGACCTCGCGAGCCTCCGGGGACGCGTCCTCGGGGTCGCCGTCGCCGGCTACGGGATCTCGCTCGCGATCGGGCTCGGCGCCGGAGCCGTCCTCGAGTCCGTCGGCTGGGTCGACGACGCACTCCTGCTCGCGGTCACGCTCTCGGCCACCTCCCTCGGCCTGGTGGTGCCGGTCCTGAAGGATGCCGGCGCCGCGGAGGGCAGGCTCGGCCAGGCGGTCATCGCGAGCTCCTCGGTCGCGGACTTCGCGGCAGTGCTCCTGCTCTCGTTGCTGTTCTCCGGCGAGGACACCTCCACCGGCGCCAGGATCGCCCTGCTCGCGGCCTTCGTCGTTCTCGTGGTCGTGGTCGCCACCGCGGTGCGCTGGTCGGGCCGCTCGATGCGGCTCGGGGACGTCCTGGTCCGGCTCCAGGACACGACCGCGGAGATCCGGGTGCGGGCCGCCATGGTGCTGCTGCTGGCGTTCGTGGTGCTCGCCGAGAGGTTCGGGCTCGAGAGCATCCTGGGCGCGTTCATGGCCGGCGCGGTCGTGGGGCTGCTGGACCGCGGGTCGTCGACCCACCCGCAGTTCCGCACCAAGCTCGACGCCGTGGGCTTCGGGTTCCTGATCCCGGTGTTCTTCGTGGCCAGCGGGTTGCGCCTCGACATCCAGGGCCTGATCGACAGCCCGGACGCCCTGGCCCGGGTGCCCGTCTTCCTCGTCGTGCTGCTGCTGGTCCGCGGCGCACCCGCCCTGCTGTCGCTCTCGACGTTCGGCGCGCGGCGTACGACGGCCGCCGCCCTGCTCCAGGCGACGTCGCTGCCGTTCATCGTCACCGCGACCCAGATCGGGGTGGTGACCGGGCGGCTCGACGCGGTGACGGCCGCCGGCCTGGTGTGCGCGGGACTGGTCTCGGTGCTGGTGTTCCCGGTCACCGCCACCACGTTGGGTGTCAAGGAACCGGAGCCCGACCCGGTAGCCTGAGCCGGCCATGCTCGAGAGATTCCGCCAGTTCTGGACCAACGTCTGGGCGCCGCTGGGCAACCTGTTCCTCCGGTGGGGCATCAGCCCCAACACGGTGACGCTCGTCGGCACGCTGGGGGTGGTTGCCGGTGCTGTGATCTTCTTCCCGCAGGGCCAGCTGCTCGTCGGCGTACTCGTGATCACGGCCTTCGTCTTCAGCGACATGATCGACGGCTACATGGCCCGTACGTCGGGCCAGGTCTCCGTCTTCGGGGCGTTCTGGGACTCGACGCTCGACCGGGTCGGCGACGCGGCGATCTTCGGCGGCCTGGCGATGTACTACGTCGGCCCGGGCGACAACGACTGGTTCGCGGCGCTGGCGATCTACTGCCTGAGCATGGGGTCGGTCACGTCCTACGCCCGTGCGCGGGCGGAGTCGCTCGGCATGCAGGCCAAGGTCGGGATCGCCGAGCGGGCCGACCGGCTGGTCTCCATCCTCGTGATCACCGGGGCGGCCGACCTGGTCAACAGGCTCGGTGCCGGCGAGGACGCGCTGTGGGCGATCCCGGTGACCCTCGGAGCCCTGGCGATCGCCAGCACCGTGACGGTCGTGCAACGCGTGCTGGTCGTGCGCGACCAGGCCCGCGCACTCGCCGCGGGACCGACGCCCGAGGCGTGACCCCGTGGCCGATCCGGAGGCCCGTCCGACGTAGGCTGGAGCTATGGCAAGCGACCCCCAGCAGACCTCCGAGGACACCCCCCAGCGCAGTGCCGGGACCGGCACGTCGCGCGTGAAGCGCGGCATGGCCGAGATGCTCAAGGGCGGCGTGATCATGGACGTGGTCACCGCCGAGCAGGCGAAGATCGCCGAGGACGCCGGCGCCGTCGCGGTGATGGCGCTCGAGCGGGTGCCGGCCGACATCCGGGCACAGGGCGGGGTCTCCCGGATGAGCGACCCGGACATGATCGACGGCATCATCGAGGCCGTCTCGATCCCGGTGATGGCCAAGGCCCGGATCGGGCACTTCGCCGAGGCGCAGGTGCTGCAGAGCCTCGGCGTGGACTACATCGACGAGTCCGAGGTGCTGACCCCCGCCGACTACGCCAACCACATCGACAAGTGGGTGTTCACCGTCCCGTTCGTGTGTGGTGCGACCAACCTCGGCGAGGCGCTGCGCCGGATCACCGAGGGCGCGGCGATGATCCGCTCCAAGGGCGAGGCCGGCACCGGCGACGTCTCCAACGCCGTCACCCACATGCGCACGATCCGCGGCGAGATCCGCCGGCTCGGGTCGCTGTCGGAGGACGAGCTGTACGTCGCCGCGAAGGAGCTGCAGGCGCCGTACGACCTGGTCGTCGAGGTCGCGCGCAACGGCAAGCTCCCGGTGGTGCTGTTCACGGCTGGTGGCATCGCGACGCCGGCGGATGCGGCGATGATGATGCAGCTCGGTGCCGAGGGCGTGTTCGTCGGCTCGGGCATCTTCAAGTCCGGCAACCCCGCCCAGCGTGCGGAGGCGATCGTCAAGGCGACCACCTTCCACGACGACCCCGACGTCGTTGCCAAGGTGTCCCGCGGCCTCGGCGAGGCGATGGTCGGGATCAACGTGGAGGACATCCCGCAGCCGCACCGGCTCGCCGAACGCGGCTGGTGACCGACCCGGAGGCCACCCGCTCCTGGGTGGCCGACCTGGTGCGTTCTGCCCTCTGGTCCGACGAGCAGGTCCGCGAGCAGGCGGTCGCGGCGATCGAGTCGGACCACCCCGAGCTGCCTGCGTCGGAGACGGTCGAGACCTGGATCGCGCAGGCGCATGCCGCCTGGCGCGACGACGCCGCCAGCTGGCCCGACGTCACCGATCACGACCGCCTGGTCGAGGCCTTCGGTCTGCTCGAGCAACGGGGGATCGTCGTGCTGCAGGGCGTTGCGGACCACTGGGTGGCGCGCGATGAGCTGGTGCGACGTGCTCCGAAGCCGGAGGGTGTCGCGTGGTTCACGCCGACCGACGTCTGGCACGCCATCGACGCCGGCATGCTCGAGGTGAACCTCTGGCACGCCTCGACCGCGAACGCGGCCCCCGGTGACCCGCTGCTCGACGCCGCCATCGACGCGTTCGCCGCCGCGGGCCTCGAGGCGCACTTCGACGAGGGCCGGATCGAGGTCACTGCGCGCTGGCAGCGCCGCCCACGAAGCTGACCCGGCTCGCCGACCGGTCACGCGAGCATGGCCCAGAAGGGCTATATTCCCGACAAAACTATCAAAACGGACAAATGAGGCGCACACTCGGAGGGCTGGAGTGAGGGAGCTCCGGCAGGGGGAACACGAGGGAGCACCGCCATGACCGATCAGATCGAGCCTGCACGCACCGAGGACACCACCCGCCGTCGACGCTCGTCGCTGCTGTGGGTCGGCGGCGCCATCGCCTCCGCGGTGCTCATCCTCGCCGTCAACGGGACGCTGTCCTCGTGGACCACGGCGATCATCGACAACAACAACAACAACGTGGCCGTCACCGGGGCCGTCGCCCTGGTCGAGACGGGCCCAGGCGGCACGTGTGACACCGGCGCGTCGTCGGACAACACCTCCACGTGCACGACGATCAACAAGTACGGCGGCACCGGGAGCCCGCTCGACCCCGACGGCACCAACAGCCGGACGGTCAGCGTCAACCTCGCGAACACCGGCACGGTCGCGGGCGAGCTCGTCCTGAGCACCGACTCCTGTGTCTCCTCGGCGGCCTCCGGCTCGACCGGCGCAGACCCGTCGGGCCACCCGGTCTGCACCAAGGTCGACGTCGGCGTCACCTGCAGCTCCCCGGCAACGATGGACACCACGTCCGCCCCGGTCGCGCTGAGCTCCTTCGCTGGTGGGACGGTCGGGACGCTCGCTGCTGGAGCGGCCACCGACTGCGTCTTCACGCTGACGCTGCCTGCCGGCACGCCGTCGACGTACGCGAGCCAGGTCGCCGCTCAGGTCCTTCACTGGACCTTGACGGCCAGCTGATCACGTCCACGAGGGAGGACGTGACATGGCTGCACATCGAACGGATCGACGCGCGCGAAGCGGTCGAGGAGTCTCGCTGCTCTGGGGCGCAGGCGCCCTGGCAGCACTGATGCTGGCGCTGAGCACCAGCGGCACACTGTCGTCGTGGACCAGCGCGGTCCTCAACAACGACACCAACACCGTGGCAACGGCGTCGGCGGTGATCCTCAAGGAGGTCGGGCCCGCCGCGGCCACCTGCCTGTCGAGCAGCGGCGCCGGCAACTCGTTCACCTGCAGCACGGTGAACAAGTACGGCGGCACCGTCTCGCCACTCAACCCGGGTGGCAGCCAGGTGACCGACGTGGTCTTCACCAACGTCGGCGCCTCGTCGGCGTCGACCTTCGTGCTCACGACCGGGGCCTGCTCGCAGAGCCCGGTCGCGGGGTCGGGGACGCCCGCCGCGGCCAACGTGTGCACCAACGGCGACCTGACGGTGGCGATCTCGTGCTCCAACGGGGCGACGTACACCTCGGGCAGTGCCTGGGTCGACCTGGTCCGGACGGCGATCGCACCGTCGAGCATCCCGGCGACGCTGACGCACACCGCGTCGTTGGCAGCAGGGGTGTCGTTCACCTGCCGCTTCACGGTGGCGCTGGGAGCTGCCGCGAGTGTGCTCGACCAGGGCATCACGGTCAGCCAGGCGTTGACCTGGACGCTCAACCAGTAGTCGGGGATGTTGCACCGGGCACGTCGTCGCGGCGCACCGGGCCGATGGCTCGGTGCGGCGGCGGCGTGCACCCTGGTGCTGGTCTGGTCGGCCACGACCGGGACGCAGTCGTCGTGGACCACGGGCGGCGTGACGAACTCGGCGAACTCCGCGAAGTCGAGCAACCTCGGCTTCCTGCACAGCTATCCGTCCTCGCCGAACACCTGCCAGCTCACGGGACCGGCGTCGACGACCACGTGCACCGGGGCCATCTGGTCGACCGCAGCTGCGACCACCACGGCAGCGACGAAGAACGACACGATCACGGACAACAGCACGGCGCCCTCGGGCACGAGCATGTACTCGCAGGGGGAGGTGGCCAGCTGCGGCCCGGTGCAGCTGGCGAACGCCAAGACCGCCACCGATCCGCTTCTCCCGCGCTACGGCACGACGTTCCGGCAGACCGATCCCTGGGGCACCACGGACGCCGTCACCTTGAGCGGCGGGACCGCGTACGCGAACGAGGCGGTGCAGACCAACACCAGCACCTTGCTGGGGAGCAACTTCACGATCGGCGTCTGGTTCAAGGTGGCGAGCGGGTACGCGACCGGCGGCGCCCTGATCGGCCTCGACGTGAGCGCGAACAGCACCGCGTCGATCGCGGGTGGCGACCACTCCGATGTCCGGGGTCTCGACGAGCACCTATGCCGACGGCAACTGGCACTTCGTGACCCTCACGATCGGCTCGGCGGTCGTCTCCACCTCGACCCTCTACGTCGATGGCGGGAGCGTGGCGAGCTCGGGTGGTCTGGCCCTGCTCAGCGGCAACACGGGGTACTGGCACCTCGGCTGGGGCGACTTCACCTCGATCGCCAATGCCCCGACAACGCCCAACCTGACAGGCTCGCTGTCGGGCGGGTTCGTCACCGCCAACACGCTCACCGGTGCGCAGGTCTCCACTCTTCGCTCGTCGGCGTCCGCGAGCGCGTTCCAGACGACGGCGACCGGCTACAGCGGCGCCAAGCACGTGTGGATGCTGGGGGACTCCGGGACGACGACCTTCACGAGCACCATCTCCTGGGTCACCGGCGGCGACCCGTGCGCGATGGACACCCTGGCCTGGACGCTGGGCGGCTCGAACGTCTTCGCGGCGACCACCCTCAAAGCCCTCGTGACCTCGGGCTGGTTGCCGAGCACGGCACTGGCGGCGCCGACGCCCGGCAACACCCAGACGTCCGTCACGAGCTTCGCGAGAGTGCTGACCGGGTACGACGTCGACGTTGCCGGACTGCACCTCTACGCGCCCATCTCCTACCGGGTCGGGCTGCTGTCGCCGCCCTCGTCCGGATGGAGCCTGACGTTCACCTGGTCGGGCGACCCGAGCGGGGTGTTCGTCGCATGACGCGCGTTGCGTCCCGCGTGGCGCTGGTCCTGGCGTTCGGCTTTCTCGCGTTCTGCGCTGCCTGGCGGGTCGACGGAGGAAGCTGGGAGCGCGTCGAGACGCCGTCGATGGGGAGGGTCGCGCCGGTGGGCACGCTCCTCTGGGTCAAGCCGGTGGACTTCGACTCCCTGCGCCCGGGGGACTTCATCACCTTCCGGCCGCCGGGGTCGACCGGCACGACGTACAGCCACCGGGTGCTCGCACGCGAGCCGGACGGACGGATCACCACCAAGGGCGTGCTCAGCTCGCCCGACCCGTGGCACCTCAGCCAGGCGGACGTCGTCGGCTCGGTGAGGATGCGCTGGCGCGGCGTCGGCTGGCTCGTGCAAGCAGCGCCGATCCTGGTCGCCGGAGTGTTCCTCACGCTGCTCCTGCTCCGGTTCGCCGCACCACGGTGGAAGGTCCCGGTGGCGTTGGTCGTCGCCGCGCTGGCCGTCAGCGCCGCGATCTCCTTCTACCGGCCGCTGGTGAACGCCGAGCAGCTCGCCTTCGCCCCGGCGGCCGGCGGTGGCGCCGACGCGACGTACGTCGGCACCGGCCTGCTGCCGATGCGGCTCACCGCCCACGGCGGACCGAGCGTGGTGATGCGCGCCGGCGAGGTCGGCACCGTGCACGTCAGCGACGCCGACGAGGCCGGCAAGCTGCGGGTGACCCTGGCGCCGGCCATCCCGTGGTGGTGGTGGGCCGCGCTGGTGGGGATGTGCTTTGTCCCCGCCACCGCGTCGACGGTCTCGCATAACTCCCGGAGGCGCATTCCGCAGCAGTTTCCGCACTATGTCCGAAGTGCCCATCTTTCGGCCTAGACCGTCTGGAACTGAACGGCCGAGGATCCATAGCCCACACGGGTCATATGTGGGCTCAAGGGGTGATCCGGGACGAAGTGCCGGTCCTAACTGGGGATCGCACGTTCATCGACCCCACTCCTGGAGGAACCACCATGAAGAAGACCACCAAGGGCGCGCTCGCCGCAGCCGCGGCCGGCACCCTGCTCGTCGGCGGCGCCGGCACCCTCGCGTTCTGGACCGACGCCGTGACCATCGGCGGCACCGACGTCAGCTCGGGCCACCTCAAGCTCGTTGACGCGTCCTGCGCTGGCTGGAAGATCGACGGCGGGGCTAACTACACGAACCAGCTGCTCGTCCCCGGCGACACCCTCACCCGGCACTGCGAGTACACGCTTGACGCCGCGGGATCGCACCTGACCGCGAAGTTCAACGTCGACCCTGGCTCCGGATTCACCGGTGACCCGGAACTCCTCGCGGAGGCGTCGCTGACCGCGGCCTACGACGTCGATGGCACTCCTGTCCTTGCCAACACCCCGACCCCCATCACGGACGGCCAGGTCGTTGCTGTCGACCTGAAGATCGACTGGCCGCTCGGATCCGAGAACAACACGTCGAACGACCTCGGCGGCTTCAGCGCGGCGTTGGCCGACGTGAACGTCACGGTCACCCAGGGCCACTCCTCCTGATCGACGACTGACGGAGCAGAGACGATGAGCTTGCGCACCGTGCGCACCGTGGCCGGCAAGGCGCTCGCCCTGCTGGCCGCGGGGCTCGTCGTGCTCGTCCTCGCCCTCGTCGTGGTGATCCCACGAGTGGGCGGTGGTACGGCGTACACCGTGCTCACTGGTTCGATGCGGCCCACGATGCCGCCGGGCACCCTCGTGGTCGTCCGACCGGTCAAGCCGGAGCAGATCGCGGTGGGCGACGTCGTCACCTACCAGATCGAGTCCGGAGACCCGACCGTCGCCACGCACCGCGTGGTCGCAGTGGGCATCGACATGAAGGGTGACGCCAACAACGTCGACGATCCTTCGGAGGTCCGTCCGGAGCAGATCCGCGGGAAGCGCTGGTACTCCGTCCGCTACCTCGCCTGGCCGACGCTGAAGGTCGGCGGGCACGTGCGACAGCTCGTCGTGTTCGGCGCCGTGGCGGTGCTCATCGGCTACGCGCTGATGTCGTTCGCCGGTGCTGCCCGTGACCGACGTCGGTCACGGAGTGGTTCGGCGGACGCCGCGGTCGATGCGCGCGAGAAGGCTGAGGTGGGGTCATGAAGATCCGCACCTCGCTCCTGGTCGCACTGCTCACGGTGATGGCCGCACTCGGCTTCGCGGCGCCCGCATCCGCAGCCGGCAACCAGCTGCAGGTCAGCGCCGACGGTGTGACCTGGGGAGCCAGTCTGCCGGCGCCCCTCTTCAGCCCGTCGTTCCGCTGGGTCCCCGGCGACTCGGAGGCCCGGTCGTTCTACGTCCGCAACCACACGGGCCAGGACGCCGTGCTCAACGTGATCATGCTGCCGGCACAGTTCGGCGACCTGATGGCGAGCGGTGCCCTGACCGTGTCGGCACAGGTCGACGGCGGGACCTGGGTGGGCGCGAACTCCGCGGACAACTCGCACTTCCTGATCACCAACGCCTCGGTGCCCGGCAAGGCCGTCCGCAAGATCAACGTGCGGATCGACTTCGCCGCGGCCTCCGGTAACGCAACGCAGGATCGCGTGGTCGGACTCGCCTTCGACGTGAGCCTGACCCAGGGCCGCGCCGTGGTGCTGGCGCCGACCCAGGGCAGCGGCCACGGCCCGAAGAGCAACCACCCCGGCTCGCTGCCCAACACCGGCAACGACGTCTCACCCCTGATGATCCTGCTCGCGGTGCTGCTGTTCCTCGGCGGCGCCGCGCTGGCCCTGTTGAGCCAGCGCCCCAGACACACCACGAAGGAAGAGGAAAACTCCCATGCGTAAGCCTCACGTCATCAGCGCGCTGCGCAGCACGCGAGTCCGCGCCGCCCTCGGCCTCGGCGTCGTGGTCGCACTCGGCACCACCGGGACGTTCGCCTTCTGGACCGACTCGGTGACCGTGTCGGGGACCACCTTCACGTCCGGAACGCTCGACCTCCAGGTCAACAACTCCGATGCGGTGAGCAACGCTGCCGGGACGTTGTCGATGACGAACATGGCCCCGGGCGCGACCTCGGCGCAGATCCTCACCGTCAAGAACAACGGCAACATTCCGCTGAAGTGGACCCTTGCAGGCCAGCTCACCGGCGGAACCGACGATGCCCTGTTCAGCTCCAACTCGGCGATCAGCGTGACCATCAAGACCGGCACGATCACCGGCTCAGGCAACAGCGCCACCTGCGGTGGCACTGTGCTCGCAGGTCCGACCGTGCTGACCACGTCGAGCGCCAACCTGATCGCAACCCCACAACCGACGACGCCGGGCAGCGGCCTCGGTGCCGCTGGGACGGTGCCCTTGTGCTTCCAGGTGACGTTCAGCGCCTCGGCGCCGACGGCCTTGCAGACGAAGACCACCAAGGCGAACTTCACCTTCACCGGGACCTCTGACATCTCATGACCCGAGCCCGCCTCATCCGACTCTCGCGCGAGGTGCTCCTGACCTCGGCGGCGATCCTCGGCGCACTGTGCCTGGTCATGGTGGTCGCGGGCATCGCGTTCGGCGTACGGCCGCTGATGTTCCGCTCCGGATCGATGTCGCCGACCATCGACACCGGTGACCTGTCGATCTCCCGGACGGTCGGCGCGGCCGGGCTGCACCACGGCGACATCGTCTCCGTGCTCGCCGCGGACGGCCAGCGCGTGACCCACCGGGTGGTGAGCAACACGGCGGCCGACGGCCACCGGCAGCTGACCCTCAAGGGCGATGCCAACGACGTGGTCGACCAGCAGGTGTACAACGTCACGTCGGCACAGAAGGTCATCTTCACGATTCCGAAAATGGGTTATGTCGTCGACTGGCTCTCGCGTGCACCGGGGGTCTACCTGGTCGCGCTCTACGTCGGGCTCCTCCTGATGCTGATCGGTCGACGCAGCGCTGGAGCCGGCCCCGGCGACGGCAAGGAGGACGCGGTCGACGTGCAGGAGAGTCGTCCGGCCACTTCCGACGACACCGACCCGACGAGACGCCGACACACGAAGAGCGGTGTCGTCGCGGCAGCCGTCCTCGGGCTCGTGCTCGTCGCAGTGGCCGGCTGGACCCTGCCCACCTGGGCGACCTGGAACGACAACGTCTCGGTGAACGGCACGACCTTCAGCTCGGGGACGTGGGGCGCGCCCGCTGCGCCGACCGGAGTCACGTGTACTCCGGGAGTCCTCGGTGGTCCAAACAAGATCACGATCAGTTGGGACGCCGTTCCAACTGCCACGAACTACCGCGTGACACCTACGCCGGGCACGGCAAGCGACACAGCAGGGACGAGCCTGGTTCTGACCGGAAGCAACAACGCCAGCGGTACTGCCGTCGTTCAGGCGCAAATCGGATCGGGCCCATTCTCGGCGAACTCGGCAACGATCCACTACACGTTCGGCAACGCCAACAACAAGGCGAATACCTGTGACGGCGTGACACCTTAGGCTCGTCCGGTGACCATCCCCACCATCGGTGTGTTCGCCCTCCAGGGCGACGTGCGTGAGCACCTGGCTGCGCTGACGGGACTCGGCGTCGAGGCGATATCGGTACGCCGGCCCGCCGAGCTCGAGGCGTGCGACGCCCTCGTCCTTCCGGGCGGGGAGAGCACGACGATGTACAAGCTGGCCCGCACGTTCGAGCTGTTCGAGCCGCTGCAGAAGCGGATCCGCGGAGGGATGCCGACCCTCGGCACCTGCGCCGGCATGATCATGCTCGCCGACCGGATCGAGGGCGGCACCGCCGACCAGGAGACGCTGGGCGGCCTCGACATCACGGTCCGGCGCAACGCCTTCGGCCGGCAGGTCGACTCCTTCGAGGGCGACCTGGAGTTCGCCGGGCTGGACGCGCCCGTGCACGCGGTCTTCATCCGGGCCCCGTGGGTCGAGGAGATCGGCCCCGCGGTCGAGGTGCTCGCGCGTGTGAGCTCGGGTGAGGCCGCCGGTAGGATCGTCGCGGTCCGCCAGGGCCACCTGATGGCGACGTCCTTCCACCCGGAGGTGGACGGCGACGGCCGCATCCATCGGCTCTTCGTGGACCTGGTTTCGACAGGCTCCACCACCGAGGCTCCGTAGGGAAGACCGCGCGAATTAGAAAGGCGGGCAATGTCCGGCCACTCCAAGTGGGCGACCACCAAGCACAAGAAGGCGGTCATCGACGCCCGCCGCGGCAAGATGTTCGCCAAGCTGATCAAGAACATCGAGGTCGCCGCCCGGATGGGCGGTGGCGACCCCGCGGGCAACCCGACGCTCTACGACGCCATCCAGAAGGCCAAGAAGTCCTCGGTCCCCAACGACAACATCGACCGCGCGGTCAAGCGTGGCTCCGGAGCCGAGGCCGGCGGCGCGTCGTACGACACGATCATGTACGAGGGCTACGGCCCCAACGGCGTCGCGTTCCTGATCGAGTGCCTCACCGACAACAAGAACCGCGCGGCCATGGAGGTGCGCACCGCGATGAACCGCAACGGCGGCTCGCTCGCCGACCCCGGTTCGGTCGCGTACCTGTTCCAGCGCAAGGGCGTCGTGATCGTGCCGCGTGAGCAGGAGGGCAGGAGCGTGTCCGAGGACGACGTCCTCGAGGCCGCGCTCGACGCCGGCACCGAGGAGGTCAACGACCTCGGCGACTCGTTCGAGGTGATCAGCGAGGCCACCGACCTGGTCGGCGTGCGGTCGGCGCTGCAGGACGCCGGGCTCGACTACGACTCCGCCGAGGCGTCGTTCGTCCCCTCGATGCAGGTCGAGCTCGCCGACGAGAAGGCGGCCGGCTCGGTCCTCAGGCTGGTCGACGCGCTCGAGGACCTCGACGACGTGCAGAACGTCTTCGCGAACTTCGACGTGCCCGACGACGTCATGGAAGCCCTGGACGCGTAGGCCGGAGGGTCAGGGGAGCGGCTCGTCGACCCCGATCCCGCAGAGCCGGGTGATGGTCGGCCCCAGCGCCTCGGCGGGGTTGACTCCCGGGGTGGTCAACCCGGTGCGCCGTTCGCGTTCGGCGCGCTCGCGCATGGCGGGGACGTCGGCGAACGACTGCCGCAGCAGCTCGCGAGCCACGTCCGGTTCCCCGCGCGACACCGCCCACTCGACGAGCCGGATCAGGCTGTTGTTCCGCTCCTGTGCCGCGATCCCGGCCACCAGACGCGTCGGGCTCTCGAACCAGTCGAGCATCGGGAGCACCTCCTCCACGACGAAGGCGGGCACGTCGCCCAGGGCGCGATGCCGGTCCAGCGGTCCGTAGAGCTGGATGTCGGAGCCGCGCCTGCCGAACGTGGTCAGCAGATCGCCCTGGCGCAACGCCAGGTCGGGATGCTCGGCGCGCCACGTGGCGAGAGCGACGTCGTACACGGTGGCGTTCATGCTGCACCAGACTCCGGCGCCGCGGCGGCTCCAGGGCGACGGCTGGAACCGCAGCTCCAGCCGCGTCGTACCTCGGGCCCGGCGGAGCACGTTGCGCGATCGCACGAGCTGCACCTCGGGCACAGCTTCCGAGAGGTAGACCAGCGCGCGGCGCAGCGTGTCTCGCGGTGCTTCGCTCGTCGAGAAGCTCGGCAGCGTCGGCATGGTTCCGCTCCGTTCGTGCTCAGAGCCAGTAGTTGTCGTGCCGTAGGTAGAACGCCGCCAACTCCGGTTCAGTCATGTCCTTCGTGCCGCCGGCGAAGAGCGTCTCGAAGTACTCCTCGCGAGGCGCGCCGGGGGTGAACAGCAACAGCATGGACGCTTCCTCGCCGGACTCGTTGCGGAAGCCGTGCACCCCGCCGGGCGGGACGTGCACGAAGTCGCCCGCGGTGGTGTCGACCCAGCGGGTGCCGTCGTAGATCTTCACGGTGCCGGAGAGGATGTAGAACGACTCGGAGATGGTCTTGTGGAAGTGCGGATCGGGACCGCTGATGTGGGCGCCGAAGTGCCACCGGTACAGCCCGAAGCCGCCCGCTGTCGCGGCTCCGGTGGCGAGGTAGTCGACCCTGTTGCCCGGGGACGACCCCAGCTCGTGCGGGGTGGAGTCGGGGCGGTACGACGCGCTCACCTCGCCGTCGCCGTCGTAGACAGGTTCCGGGTACGCCGAGACATAGGACATGGCCGCATCGTGCCACCGGCCCGATCGGGTTCGCCGCCCGATAAACGGCGCGTCGCTGCGACGGAGAGCCGTCCGGGCGGGATAGCGTCGTACGAACATACGTTCGCTCGACGATGGGGATGACATGCGCGTGCTCGGCGTCGACCCGGGTCTCACCCGCTGCGGGGTGGGCGTGGTCGAGGGCAGCATCGGGCGGCCACTGACGATGATCGACGTGGGAGTGGTCCGCACGAGCACCGACCTGCCGATCGAGCAGCGGCTGCTCCAGATCGCCCGTGGCCTCGACTCCTGGATCGACGCGACCGCCCCGGACGCGATCGCGGTGGAGCGGGTCTTCTCGCAGACCAACGTCAAGACGGTCATGGGCACCGCGCAGGTCAGCGGGCTCGCGCTTCTGGCCGCGGCCACCAGGGGCATCCCGGTGACCATGCACACCCCCAGCGAGGTCAAGGCAGCGGTCACCGGCAGCGGCCGCGCCGACAAGGCCCAGGTCGGGGCCATGGTCACCCGGTTGCTGCGGCTCACCGAGATGCCGAAGCCGGCGGACGCCGCCGATGCGCTCGCGCTCGCGATCTGCCATGTCTGGCGCGGTGCTGCCACCAACCGGATCCAGGCGGCCGTCGCCGCCCAGGCTGCAGGAGGTAGGAAGTGATCGCGTTCGTCCGCGGCACCGTTGCCGCTCTCGGACTGACGTCGGCCGTCATCGAGGTCGGCGGGGTCGGCCTGGAGCTGCAGTGCACGCCCAACACGCTCGCGGACCTGCGACGCGGCACCGAGGCCACCTTGCCGACGAGCATGGTCGTGCGCGAGGACTCGCTGACGCTCTTCGGCTTCGCCGACGAGGACGAGAAGCAGATGTTCGAGCTCGTCCAGACGGCCAGCGGGGTCGGACCCAAGCTCGCGCAGGCGATGCTGGCGGTGCACTCGCCCGAGGCGATCCGGCGCGCCGTCGCCTCCGACGACGTCAAGACGCTCACCGCGGTGCCGGGGATCGGGCAGAAGGGTGCCCAGCGGATCATCCTCGAGCTGCGCGACCGGATCGGCGCACCCGGCACGGCCGCCGAGCGGCCGACCGGGGTGTCCGCGGTCGACGCCTGGCAGGGCCAGGTGCACGCCGGGCTCGTCGGCCTCGGCTGGTCGGGCAAGGAGGCCGACAAGGCCGTCGCCGAGGTCGCGACCGAGGCCGACCAGCTGGCGCAGCAGGGCCAGCCCGACGTCGCCCGGCTCCTCCGCCTGGCGCTGCAGACGCTGAGCAGGGCCTGATCATGGACCACGACGACGCGCAGGCAGGCTCCGGCAGGGCCCTCGACGAGGCCGAGCTGGCCTACCTCGAGCGGCGTACCGAGTCGCTGACCGAGCTCGGCGCCGACCCCGACGAGCGCGCGGTCGAGGCCGCACTCCGGCCCCGGTCGCTGGACGAGGTGATCGGCCAGCAGCGGGTGCGGGAGCAGCTCTCGCTCGTGCTGGAGGCGGCCCGGGCCAGGGCCCGCACGGCGGACCACGTGCTGCTCTCCGGGCCTCCGGGACTGGGCAAGACGACCCTCGCGATGATCATCGCCGCGGAGATGGCCAGCCCACTGCGGCTGACCTCCGGCCCGGCGATCACGCACGCCGGTGACCTCGCCGCGATCCTCTCCGGACTCAACGAGGGCGACGTGCTGTTCGTCGACGAGATCCACCGGATGTCGCGGCCCGCCGAGGAGATGCTCTACCTCGCCATGGAGGACTTCCGGGTCGACGTGGTGATCGGCAAGGGTCCGGGCGCAACGGCGATCCCGCTGGAGATCCCTCCGTTCACACTCGTCGGTGCCACGACGCGCGCCGGGCTCCTGCCCGGGCCACTGCGCGACCGGTTCGGCTTCACCGCCCACCTGGAGTTCTACGAGGCCGCCGAGCTCGACCAGATCGTGAAGCGCTCGGCCGGCCTGCTGGGGGTCGACGCGCGGCCGGACGGCACTGTCGAGATCGCCTCCCGCTCCCGGGGCACGCCGCGGATCGCCAACCGGCTGCTGCGACGCGTGCGCGACTACGCCCAGGTTCGCGGCGACGGCGTCGTCAACCTCGAGGTCGCGCAGCGCGCCCTCGAGCTCTTCGAGGTCGACACGTCCGGGCTCGATCGGCTCGACCGGGCGGTGCTGAGCGCGCTGTGCACACGGTTCGGCGGTGGTCCCGTGGGTCTGAGCACCCTCGCGGTCGCTGTCGGGGAGGAACGCGAGACGGTCGAGGAGGTCGCCGAGCCGTTCCTCGTCAGGAGCGGCATGCTCGCGCGCACCCCGCGCGGCCGGGTGGCCACGCCTGCGGCATGGGCTCATCTGGGCCTGCCGGTGCCGGTCGGCGCTCCGTTCGCGGTCGACGAGACCCTGTTCGACGCCGACTGAGGCGCGGGATTCCCGCCCCGTCTGCCACGGCGGCGATCGGCCGTTACACTTCACCGGCGGTGGCGTGCCTGCCCGTTTGTGGCCTGCACCACTGCCTGACCCCGCCCCCGTACCCGAGCTGAGAGTCCGCCACGTGTCGCCCGAGCTGCAGTTGCTGGTGATCGTCCTCGCCCTCCTCGGGTTCTGGGCGATCGTGATGCGCCCCGCCCGTGTGCAGCAGCGGCAGGTCGCCCAGCTGCAGGTCGAGCTCGAGGTCGGCGACGAGGTCATCATCTCGGCCGGCATCTTCGGCACCGTCGTGGCGATCGAGGACGACCTGGTGCGGCTCGAGATCGCGCCCGGCACAGTGGTGACGGTGGCCCGGCAGGTCGTCGTACGCCGCGCCCAGGAGCCCAACGAGCACGAGCACGACGCGGACGACCAGGCGGACGCCGCCCCTGACAGCTCGACCGAAGACTGAGGAGACGCAGGACCGTGGCCAAGAAGACGTCCCAGCCCGGACGCACCCTGTTGACCTTCTTCATCGCCGTGGCGGTGCTCTACGGGCTCGCCGCGCTCGGCGGGACCGCCAAGCCGAAGCTCGGTCTGGACCTCGAGGGCGGCACCCGGATCACGCTGACCGCGATCTCGGGGGTGAGCCCGAGCAAGCTCCAGCAGGCGCGGGGCATCATCGACCAGCGCGTGAACGCCAACGGCGTCACCGAGTCGGAGGTGACCACCCAGGGCAGCAAGAACATCATCGTCGAGATCCCCGGCAAGAACAGCAAGAGCCTCGTCGACTCGGTCAAGCGCACGGCGCAGCTGCGGTTCCGGATCGTGGCGGCCGTCGACTCCGGCATTCCTGTGCCCGCGCCGACCACCTCGCCCGGCGCGTCGCCCAGCACTTCGCCGACCGCGACGCCGAGCGGCACGGTCAGCCCGGCGGCACCGACCTCGTCGAGCACGGCGACTCCCAAGCCGCGCGTCGCGCCGCACTACGCCGACGATGCCAGGAACAAGAAGAAGAAGACGACCCCGACCGCGACGCCGACGCCGACCGCGACCGCCACTCCGGGCGCAACGCCGACGGCCCCCGCGCAGACGTCCAAGGGCGCGTCGGTCGACGACCCGATCGCCTGGGGACAGGACCCGGGCGATGCCTGGAAGGCCAAGTTCGCGGCGTTCACCTGCCCGCCGAAGGGCCAGGAGGCCGCCCCGGTCGTCGACAACCCCTCCGAGCCGCTGCTCACCTGCAACGACGACGGCCTGAAGTTCCTGCTGTCGAAGACCATGATCGAGGGCACCCAGCTCAAGAGCGCCAGCTACGGCATCCCGCAGGCCAGCACCTCGTGGGCGGTCGACCTCAAGTTCAAGAGCAGCGCCCGCAAGACGTTCGCCGACGCCACCCGCGCGCTGTACAACAACGGCGGCCAGTTCGCGATCGTCCTGGACGGCAAGGTCATCTCGTACGCCGGCGTGAACCAGCCGATCCTCGACGGCAACGCCGAGATCACGGGCACCTTCAGCGAGGCCGAGGCGCGCTCGCTGTCCACCTCGCTCAAGTACGGCGCCCTGCCCGTCCGGTTCGCCGACGACCCGACCGTCGAGGTGGTCGGGCCCTCGCTGGCCGGCAGCCAGCTCTCGGCCGGCATCTTCGCCGGCATCATCGGGTTGCTGATCGTGATGGTCTACTGCTTGCTCTACTACCGGGGTCTCGGACTGGTCGTGATCGCCTCGCTGCTGATCGCGGGGATGGTCACCTACGCGACCGTGCTGGTGCTCGCGAAGGCGGCCGGCTTCACGCTGACGCTGCCCGGCATCGCCGGTCTGATCGTGGCCGTCGGCATCACGGCGGACTCGTTCATCGTCTACTTCGAGCGGATCCGTGACGAGATGCGGACCGGGAAGTCCATGCGCGTCGCGGTCGAGGCCGGCTGGGTGCGCGCTCGGAACACCTGCCTGGCCGCCGACGCGGTCTCGTTCCTGGCGGCGGTGGTCCTCTACATCTTCGCGATCGGCGTCGTCCGCGGCTTCGCGTTCGCGCTGGGCATCAGCACGGTGATCGACGTGATCGTCTTCTTCTTCTTCACCAAGCCGATGGTCTCGCTGCTGGCACGGCGGAGGTACTTCAGCTCCGGCAGCCGGTTCTCCGGGCTCTCACCCGAGACGCTCGGCATCGACGAACCCGGCCGCAGACAGCCGCAGCTCACGGGAGGGGCAGCCTGATGGGCAAGTTCAGCAGGCTGGGCAACGCGCTCTACGAGGGCGACGTCTCGATCGACTTCGTCGGCAAGCGGCGGCTGTGGTACGCGATCTCCGGACTGATCGTGATCGTCGCGGCGAGCGGACTGTTCTTCAAGGGCCTCAACCTCGGCATCGAGTTCCAGGGCGGCGTCGAGTACGTCGTCAAGGTCCAGCCGAACCAGGTGACGCAGGCCAACGCCGACAAGATCCGCGAGGCGGTCGCCGGCACCGGCATCCCCGAAGCAGCGTCTCCGATCGTGAACACCTCGGGCAAGGAGACCATCAGGGTCCAGACCGAGGAGATGCCCAACGACGACACCGACAAGGTGATCGCCGCGATCTCGGACGTGCCCGGGCTCGACAAGGCAGAGGTCAACACCCAGGAGGTGGGCGCGAGCTGGGGCTCGCAGGTCCGCGACCGGGCGATCACCGGCCTGATCGTCTTCCTGGTCCTCGTCGTGCTCTTCATCTGGGCGTACTTCCGGCAGTGGAAGATGTCGGTCGGCGCGATGGTGGCGCTGGCCCACGACCTGGTGATCACCGTCGGCGTCTATGCGCTCTCCGGCTTCGAGGTGACACCCGCGACGGTGACGGGCGTCCTGACGATCCTGGGCTTCTCCCTCTACGACACCGTCGTCGTCTTCGACAAGGTCCGTGAGAACACCAAGGACGTGCGGCAGAGCCGGAAGACGTACGCCGAGCTGGCCAACCTCGCGATCAACCAGACGCTCGTGCGCTCGGTGAACACCTCGATCGTGGCGCTGCTGCCGGTCGGTGCCCTGCTCTACGTCGGCATCTTCCAGCTCGGCTCCGGTGCGCTGAAGGACCTGGCGCTCGCCCTGTTCGTCGGCATGGCCGCCGGTGCCTACTCGTCGATCTTCATCGCGACCCCGCTGGTCGCGCAGCTGAAGTCGCAGGAGAAGGCCGTCAGCGAGCAGGACGCGCGTGCCCGCGCCCGCGCGAAGCGCGACGCCGACCGCTACGCGAACGTCCCGTCGTTCACCGAGGACATGCCGATCGCCGAGGCGCCCGCAGGTCTGGCGGCCGACCCCGACGACCCCGGCGCCCCACCGGTCGAGCGGGCACCGTTCCGGGCACCCCGCCCGAGCGGCGGCGAGGCGACCGGCTCGGGTCGCGTCGTACCGACGCCGAAGGCGCCGGTGCGCGAGTCCGGCGCTGCCAAGCGCAACCAGCCGACCCGCCAGCCGCGCAGCAAGCGCGGGAAGTGACCCGATGACGTCGTCGCGCGACGAGCTCGGGGCGATGATCGACGGCCTCGTCCGTGACATCCCCGACTTCCCCAAGCCGGGCGTGGTGTTCAAGGACATCACCCCGCTGCTCGACGACCACGCCGGCTTCACCGCCGTCGTCCAGGCTCTGGCCGACGCCGGCCGGGACGACGCCGGAGCGACGGTCGTCGACAAGGTGATCGGCATGGAGGCGCGCGGCTTCATCCTGGCCGCCCCGGTGGCGCTGGCGCTCGGCGTCGGGTTCGTCCCGGTGCGAAAGCCCGGAAAGCTGCCCGCGGCGACGTACTCCGTCAGCTACCAGCTGGAGTACGGCGAGGAGACGTTGGAGATGCACACCGACGCCCTGGCGCCGGGGGAGCGGGTGCTCCTCGTCGACGACGTGCTGGCGACGGGCGGCACCGCGGTGGCGACGGCCAGCCTGGTCGAGAAGTGCGGTGCTGTCGTGCACGGCATCTCCGTGTTGATGGAGCTGTCCTTCCTCCACGGGCGCGACGCGCTCGACGGTCTGCCCCTGACGGCACTCCGGACGCTCTGACGAAGCTCGACCCCCGCCCTAGACTGGCTCAATGGCGGAGGAACCGGTGACCACTCACCCGGTTCCCGTCGTGCCCGAAACACCGCCGGAGAGGTCCGACACCCCCGAGCCGGTCGGGTCCACCGGGGGACGCGGCATGCGCGCTCGGCTCGCACGCATCGGCACCAGCAAGCAGGGCGGCAACCCCGAGCTGGAGCCCCTGTTCCGCGCCGTCCGCGCCAACCACCCGAAGGCCGACCTCGGCCTGCTCGAGCGTGCCTACAACACCGCCGAGCGCATGCACCGCGGCCAGATGCGGAAGAGCGGCGACCCCTACATCACCCACCCGCTCGCGGTCACCACGATCCTCGCCGACATCGGCATGACGGAGCCGACGCTGGTCGCGTCGCTCCTGCACGACACGGTCGAGGACACGCCGTACACCCTCGACCAGCTGCGCGCAGACTTCGGTGACGAGGTCGCGGTGCTCGTCGACGGCGTGACCAAGCTCGACAAGGTCAAGTACGGCGACTCCGCGCAGTCCGAGACCATCCGCAAGATGATCGTGGCGATGAGCCGCGACATCCGCGTGCTCGTGATCAAGCTGGCCGACCGGCTGCACAACATGCGCACCCTGCGCTACGTCAAGGCCGAGACGCAGGAGCGCAAGTCCCGCGAGACGCTGGAGATCTTCGCGCCGCTGGCCCACCGGCTCGGCATGAACACGATCAAGTGGGAGCTCGAGGACCTCGCGTTCGCGACCCTCCACCCCAAGATCTACGACGAGATCGTCCGGATGGTCGCCGAGCGGGCACCCTCGCGCGACCAGTTCATGCGCCAGGTGATCTCGGCGGTCGAGGCCGATCTCAAGACCGCGAAGATCAAGGCACGTGTGACCGGCCGCCCGAAGCACTACTACTCGATCTACCAGAAGATGATCCACGGCGGCCGCGAGTTCAGCGACATCTACGACCTCGTGGGCATCCGGATCCTCGTCGACAGCGATCCCGACTGCTACGGCGTGCTCGGCGTGCTGCACAACCGCTGGAACCCGATCCCGGGCCGGTTCAAGGACTTCGTGGCGATGCCGAAGTTCAACATGTACCAGTCGTTGCACACGACCGTGATCGGGCCGCAGGGCAAGCCGGTCGAGATGCAGATCCGCACGTTCTCGATGCACCGCCGCGCGGAGTACGGCGTCGCCGCGCACTGGAAGTACAAGGAGGACGTGCGCGAGGGTCGCGACACCGACAAGTCGCTCACCGAGTCCGGGCAGGGCGACATGCCGTGGGTGCGTCAGCTGCTGGACTGGCAGAACGAGGTCGAGGACCCGGGGGAGTTCCTGGAGTCGCTGCGCTTCGAGATCAATGCTGCCGAGGTCTACGTCTTCACACCGCGCGGTGACGTGATGGGACTGCCGACCGGGTCGACGCCCGTCGACTTCGCCTACGCGATCCACACCGAGGTCGGCCACCACACGATCGGCGCCAGGGTCAACGGACGCCTCGTGCCGCTCGAGTCGCAGCTCGAGCACGGCGACGTCGTCGAGGTCTTCACCTCGAAGTCACCGACGGCGGGCCCGAGCCGTGACTGGCTGACCTTCGTGCGGTCCCCGCGCGCACGCAGCAAGATCCGGCACTGGTTCACCAAGGAGCGCCGCGAGGAGGCGATCGAGCAGGGCAAGGACCAGATCGCCCGGCTCATGCGCAAGGAGGGCGTCTCCCTCAAGCGGGTGATGACGCACGAGTCGCTCAGCCAGGTCGCCCACGACCTCCGGCTGGCCGACGTCTCCGCGCTGTACGCCGCTGTCGGCGAGGGCAACCTCGGCGCCCAGGCCGTCGTCCGCAAGGTGATCGAGAACTACGGCGGCCAGGACGGCGCCGCGGAGGACCTCGCCGAGACCGTCACGATCACGCGTCCGCGACGCTCCGCGGTGAAGACTCCCGGCGACTCCGGCGTGATCGTGCGCGGCGTGTCCGATGTCCTCGTCAAGCTGGCGAAGTGCTGCACGCCGGTGCCCGGCGACGACATCCTGGGCTTCGTCACGCGGGGGTCGGGGGTCTCGGTGCACCGCAAGGACTGCACCAATGCCGCCTCCTTGCTCGGCCAGCCCGAGCGCCTGGTCGACGTCGAGTGGGCCCCGACCGCGCAGTCGACGTTCCTCGTGCAGATCATGGTCGAGGCCCTCGACAGGGCGCGCCTGCTGTCGGACATCACGCTCGTGCTCTCCGACCAGCACGTGAACATCCTCTCCGCGTCGCTGAACACCAGCCGCGACCGGGTCGCCAAGAGCAAGTTCACCTTCGAGATGGGCGACCCCAAGCACCTCGGCGCGATCCTGAAGGCGGTGCGGTCGATTGATGGCGTGTTCGATGCGTATCGCGTGACGCACTAGGGACTGTTCGGCCGCCGGTCTGTGCTGGGTTGGGGAAGGCGCAGCGACGAGGAGCTTCGCGGACGTTGGGTTCGACTGTCGGGTGCGCACGGCGGTTTGTGGAGTCTTGGTGTCACCAGGTGACAGAAAGACTCCACAAAGGCGAAATCCGCACCCGAAGGACCGACGGAACCGCCTGCGGACCCTTCGTCGCCGCCTCTGAACCACCTACGGACCGGCAGCCGAACCAGTCGAGGCAGTGATCACCCGAACTCCGCGGCCGTCTTCTCCGCCATCTCCAGGAACGCCCGACGCGACGCGAGATCCGACTCCAGCGACGAAGCCTTCTTCTCGTCGCCGGCAGCGCGGGCCTTGTCGAGGTCGGCCTCGATCTTCGCGATGGCGTCGCGCAGCTTGCCGACCATGTCGTCGGCGCGGGCGGACTTCTCGGGGTCGCTCTTGGACCACTCGGCCTCCTCGAGGCCGCGGATCTCCTGCTCGACCTTGCGGATCCGGGCCTCCAGGGGCTTGATCTGGTCGCGCGGCACCTTGCCCGCCGCGTCCCAGCGCTCGGCGATGTCGCGGAAGGCCCGCTTGGCGGCGGCGAGATCCGTGACCGGCAGCAGTGCCTCGGCCTCGACGAGCAGCTCCTTCTTCTTCTCAGCGTTGGCGGCGAACTCGCGGTCGATCTCCGCGTTGGCGGCGTCGCGGGCCGCGAAGAAGACGTCCTGGGCGCCGCGGAACCGCTTCCACAGCTCGTCGTCGACGTCCTTGGGCGCCGGGCCGGCAGCCTTCCACTCCTGCATCAGCGTGCGGAACCGCGCCGCAGTCCCACCCCAGTCCGTGGACTCCTCGAGCTGCTCGGCCTCCTTGGCGAGCCGCTCCTTGATCACCCGGGCCCCATCGCGCTTCTCCGACATCTCGGCGAAGTGCGTCTTCCGGGCGCGTGTGTACGTCGTCCGGGCACCGGAGAACCGGTGCCACAGCTCGTCGTCGGCGCCCTTCTCCAGGCGCGGCAGCTGCTTCCACTCCGTGAGGAGGTCACGCAGCCGGTTGGCACCGTTGCGCCAGTCCTTGCCGGCGGCGATCTTCTCGGCCTCCGCAACGATCGCGCCCTTGCGCTCGCGGGCCTCCTCGATCCGGCGGGCGCGGTCCTCGCGACGCTTCTCGCGCTGCAGCCCGATCACCGGCTTGAGGGCGTCCAGACGTGCGGTGAGGGCCTTGATGTCGCCCACGCAGTGCGGCTCGGTCAGCTGCGCGGCGACCCGGTTGATGGACTCCCGTGCCTCGTCCGGCGTCATCGCCCCGCTGCGCACCCGCTGCTCGAGCAGCTGCACCTCGAACGCGATCGCGTCGTACCTCTTGGTGAAGAAGGCGAGGGCTTCCTCGGGGGTCCCCTCCGGGTACTGACCGACGGCGTGCTCCTCGTCGCCCACCCGGACGTAGACGGTCCCGTCGTCGCCGACTCGGCCGAACTGGTCACTCTCGTGGTGCTGCGCGGTCACGTATTGCCCCTCTGTCGGTGATCGCCGTTGCGGTGTTCATCGTACGCATGCAGGGCGCGGGCACCCGGGCCAGTAGGCTGAGCCCGTTCGCCGCCCAACCCGCTCGCAGGAGAGAGATCCGTGCTGATCGCAGGCTTCCCGGCGGGACCGTGGGGCACCAACTGCTACGTCGTGGCCACCGGTCCCGGGTCGGAGTGCGTGGTGATCGACCCCGGCAAGGACGCCGCCGCGGGCGTCGAGCAGGTCGTCCGCGAGCACCGGCTGAAGCCGGTCTCGGTGCTGGTCACCCATGGGCACGTCGACCACATGTGGTGCGTGGCTCCCGTCGCCGGGACGTACGACGCGACGGCCTACGTGCACCCCGCCGACCGCCACCTCCTCGCCAACCCGATGGCCGGGATGTCGGCGGAGACCACCGCGATGATGCTCGGGGGGAAGTACACCTTCGCCGAGCCGGAGCGGGTCGAGGAGCTCACCGACCTGCAGACCATCGAGCTGGCCGGACTCGCTTTCACCGTCGACCACACGCCCGGACACACACCCGGCTCGATCACCTTCCGCACGCCGTACCCTTCGACAGGCTCAGGGACCGAGGTTCCCGAAGTCTCCGAGGTCATGTTCGCGGGCGACCTGCTCTTCGCCGGGTCGATCGGCCGGACGGACCTGCCCGGCGGTGACCACCAGGCGATGCTGCGCAGCCTGCGCGACAAGGTGCTGACCCTGCGCGACGACGTCGTCGTGCTGCCCGGCCACGGTGAGCAGACCTCGATCGGCCGCGAGCGCGCCACCAACCCGTTCCTCCTGGACCTGGTCGACGACCTGCCCGTCGGCCGCGTCACCCGAGGTCTGTGACCGATGGCCAAGCCGACCCCGCTCAGCGGGTTCCCTGAGCTGCTGCCTGCGGCCCGCGTCGTCGAGCGAGACGTGGTCGCGTCGCTGTCGCGCACGTTCGAGCTGCACGGTTTCGCCAACATCGAGA
>JAEKKP010000029.1 GCA_019510315.1 Propionibacteriales bacterium
TCGAGTGCCTGGACCACCTCGTCGACCAGGGCGTGAAGATGATCGTGATCGCGTGCAACTCGGCGAGTGCAGCGATGCTGCGCGACGCCCGCGAGCGGTACGACGTACCGGTGGTCGAGGTGATCCTGCCCGCCACCCGACGCGCGGTCGCTGCCACCCGCAACGGCCGGATCGGCGTGATCTGCACCCGGGCCACCGCCGAGTCGCTGGCCTACGACGACGCGTTCGCCGCGGCTCCCCAGGTCACCCTGACCACGCGGGCGTGCCCGCGCTTCGTGGAGTTCGTCGAGCAGGGTGTGACCGGTGGCGAGGAGCTGCTCGCGGCCGCCCACGAGTACCTCGACCCGTTGGCCGAGGCCGGTGTCGACACCCTCGTGCTCGGCTGCACGCACTACCCGCTGCTCACCGGCGTGATCTCCTACGTCATGGGTGACGACGTCACCCTCGTCAGCAGCGCGGAGGAGTGTGCGAAGGACGTCTACCGGGTGCTGACCGAGCGTGGGCTCGAGCACGACACGGAGGTCGTGCCGGTCCACCGCTTCCTCACCACCGGCCAGCCTGCCGAGTTCGGGCGGATCGGGCAGCGCTTCCTCGGGCCGGAGCTGCAGAGCGTCGCGCAGTTCGCCGGCGGCGGCTGGGTGCTGGCGGGGGAGGGTGCTCCGTGAGGCTCACGGTGGTCGGCTGCTCGGGCTCCTACCCGGGCCCCGACTCCCCGGCCAGCTGCTACCTGCTCGAGGCCGAGCACGGGGGCCGCACGTGGCGGCTGCTGCTCGACCTCGGCAGTGGCGCCCTCGGTGCCCTGCAGCGGCACATCGACCCGGTGTCCGTCGACGGGGTGCTGCTCTCGCACCTGCACGCAGACCACTGCCTCGACCTGTGCGGCTTCTACGTGCTCCGCAAGTACCACCCCAGCGGACCGCAGCCGCGGATCCCGGTCTGGGGTCCGCTGGGCACAGCGGTCCGGATGGCGAAGGCCTACGACCTCGACGAGGACCCGGGGATGAACGAGGAGTTCGAGTTCCTCCCCTACACCGGCGAGATCCGGCTCGGCCCGTTCACCGTGACGCCGAGGAAGGTGGCGCACCCGGTGGCGGCGTACGGGCTCCGGATCGAGGCCGACGGCCGGACCCTCGCCTACTCCGGCGACACGGGCACGTGCCCGGGGCTGATCGAGACCGCCAGCACCGCCGATCTGTTCCTCTGCGAGGCGTCGTTCCTCGAGGGACACTCCAACCCGCCCGACCTGCACCTCACCGGCGCCGAGGCCGGCCGGATGGCCACCGAGGCGAACGCGCGTCGGCTGGTGCTCACCCACGTACCTCCGTGGCACGACAAGGACGTGATGCTCGGCGAGGCCGCGGTGACCTTCGACGGCCCGCTCGAGCTGGCCGAGCCGGGCAAGACCTACGAGGTCTAGCCGGCCAGCCCGGCGTCGTGCACGCACAGCGCGATCTGCACGCGGTTCTCGACCTGGAGCTTCTGGAACAGCCGGCCGATGTGCGCCTTGACGGTCGGCACGCTCAGGTAGAGCTCCTGGGCGATCTCGGCGTTGCTCAGCCCCCGCCCGACCGCCATGGCCACGTCCCGCTCACGCTCGGTCAGGCCGTCGATCCGGGCAAGGGCGTCCTTGCCGCGTCCGGGTGTGTGCCGCGCGGTGACCTGCTGGATCAAGGTCGTGGTCACGCTCGGCGAGAGCATCGGCTCGCCGGAGGCGACCTTGTGGACGGCCGCCACGATGTCCTCGGGCGCGGTGTCCTTGAGCAGGAAGCCGCTGGCCCCCGCCGCCAGTGCGCGGAGCACGTAGTCGTCGGCGTCGAAGGTCGTCAGCACGATCACCTTCGGTGCGTCCCGGCGGGCGACCAGCGCGGCCGTCGCCTCGATCCCGTCCATCACCGGCATCCGGATGTCCATCAGTACGACGTCCGGCCGGTGCTCGTCGACCGCGGCGATCCCGGCGCGCCCGTCAGCGGCCTGGGCGACCACCTCGAGGGTCCGCTCGCCGCCGAGGATCAGCGCGAGGCCGCTGCGCACCAGCGGGTCGTCGTCGACGATGAGGATGGTGGTCACGTCGCCCACGGGAGCCAGCCTCGCAGGGTGAACGAACGCTCGGTCTCGTCGATGCTCAGGGTGCCGCCGGTCAGCTCCGCGCGCTCGCGCAGGCCGACCAGCCCGAGGCGGGATCCCGGCGCCGCCGGCCGGCCCGAGCGGCCGAGCGCCTTGCCGTTGCCGACGACCACACTGAGACCGCGGGCGGGGTCGCCGGCGACCGTCACGGACACGTGTGTGCCGGCGGCGTGCTTGCGGGCGTTGGTGAGCGCCTCCTGCACGATCCGGTAGACGGTGCGGCCGACCTGCTCGGCCGGGCGTGAGCCGTTGAGCCCGTTGGTGTAGTCCACGACCATCCCGCTGGTGCGGGCCTCGTCGAGCAGCGTGTCCAGGTCGGCGAGCGTCGGCTGCGGGCGATCCGGTACGCCGTCCTCGCCGCGCAGCATCCCGAGCACCTGGCGCAGGTCGGTGAGCGCCTCGTGGGCCTTGGTCTGGATCAGCCGCGCCGTCTCGCGCACCTGCTCGGGCGGCAGGTCGGTGCGGTAGGCGAGGGCACCGGCATGCATCGTCACCAGCGAGATCCGGTGGGCGAGCACGTCATGCATCTCCCGGGCGATCCGCTCGCGCTCGGCGGATCGGCCGCGCTCGACACGCAGCTCCTGCTCTGCCTCGGCCTGGCGCGCGCGCTCACGCAGCGTCCAGATCAGCTCGCGCCGCGACCCGATGTACATGCCGAACGCGACGATGGCGACGGTGACCACGACGTTGAACGTGAACGACACCCACGCCGGGTCACCGTTGTCGGACGCGGGCTGGTACGCCAGGTAGATCTGGCCGATGACGATGTTGAGGAGTGCGATCGGCACGATCTGCCGGAGGTTGCGCCGGGTGCACAGCGACACGACCGCGAGGACGGCGGGCCCCGCCGCCGACATCGAGAACAGGCCGAACAGCGTGAGGACGAGAGCGATCGACACCGGCCAGCGCCGGCGGTAGAAGCACAGGGCGAGAGAGACGACGCCACCGGCCAGGTCCAGCCAGAACCATCCGTTCGGCCACTCGTGGTAGGCGATCTCGCCCCACGCGAGACCCGAGATCACCAGTGCGAGCACCGTGCGCCAGACGTGACCCCACGGGGTCATGGGAGGGTTGTAGTCCTCCGGTCCGGGCTCGATCACGACTCAAGGCTAGGGACCGCGGACGCGGGCGGCCAGCGACCCTGGGCGCGAGACTCCCTACTTTGGTCAGGTCAGGCAGAGCCGGAAAGCGGATGCGTGCGACCACGCGCAGCCGGGAGGATCGACGTCATGATCACTCTCGAGCACGTGTCCAAGACGTATGGCGGGTTCACCGCCGTCGACGACGTGTCCTTCACAGCGTTGCCCGGTCGCGTCACCGGCTTCCTCGGACCCAACGGCGCCGGCAAGTCCACCAGCATGCGGATCATGGTCGGGCTGACCCACGCCGACCACGGCACCGCGACGATCGGCGGCCACAAGTACGCCGACATCCCCAACCCGGGGCGCCACGTCGGCGTACTGCTCGACGCGTCGGCGCAGCACGCCGGCCGCACGGGCCGCGAGGTGCTCGCGCTGAGCGCACTCACCATGGGCCTCCCGGAGTCGCGGGTCGACGAGATGCTCGCGCTCGTCGGGCTGAGCGACTCCGAGGCCAAGCGTCGCGTCCGCAACTACTCCCTCGGCATGCGCCAGCGCCTCGGCATCGCCAACGCGCTGATGGCCGACCCGTCCGTGCTGATCCTCGACGAGCCTGCCAACGGGCTCGACCCGGCCGGCATCCACTGGATGCGCAGCCTCCTGCGCAGCTACGCGGAGCGTGGCGGCACCGTCCTGCTCTCCTCGCACCTCCTCCACGAGGTCGAGATGATCGCCGACGAGATGGTGCTGATCGGCCGCGGGCGGATCGTGGCGCAGGGGACCAAGGCCGAGCTGCTGCACACGCACGGCACCTTCGTGCGTGCCGAGCACCCACAGAAGCTCGCCGCGGCGCTCGCCGAGGCCGACATCAAGGCGTCGCCCTCCGGCGACGGCGGCCTGCGGGCCGAGTGCGACCCGATCGACATCGGCCGCGTCGCGGCCGCCGCCGGCGTCGTGCTGGCCGAGCTGAGGCCGGCCGAGGGCGCCGGCCTCGAGGAGCTCTTCCTCGAGCTCACCGCCGACGACGCTCGCGAGACCGTCACCACCGAAGGAGTGCAGCTGTGACTGCGACGACGTACGCCGAGCTCGACCTGACCGGGACCACGCGTCCGCCGATGTCCCGACTGGTCAAGGTCGAGCTGCGCAAGATGGTCGACACGCGCGCCGGGATGTGGCTGCTGATCACGATCGCCGCGGTGACCGTGCTCGCGACGACGATCTTCGGTCTCGCCGGCCACGACCAGGACCGCACCTTCTACAACTTCATGCAGTTCGCCGGCGCTCCCCAGGGCGTCCTCCTGCCCGTCCTCGGCATCCTCCTGGTCACCCAGGAGTGGAGCCAGAGGACGGCGATGGTGACGTTCACCCTCGAGCCGCGGCGCAGCAGGACGCTCGCCGCGAAGGTGTACGCCGCCCTCCTGCTCGGACTCGCCGCCTTCGTGGTCGCGGTCGGCGTCGCGACGCTCGCGACCGTCGTGTTCGGCGGCACCGACCCGTGGCGCAACCTCGGCGGCATCGACTTCGCGAAGTTCGCGATCCTGCAGTTCAGCGGCATCCTGCAGGGGCTCGCATTCGGTCTGCTCTTCCTGAGCAGCGCGTTCGCGATCGTCCTGTTCTTCGTGCTGCCCACCGGGTTCTCGATCCTGTTCAACACCGTGCCTGCGCTCGAGGACTCGGCACCGTGGATCGACTTCGGCACCGCTCAGGGGCCGCTCGGCGACGTCGGCAACCTGAGCGGCCAGGAGTGGGCGCAGCTCGCGATCACCGGGACGGCCTGGGTCATCCTGCCGTTCCTCGCGGGCCTGTGGCGGATGCTGCGCGCCGAGGTCAAGTAGCGAGCGACCCCGGGCGGGCGGCGTCGGGCAGATTCGGCTCCGCCCGCCTCGGTCGCGTTCAGCCAGGTCATTCTGCGCAAGCGATCGGCTGCCTGTGAATGGTCCGAAAGGACCAGTTGCAGGCAGCCGATCGGCTGTTGCCGGCTCCGGCTCAGTAGCCCCAGGCCGACGCGTAGCCGAACGCATAGGGCGCCGGCGGAGCGTCGCCCTTGTGCACGGCGCAGAAGGTGTCGCGCGCGGTCGTCGAGGACAACAGCGGCAGGTAGGACTCAGAGTTCAGGATTCCCTGTGCCGCGGTGTTGGCCTGGGCCTCGATCGATGCAGAGACCAGCGCCCGTGCCTGCGGCGTCGGGGCAGAGACGAGCGCCTCGGCGTTGCGCCAGGCGTTCTCCCGCCACTCCGACACCATCTGGAACAGCGTCCAGTTGCCGATCCCGAACGGGTCGGCGGTGTCGTCCATGCTCGAGTCGAACCTCGCGGCGAACTCCGCGATCAGCGGAGCCGTCGCGTCGTACAGCCAGGCCTCGACCGCGTCGTAGTCCGGCTTGCGGCTCGAGCCGTCGGGAGCCACCAGGCCGACCGCGGCCATCACGTAGGGCAGGTCGCGGTTGATGTGCGCGTTCATCCCGAGCAACAGGTCGCCGGAGCCGCTGACCTTCTTGTTCTTCGCGGCGTCGAAGGCAGTGAGCCAGGCCTGCGGCACGTCAGTGCGGTCGCCGCCCTTCCAGTTGTAGTAGGCGTCCGTGTAGTACTTCGCGAAGACGGCGTCGACGTGGTTGAAGTACGGGACGTCCTGGTAGTAGCCCGGGATGTCGCGGGTGTAGCCGTAGAGCTGCGTCATCCGCACGTAGGCGCGAGCGAACACCGCGTTGTGGCTGCAGCTGCTCGCCGTGTCGTCGGCGATCCGGCTCTGCTCCTTCAGGGTGCCCTTCAGGCAGTTGGGCCGGCCGGCGACGCAGTCGTTGTCGCTGCTCGGGACGTACTGGTCGGTCCAGCCGGCCAGGTACGACGACCACGGCACGTAGGGCAGCAGGCCGTCGGCGTGGGCCGGCGCGGCCGTCGTGCCGACGGCGAAGAGTGACGCGACAACGGTGGCGAAGACGGCTCCGACCACCGTGTGGACACGACGCAAGGACGTTGCGAACATCTGGCTCCCTCCCCAGGCAGCGTTCGACGCAGCCGTCATTCTGATGGCATTGGGCCCGATTTGTCGCTAGTGGTCTACTTTCGGTGGCCTGGTGGTCTGGTCAATTCGCGACTGTCTAGGCTCACCCGCATGACCCGCGCTGACGGCCGTGCCGACGACGAGCTCCGCCCGATCACGTTCACCCGCGGCTGGCAGGACCACCCGGCCGGCTCCGTGCTCGTGGAGTTCGGTCGCACGAAGGTGCTGTGCGCCGCGTCGGCCTCGGTCGGCGTACCCCGCTGGCGGAAGGACTCCGGCCTGGGCTGGGTCACGGCCGAGTACGCGATGCTGCCGTCCGCCACCAACACGCGGTCCGACCGAGAGTCGGTGAAGGGCCGCATCGGGGGACGCACCCACGAGATCTCACGGTTGATCGGCCGATCGCTGCGCGCAGCGATCGACTACAAGGCGCTCGGCGAGAACACCATCGTGCTCGACTGCGACGTGCTCCAGGCCGACGGCGGCACCCGCACGGCAGCGATCACCGGCGCGTACGTCGCGCTCGCGGACGCGGTCGCCCACCTGAGGGAGCAGGGTGCCCTCGCCGGCGACCCGCTGGTCACCTCGGTGGCCGCGGTCTCGGTGGGCATCATCGACGGCGTACCGCGGCTCGACCTGCCCTACGAGGAGGACGTGCGCGCCGAGACGGACATGAACGTCGTGATGACGGGCGAGGGCACGTTCATCGAGGTGCAGGGGACCGCCGAGGGCGCCGCCTTCGACCGGGCCGAGCTCGACGCGCTGCTCGCGCTGGCCGAGAAGGGCTGCGCCGACCTGACGCGCCTGCAGCGGGAGGCGCTCTCCACCGATGGTTGAGCCTGTCGAAGTCTCGGTCACTGAGCCTGTCGAAGTGTTCCTGGCCTCGCGCAACGCCAAGAAGCTCGAGGAGATGCAGCGCATCCTCGGTGAGGCGCTGCCCGACCTGCGGGTCCTCGGGCTCGACGACGTCGTGGAGTACGCCGAACCGGTCGAGGACCAGCCGGACTTCGAGGGCAACGCGCTCGTGAAGGCACGGGCCGGGTACCGCGCGACCGGTCTGCCCACGCTCGCCGACGACAGCGGCCTCTGCGTCGACGCCCTCAACGGGATGCCGGGGGTGCTGTCCGCTCGCTGGTCGGGACAGCCGCGCTCCGACGACCGCAACAACACGCTCCTGCTCGACCAGCTCGCCGACGTGCCCGACGAACGACGTGGTGCCGAGTTCCGGTGCGCGGTCGCCTTCGTCCACGCCGGCCCCGACGGCGACGTCGTCGAGCAGGTCGTCGACGGCGTGATGCGTGGCCGCGTGATCCGCGAGCGGCGCGGCGAGGGCGGGTTCGGCTACGACGTGGTCTTCGTGCCCGACGAGCAGCAGGGTTCACTCACCTCGGCCGAGATGACCGCAGTGGAGAAGGACGCGATCTCCCACCGCGGGAAGTCGCTGCGCAAGGTCGCGCCCCTCGTCACGGCTGCCCTCGCCGGCCCCGCTGGTTGAGCCTGTCGAAACCCGGTGCGCCCGGAGAGACTCGAACTCTCACTGAACGGCCCCTAAAACCGTCGCCTCTACCGATTGGGCTACGGGCGCGCGCGTTGAGTCTAGGAGGCGAGCCCGAGGTCCCGGCGCAGCTTGGCCACGTGACCGGTGGCCTTCACGTTGTACTGGGCGAGCTCGATCCTGCCCTGCTCGTCGACCACGAACGTCGAGCGGATCACGCCCTCGACGAGCTTGCCGTAGAGCTTCTTCTCGCCGTAGGCGCCGTACGCCGTCATCACGGCCCGGTCCTCGTCGGAGGCGAGGGTGATCGTGAGACCGTCGCGGTCGCGGAACTTCGCGAGCTTCGCCGGGTCGTTGGGGGAGATGCCGACCACCGTGTAGCCCGCCGCCTGCAGGGACGACAGTGAGTCGGAGAAGTCGCAGGCCTGGGTGGTGCACCCGGGGGTCATCGCGTTGGGGTAGAAGTACACGATCACCTTGCCGCCCCGCAGGTCCTTCAGCGACACCGTGCCGCCGTCGTCGGTGGGCAGGGTGAAGTCGGGGGCCTCGTCACCGGGCGTCAATCGGTCGGTCATGGCCACACGGTAACGTTCCGACCGAAGCAGTCCAGGACGAGGAGTCGGTGTGGGAGACAGGAACCTCAGCACGATCGAGAGCGACATCGAGATCACCCGCGAGCGGTTGGCCTCGACGATCGACCAGCTCGTCTACCGCACCAGCCCGAAGACCATCGCCAAGCGCGAGGTCAACCAGATCAAGGGCTACTTCGTGGACGCGAACGGGAGCCCGCGCACCGACAACATCATCAAGGTCGTCGGCGGTGTCGTCGGCGTCGTCGTCGTGTTCGGGCTGATCCGCAAGATCGTGAAGTGACCGCTGCGACCGTGGCCAAGCGCACGGAGAAGACTCCGATCCGGATGCTGCACGACCGCGTGCTCGTCGCGCTCGACCGCGAGCCCGGCGAACGCAAGTCCACCGGCGGCATCCTGATCCCCGCGACGGCCGAGATGGGCGGCAAGCGGCTGTCCTGGTGCCGGGTCGTCGGCATCGGGTCGCTCGTGCGGTCCGTCCAGGTCGACGACCGGGTGCTGTTCGACCCCGAGGACAAGGCCGAGGTCGAGGTCAGTGGCGAGATGTACGTCGTGATCCGCGAGCGTGACATCCACGCCGTCGCGGCCGACCGCCTGGGCGACAGCCCGACGGGCCTCTACCTCTGAGGCGCTTCGGGCGCGAACTCGACGCGGAACGTCGAGCCTGACCCGTAGACGGAGGCCGCGCTGATCTGGCCGCCGTGCACCTCGACGATCGACTTCGCGATCGAGAGCCCCAGCCCGCTTCCGGGGACCGCGGCCTCGCGGGCCTGGGCGGCTCGGAAGAACCGGCTGAAGAGCATCTCGAGGTCCTCCTCGGGGATCCCGATGCCGGTGTCCTGCACCTCGAGCACGGGGCCGGTGCCGTTCACCGGCGGCGTCAGCCGGACGTCCACCCGGCCGCCGTCGAGGGTGAACTTCACGGCGTTGGTGGCGAGGTTGATCACGAGCCGCTCGAGCTGACCGGCGTCGCCGGAGACGATGACCGGCCCGGGCGGTACGTCGATGCACAGCTCGAGGTCGCGTCGTCGCAGACCCGGCCGGACGATCTCCTCGGCGCGGCGGATCACGCCGACCAGGTCGACCGGCGCGACCTCACGTGGCTGGTCGAGGCTCTCCATCCGCGACAGTGTGAGGAGGTCGTCGATCAGGGTGAGCAGCCGGCGGCTGTTCATCTCGATCCTGGACATCGCCTCGGTCTGTGCGGCGGTCGGCGCGCCGTACACGCCCTCCGTCATGAGCTCGAGGTAGCCGACGATGTTCGTGATCGGCGTCCGCAGCTCGTGGCTCACCGACGACACGAAGCGATCCTTGACCTGGTCGACCTCCGTGAGCCGCCGCACCGCCTCGCGCTCGGTGTGCAGCGCGCCCTCGAGCGCCGCCTGGGTCTCCAGCCGATCGGTCACGTCGTCGGCCGTGGCGACGTAGCCGGTGAAGACGCCGTCCTCGTCGATGATCGGGCTGAGGATCAGCGACAGCATGCGGGTGATGCCGTCCTTGCGCACGAACTCCCACTCGCGCGGTGACCCGGCCGGAAGGGCAGCGGTGGCGGCGACCACCGCGAGGTACGACGTCTCGCAGCCGAGCTCGGCGGCCTGCCGTGCGACCTCCTCGTCGGTGTGGAAGATCTGGGTGGACCGGCCGAAGACCTCGTCGGGCGTGTAGCCGAGGATCAGCTGCGCCCCGGGGCTGAACAGGTTGATCCGCCCGTCACGGTCCGTGCCGATGATCGCGATCCCGCGGGCGCTCTGCACCAGTCGCTCGCTGCGGGCGCGCTCCCGCAGTACCTCGGCGGCGCTCCGGCGCTGCGCCCCCACGGCCATCGAGAACGGGATCGTCACCATGGCGCAGGCGATCAGGAAGGCCTCGAGCGGCAGCTGGACGAACTCCGGGTGGAGGTTGCGGGCGAGGAAGGTGTCGGCGAACGGGCCGAAGTCGGCGTTGGTCAGGGTGCTCGCGATGACTGCGACGACGACCAGTTGCAGCATCGCTTCGCGCATGCGCGCCCGGAGGGCCACCCAGCCGAGGCCCGGAACGACGAGGAAGGCCAGGCCGGGCATCTCCTTCGGCAGGAAGACGAGGGTCGTGACGACGAGGGTGTTGAGCCAGGCGGCCACCTGCTCCGCGCGGCCGTACTGTCCGGTGCTGTGGGTGGGCTCCTTGAAGAGCCCGACCAGGACCAGCTCCGACGCGATGTGCGTGATCAGGGTGGCGAACCCGACCCGCCACGGTGTGCCGAACGACGCGAGGGCGGAGACCACCATGAACACCAGCGCTCCGGCGAGGGCGCCGGAGACGCAGCCGATCACCATCCGGGCGAAGTCGCTGTTGTCGCGCAGTGACAGCCTGCGCGTCCAGCCCGCGGTGATCACCTGTTGGACGAGCAGGCTCTCGACCGTGACCCCGACTCCGTAGCCGCACGCGACGCCGATCGGGTAGCCGCCGAGCGCGAAGCTGGTCGCCCCGAGCAGGGCGATCGCGGTCACGACGTACGGGGCGAGCGAGCGTGGGCTGATCAGCAGCGCGCCGGACGCCAGCCCGACCGGCCACATCGCGCCCACGTGCACGCCGGCGGCTGCGGTGGCGACGGAGGTGACTCCGAAGACGAACATGAGGGCGAGCGTGAGCAGCAATCGCGTCGCAGCGGTGCCGTCCATGCGTCCCCCAACGGGTCGAAAGCCCAGGCCAGAGTAGTTCCGCGGATGCCCGGGCGGCAGGGTGACGACGAGTCCGGCAGCCACGCATACTCGGTGACATGCGGGTGCCGCCGCTGGACGCCGACGGGTTCGAGGCGTTCACGCCCGAGCACGGACTGCTGCTGGCCCTCCTGGTGGCCGGCGCCGTGGGGCTCGGACGGGTCGGCCTGCAGCAACGCGGTGGCCTGGGGGAGCAGAGCTTCCGGCGCAGGTTCGCCATCCTGGTGCCGGTCTTCACGGTCCCGTTCCAGGTGCTCCAGCTCCTCCCCGACGACTTCGACCTCGGGACGTCGCTCCCGCTGCAGGTCTGCGACCTCTCGTGGATGGTGGCCGTGTACGCCCTCTGGACGCGGCACCCGCGTGCGGTGGCCGTCCTCTACTTCTGGGGGCTCACGCTCACGGTGCAGGCGGCGATCACTCCCTCGCTCGACCAGACCTTCCCGGACCCGCGCTACTTCATGTTCTGGGGCATGCACTTCCTGACGATCTGGGCAGCGGTGTACCTGGTCTGCCTGGCCGGCGGCCCGGACTGGCGCGGCTACCGCTTCACGCTCGGGCTCACCGCGGTGTGGGCGGCCGTCGTGCTCGTCTTCAACGCCCTGACCGGGACCAACTACGGCTACCTGTCCCGCAAGCCGGAGACGTCGTCGCTGCTCGACCTGCTCGGTCCGTGGCCGGCGTACGTCGGCGCCGAGGTGGTGATCCTGGCGCTCGTCTGGGCGGCCATGACCTGGCCGTGGGTCGCCGCGCACCGGACCGCCACGCACCCGAACGCCTCGCAACGACCGAGCGCCGGGGACCGCCCTCACCGGCGGCGCCCCCGGCGCTCGATCCCCCCAGGTCCGTCAGTCGGCCAGCCGCCTCCGGCCGACTCCGACGAGCACGCCGCCGGCGAGAAGGGCTCCCAGGCCGGCGGTCAGCAGGAGCGGTGAGACCGGGTTGCCGGCCTCCGGCAGCACGGTCGCGGCACCTGCCGCAGCAGCAGCCGTGTGGCTGCCTGCGTGATGGGTCGCGTGGGCGGCCTGCACCGCGGAGTGGCCGGCCGATTCGCTGTCGGCGACCGGCGAGACCGCCGGATCAATGACCGGCGCCACGGCGGAGCAGACCGGTGTGGCGGGCAGCTCGGCGCTGATCTGGTCCTGGCGCGTCGTCCCGGGCGTGATCTCGGTGGTCTCGGGCTGGTCGACGACGAGGATCCGCGAGCCCGGGACCTGCGTCCACCCGTCGCCGGGTGCGGTGATCGAGTGGTCGCTCGTCTGCTCGGTGGCGACGTTCTCGCGCGAGAGTCCGGTCGCGTCGTACCCGTCGGGTGCGTCCTCGGCCCAGAGCGTGTCGACGACCGCCGGCACCTCGTGGGAGCCGCTCTTGGTCCAGCCGGCACCGGACGGCAGGTCGTCACCGACGGTCGAGGTCGTGCCGTCACCGACCACGCGGGTGTCGAGGGGGCCACTCCAGTCGTCGCCGGGAGAGTCTGCGGACCACTGCTGGACCTGGTGGGAGAGCTCGGTGACGGCCGGAGTGCCGGGCGTTGCCTCCTGGTCGACGACCCAGACCTGCTCGGTGACCGCCTCTGTGACGACGTCCTCGCGGGTCGCGCCGGTGCGGGTCCAGCCCTGGCCCTTGTCGCCATCGGACTTCTCGGCGTTCCAGCCGGCGTCCTCCCAGCGGGTGTGCCCGGTCTGCTGCTGGACGTACTCGAAGAGGGTCACGGTGACGGCCGGGGTGACCACGACGGTCGTGTAGTGGCCCTGCTCGTCGGTCGGCGGCACCGCGTCGGCCGCGCGGCGGTCGATCACCTTCAGGGACCACAGGTGCTCGACGGTCCCTGGCCGCACCCAGTCGGTGACGGTCTGGGCGGGCGTGATGACACGGGAGTACTGGTGCTCCGTGGTGGTCACCTCGTGCTGCCAGAGCCACTCTTCGTGGGTCATCGCCGGGACGACGCGCGAGACCGGTTCGGTGATCACCGTGACGAAGACGGCCGGCACGGCTGGCTGGCCACAGGCGCGGTCGACCCCGTCCGCTCCGTCCGCGGCGTACGCCGACGGTCCGGCCAGGGTGACGCCGGACGCGACGGCGATCGACGCGAGGCCGCCGGCGAGGAAGCGGAGGTTGCGGTGCATGCGGTGGGTCCTGCTCTCTGGGTGGGCCGAGATGTCGGTTGCCCAGCAAAACGCAGGCCAGCGGCGGAAGTTATGGGATAAACCAGGATGAAGTGGTGCGGTCTAGGCCGACTAGGTGGAAATCATCTGTTCTACCCTCAGAACGGACGCCGATCTGGATGCGTTGGATAACAGGACAAAAGGGACATCACGGCGTACGCTGGGCGGACCACACCGACTCGCGAGGGACGATCGATGCTGCGTTGGGTTCGCCGTCTGCTGGCCACCGGCCTGTGCACCCTGCTGCTCTGCGGCGGGCTCGAGGCCGCTGCCCACGCCGGAGTCGCGCGCGTCTCCGGGGTGCACGTCGGCGCCCAGAACCGGTGCGCGGCCACGATGCGCGTGAAGTGGCGGGCCGTCAAGGGAGCGTCGTACCAGGTGCGCTGGGCCTCGTCGAAGTCCCGGCTGGCGGCAGCGAACCTGCTCTCCGTCGGCCACCACGTGGCGTCGGTGGGACCGCTGTCCGTCAGCGGCCCGTCGTTCATCCAGGTGCGCGCCGTGCGGCAGGGCAAGCCGGGCGCGTGGTCGAAGATCGGCAAGGGCCGGTTCAGCAGCGCTCGCTTCGGGCAACCCTGCGCGCTGTCCGGGCACGGTGTCCCAGGTGGCGTGGAGTTCACGTGGAACGCGACGCCGGGCGCGTCGGCGTACCGGGTGCGTTGGGCCGCGGCACCGTTCGGCAAGTGGCCGGACACCGCGAGCTATGTCAGCGGCTGGCTTCCCGGCACTGCACGGGCCTCGGACTTCGCGGTGCCGGTGACGCCCCAGTCGGGTGACCACATGCTCGGCGTCGCCTACGCGAACCCGATCTGGGGCCAGCTCGAGGCGCGCAACAAGAAGGGGACCGTACGCCGGTCGCAGGGTTGGCAGCCGGTGTTCCCGGCGCCGCCGGACCCGGGCGCGGGCGACCCGCTGCGCGTGGGCACCTACAACACGATGCTCGACCCCACCGGCGCGCGGGCACAGGTGATCGCGGAGAACATCCGCAGCCACGGGCTGGGTGTCGCCGCTCTCCAGGAGTCGGGCCCGACGTCCGCGCCGGCGATCGCGGCAGCCCTGGGTGCCGGCTGGGACTACGCGCCGAAGGGTGCGCCCACGCCGCAGACCATCGTCTACCGCTCGTCGGCGTACCGGTTGCTCGCCAGTGGTGCCTTCTACGTCGCGAACCCGAAGCAGCCGTCGACGCCGATCGACACCCCGTGGGCCTTGCTGCAGCCGGTGAACGGATCGGCCCACAGCCAGGCGGTGTACGTCGTGTCGATGCACGTCACCGAGGACCCGAACAAGTCGGTGATGGACCGCAAGCGCGATGCCGGCCTGATGGCTCAGAGCGTGATGGACGAGATGAACAGGATCAACACCGCCGGCAGGCCGGTGATCGTGGCCGGGGACCTGCACTACCTGCGCGAGCCCTTCACGGACACGCCCGGCTACGTCGAGGCGCCTCCGACCCTCGTCCGCGGTGGCTACTACGACGCCATGGCGGCGGTCAGCAAGACCAACGTCGGCTACCAGACGTTCAACGGCGGCAACGGCACGACGGCGCCGCACCAGGACCTCTCGCAGTCAGGCGTCGCGCCGCGGGCGGACTACATCATGCTCAAGGGCTTCCGGGGCAGCAACGCCTACGTCAACGTCGCGAACTGGTCGCTGAACGGCGTGACGCCGTCGGACCACAACCTCGTGTACGCCGACGTCACCGTGCCGTTCGCGCCGTAGAGCCGCAGATGGTGGTCGAGCAGCGAGCTTGCGAGCGATCAGTCGAGACCTGGTGACCTCGGGCAGGGACTACGCCTCGCGCACGCGCTCGTAGGTCAGGTGGCTCAGCCCGGCGCCGAGGATCTGGGTCGTCACGAGCCGCAGCGCCAACGAGCCAGGCGTCTGACCGAAGAGACGCTCGCCGGCTCCGACGACGAACGGGTGGACCGTCAGCCGGAACTCGTCGACCAGGTCGTGCTCGAGCAGGATCGGCATCAGCTGCTGGCTGCCGTAGACGACGATCTCTCCGCCGAGGTTCGCCTTCAGCTTGCTGACCTCCTCCAGGGCGTCACCGTCCAGCACGGTCGAGTTCGCCCACTCCGGGTCGCGCAGCGTCGAGGACACGACGTACTTGGGAAGGCTCCTCAGCCGACCTGCCCACGGGCCGGACTGGGTCGACCAGCCGCGGGTGACGAAGTAGTCGTAGGTCCTCCGGCCCAGCAACATCGCGTCGGCGTCGACTGCCTCGGCGTACTCGACCTCGGCCCACGCCTCCCGGTCCACGTCGCTCATCCGGCTGAACCAGCCGCCGCGCGCGAAGCCGTCGTCCCCGGTCGGGTCCTGGACGACTCCGTCGAGCGAGACGTTCTGGCTCACGATGATCCTGCCCATGGTGCTCCCCTTCGTTTCGAGTGATCTGCTACCAGTGCAGGCACCGACGGCGTCATGAACTGGGCGCCGCAGGACCGCCCAGTTCTCCGCGCCGCCGGTGTCAATACGGCGAGACTGCCTAAGGAAAAGGAGAGGTGGAGGCGACGGTGGCTCTGGACACGACGGACCTGATGGCACGCGCCCGCGACGGCGACGGAGCGGCGTTCCGGGAGCTCACGGAGCCCTTCCACCGGGAGCTGCAGGTGCACTGCTACCGGATGCTGGGGTCGTTCCAGGACGCCGAGGACGCGCTGCAGGACACGTTGCTCTCCGCGTGGCAGGGCCTGGGCGCGTTCGAGGGCCGCGCGTCGCTGCGCACCTGGTTGTACCGGATCGCCACGAACCGCTGCCTCAACGCTCGTCGTTCCCTCAGCCGCCGCCGAGCGAAGGAGTGGGACGTGCCGCACGTCGAGCCGCCGGAGCCGACCAGGCTCGGGGAGGTCGTCTGGCTGGAGCCCTTCCCGGACACGCTGCTCGAGGGTGCGACGACGGAACCGCTCGGCCCGGAGGCCCGCTACGAGCAGACGGAGTCCCTGTCCCTGGCGTTCGTGACCGCCCTCCAGGTCCTTCCTCCCCGTCAGCTCGCCGTGCTGGTACTCCGCGACGTCCTCGGGCTCCGCGCGCGTGAGGTGGCGGAGATGCTCGACTCCTCCGTCGAGTCCGTGAACAGCGCACTCAAACGCGCACGCGCCACGCTCGAGAGCCGGCGGCCCGCCCGTGACGCCGAGGTGACCTCGTCGTCCGCGACCGAGGAGGCGCTCGTGGCGAGGTTCGTCCGCGCGTACGAGGCCGCCGACCTCGACGCCGTCGTGGCACTGCTCACCGACGACGTCTTCGTCTCGATGCCGCCGATGCCCTTCGAGTACGAAGGTCGCGACGCGGTCACCAGGTTCTGCGCGAGCATCCTCGGTGCGGGCCGGAGGTTCGACCTCGTGCCGACGCGCGCCAACGGCCAGCCCGCGTTCGGCATGTACCTGCGCTCCGAGGACGGACCATCACACGGGGTCGGTCTCCTCGTGATCACCGTCGACGGCGACCGGGTCTCGGCGATGACCCGCTTCGAGAACTCCGTCTTCCCGGCCTTCGGCCTTCCCCGCACCCTTCCCGGGAGGGAGTCAGCTCGGGGGTGACCCGATCCGCGTTCATGCCTCGTTCAGGTGGCGCAGCCTAGGTTCCACCGGTGAACACATTGCTGGCAGTCGACGCCGAGGGTGTCTCGAAGTCCTTCGGTCACGTCCGTGCCGTGGTCGATGTCTCGCTGCAGGTGGCCCCCGGCGAGGTCTACGGGGTGCTGGGGCCGAACGGGGCGGGGAAGACCACGCTGCTGCGCATGCTCTTCGGCCTGATCCGGCCGGACGCGGGCACGATGCGCATCTTCGGCCGGACCTGGGGCGAGGCCGGAGTGCACACGCTGGACGGCGTCGCAGGCTTCATCGAGAGCCCGAGGTTCTACCCCTACCTCACCGGCCGGCAGAACCTGCGTGGCCTCGCTGCGCTCGACGGCGGCGACTCGGCCGACCGGATCGAGGAGGTCCTCGACGTCGTCGACATGACCGCGCGCGCCGACCGGAAGGTCGGCGGCTACTCCTACGGCATGCGGCAGCGGCTCGGCGTCGCGGCCAGCCTGTTGCGCCAGCCAGAGCTGCTGGTGCTCGACGAGCCGGCCAACGGGCTCGACCCGGCCGGGATCCGCGACATGCGTGCGCTCGTACGGCGGCTGGCGGGCAGCGGCCTCACCGTGCTGCTGTCCTCGCACCACATGGACGAGGTCGAGGAGATCTGCGACAACGTCACGATCATGAGCCGCGGGAACGTCTCGTTCCACGGGAGCATCGCCGATCTGCGCGCGATGGCGCCGGAACCCGGCCACGTCCTGCACACGAGCGCAGACACCGATGCGGTGGCGATCGCGCGGCAGCACCCGGGCGTCGACGTCACACCCGATTCCGACGGCCGACTCCGTGTGGTCGGCCAGGAGCGGCTGGTCTCGGCGTACGTCGCCGCCGTGGTGAAGGCCGGCATCGACCTGCGCACCTTCGCCGCCACGGAGACCCCGCTCGAGGCCCTGTTCTTCATGCTCACCGACGATGAGGACGCCGTCGAGGGTCCTCGCACCACACGCGAGGAGGCCGCAGTCCGATGAGCGCCGTCACCGTCGAGACCCCGCCGGGCGCCACCCGCAGCACGCGGCGACCGGCAGCGAGCCCGAGCCTGCTCGCCGCGTTGCGCTGGGAAGTGCGCAAGCTCGGTGCGCAGTACCGCGCCCGCGCCGTCCTGCTCGGGGCGCTGCTCGGACCGATCCCCGTGGTCGCCGTCATCCATGCCCAGTCACGGGCACCGAAGGACACGTTGTTCGGCCGCTACGCGACCACCAACGGCTTCTCCCTGGCACTTCTCATCCTCGGCTTCGCGTGCCAGTGGATCCTGCCGTTGCTGACCGCGGTCGTCGCCGGCGACATCTTCGCCAGCGAGGACCAGCACGGCACCTGGAAGACCGTCCTGACCCGGTCGGCGAGCCGTGCCAAGCTCTTCTGGGCCAAGTCGATCGCCGCGGCCGGCTTCGCGGTGCTGATGGTGGTGATCCTGGCGGGCTCGACCGTCGCCGCCAGCGTGCTGATCGGGGGGCACCAGCCGCTGGTCGGTGTGTCGGGTCAGCTCATCGGCGCCCACGAGGCACTCAGGCTCGTGCTGGCGAGCTGGGCCACGACGCTCGCGCCGACCCTCGGGTTCACCTGCCTCGCGATCCTCCTGTCGATCGCTACTCGCAACCCGGCGGCCGGCATCGCCACGCCGGTCGTGCTCGGGATGGTCATGCAGCTCGTCGGCGCGCTCGGCGGCATCGAGGCGGTCAGACCGCTGCTGCTGACCACGCCGTACGAGTCGTGGCACGGCCTGCTCGCGTCGCCCCGGTTCACCGGGCCGCTCGTCCAGGGGCTCGTCGTCTCGGGCGTCTGGAGCCTGGTCGCCCTGATCGCCGGATTCGTCATGCTCCGCCGTCGCGACATCACAGGAGGCTGACCCGTGCGACGCATCATCATCACCGCAGTCATCGCCGTCGCGGCGCTTGCCGGCGTCGGCGCCGTCGCGGTCGCGACGGGCAACGGCAGCACCGTCACCCGGGCGCGGCTCGAGCGGGCGCTTCCGATCGCCTTCGCCAACCAGTACGCCGAGCAGGCGAAGCTCCTCGGTCACTCGGGCGTGACGCCGGAGTCCCTGCATGCCGTGGCGATGTGTGACAAGCACGGCCCCGACGTCGCCGACGTCGGACCCGGGGCGGACTGGATCTGCCTGATGGGCTGGACCGACCCGAACGTGCCGATGCCTCCCGAGGGCTACGGCAAGTTCGAGCTCAACGTGCACAGCAACGACTGCTACACCGCCGGCGGCCCGAGCAAGCTGGTCGGGTTCCAGATGCTCACCGACAAGAGCGGTGCCGAGGTGAACAACCCGGTCTTCGAGTTCGACGGGTGCTTCGACCCCAACACCGACAACACGCCGACCGGCACGACGTACCCGTCGGTGCTCAACGTCGCCAGCACGATCCTCCCGGTCGACGCCTCGGGCAAGGTCGGCGCGCAAGGATGTGCCGGCACCATCTCGGCGGCCAGCGGGTCCGTGTCGCTGGGGACGATCAGCTATCGGCTCAAGGAGGAAGCGACCGCGACCCTGCGGGTGCCGACGGCCGTTCCGGCCGACGCGAAGGACGTCACCTTCACCTTCACGCCGACGGCAGGGATGGCACCGCCGAGCGCCGCGACGATCGCTCTCCAGCGCTGAGCTGATCACGTCGCCCTTGGCGGGTCGCCACATGCGATATCATCTGATATCAAGGAGGTGGTCGTGATGGCTGATGTGTTGATTCGTGACGTTCCCGACGCCGTACTCGCAGAGGTGGATGCGCACGCAGCACGTCTGGGGCTCTCTCGCGTCGAGTACATCCGTCGCCGACTGGCCGCCGATGCGTCGGCCTCGAGTGCGCCCGTCTCTGCTCAGGATCTGCGCACGTTCGCCGACACCTTCGCTGACCTGGCGGACCGAGAGGTGATGGACGAAGCGTGGCGGTGACCGACTGGCTCATCGACAAGTCGGCCCTGGTGCGGCTGGCGGACAGCACCGATGTCGACGAGTGGGCTAACCGGATCGAGCGGGGGCTGGTCAGGATCACCACGGTGACCCGACTCGAGATCGGCTATTCGGCCCGCAGCGCAGCTCAGGCCCGCGCGGCGTTCAACACGCCGCCGGTCTCGGCCATGCCGGTCGAGTACCTCACGCCAGTGATCGAGGATCGGGCCCTCGAGGTCCAGCAACTGCTCGCCGGAAGGGGCCAGCACCGTGCACCGTCGATCCCCGACCTTCTCATCGCCGCAACAGCGGAACTCGCCGGCCTGACCGTTCTCCACGTCGACAAGGATTTCGACCTGATCGCCAAGCTCACCGGCCAAACCTGCGAGCGCCTACGCATCTGAACTCAATGCGTGTTGTGCGACTTTGTGCGCCATCAGGGACTCGAACCCCGAACCCGCTGATTAAGAGTCAGCTGCTCTGCCAATTGAGCTAATGGCGCGCGACGCGGAACATTACCAGCCACCTCGGGCCGATCTGAAATCGAGGTAGGGGGTCGTCTCGAGGGCTTGTGCGGTGGCTGGCTGCCACCTGGTGACAGCCAGCCACCGCGCAAGGACGGCTCGGCGATTTCCGGTGCCTGTTGGACCGATTCAGCGCGATGCGAGCACGGCCTGGGCGGCGTTGTGGCCACCCAGTCCGCTGACCGCGCCGCCTCGGCGGGCACCCGATCCGCACAGGATCACCGAGGCGATCTCGGTGGCGACACCCCACTGCTGGGCGGGCGTCACGAGCGCCTCGCGGCTGCTCGCCCACGGCCAGGCGAGGTCGCCGTGGAAGATGTGGCCGCCGGGCATGGCGAGGTCCGCCTCGATGTCCTGCGGGATCTTCGCCTCGACGCACGGCGCGCGGTCGGGGCCGGTCATCACGCAGCTCATCAGCGGCTCGGCTAGGTGCGCGTCGATGGCGGCGATCGCCTTCTCGACGGCTTCCTTCTTGCGTGCCTCGGGATCCGAGGCGAACAACCCCTCCGGCAGGTGCAGGCCGAAGTAGGTGAGGGTGTGCGCTCCTTGCTCTGCGAGATCGCCGAGGATCGACGGGTCGGTGAGCGAGTGGCAGTAGAGCTCCCCGGGCGGCACGTCCGGGATCTGTCCAGCAGCGGCCTGTTGGTAGGCGGTCTCCAGGGCGGCGTATGCCTCAGCGACGTGGAAGGTGCCGGCAAACGCGACGGCGGCGTCCTCGCCCGACCGGAGCCGGGGGAGACGTGAGAGCAGGAAGTTGATCTTCAGCTGGGAGCCGACCGGCTTGGTCTCCGGCTCAGGCTCCTCTCCCATCAGGATCCGCAGCACCCAGGGTGCGACGTTGGCGAGCACGACGTCGGCCCTGACAGTGTGCTGCCGATCGCCATCGTGCCAGCTGACGTCGGCGCCGTCGTCGTCGGCGGCGATCCGGCTGACACCTGCCGAGGTGAGCAGCTCGGCGCCGGCCTCGACCGCGGCCCGGGCGAGTGCGTCGGTGACCCGGCCCATCCCGCCGACCGGCACCCGCCACTCGCCGGTGCCGTTGCCGATCAGGTGGTAGAGGAAGCAGCGGTTCTGCACGAGCGACGGGTCGTGCGTGCTGGCGAAGGTGCCGATCAGTGCGTCGGTCGCCACCACCCCGCGGACGAGGTCGTCGTCGAAGCGGCTCTCGATCAGCTCACCGATCGGACGCTCGACCAGGCCCGACCAGATCTCCGGGTCGACCCCGCTCGCCATCTCACGGACGCTGACCAGCGGCTCGGTGAGGCTGGGCGCGACCTTCGCGGCGACCTTGGCGACGTCGGAGTAGAAGGAGTGCCATGCGTCGTACTCGCGGTCGTCCCCGGTGAGGGCCCGGAACGACGCCTTCGTCGCGGTGCCCTCGTCGTGCTCGACGAGCAGGCCGAGGTCGCGACCGGCGCGCGTCACGGGGGAGTACGACGCGGTGGCCCGCGATCGCAGCTCCAGGCCGAGGTCGAGGTCGCGGGCGATGCTCTCGGGCAGCAGGGAGACGAGGTACGAGTACCGGGAGAGCCGGGCACCCGTCCCCGGGAAGGCCTCCGCGCTCACCGCTGCGCCACCGACGTGGTCGAGGCGCTCCAGCACGAGCACCGACAGGCCCGCGCGTGCCAGGTACGCCGCCGCCGTGAGTCCGTTGTGGCCGCCACCGACCACCACGACGTCGTAACGATCCCGCCGGGCCCCCATGCCCCGCACCGTAGTCTTCGCCGAGCGCCGAGGACACGCGCCGCGCGGAATATCAAACTTTCAACTACTGTTGATCCAGTCACCCGACCGAAAGAGGTGGCCGCGATGCCGGCTGTGACCGTTGACGACCTGACCGTGCTGCACCGCCTGCGTGCCCCGGGACTCGGCGACACCGTGCGCCCCGTCAAGCAGGTGATCGATGCGCCCGCGGGCTACGAGGGCGAGGGCTTCCCGGTGCGCCGCGCGTTCGCCGGCGTCGACCTGGCCGACCTCGACCCGTTCATCCACATGGACCAGATGGGCGAGGTCGAGTACGCGCCCGGCGAGCCCAAGGGCACGCCGTGGCACCCGCACCGCGGCTTCGAGACCGTCACCTACATCATCGACGGCGTCTTCGACCACCAGGACAGCCACGGTGGCGGCGGCACGATCACCAACGGCGACACGCAGTGGATGACGGCCGGCGCAGGTCTCCTGCACATCGAGGCACCGCCTGAGTGGCTGGTCCAGAAGGGCGGCCTGTTCCACGGCATCCAGCTCTGGGTCAACCTGCCGCGCGATGCCAAGTGGAACGCCCCGCACTACCAGGACATCCGCTCCGCGCAGGTCGGCCTGGCCACGTCGGCCGACGCCGGCGCACTCGTGCGAGTGATCGCGGGCAACGTCGGGGACACCCAGGGTCCCGGGTCGACGTACACGCCGATGACGATGGTGCACGCGACGGTGTCCGCCGGAGCGCGGCTCGACCTGCCCTGGGACCCGGAGTACAACGCATTGGTCTACGTGCTCTCCGGCCACGGCACGGTCGGCACCGAGGCGAAGCCGCTGCGGATGGGCAACCTCGCCGTGCTCGGCGCCGGTGACTTCGTCACCGTCGAGGGCGCGACGAAGCACGACAGCCGTACGCCGGACCTCGACGTGATCGTGCTCGGCGGCCGGCCGATCCGCGAGCCGGTGGCCTGGGCCGGGCCGTTCGTGATGAACACCAAGGCCGAGGTCATGCAGGCCTTCGAGGACTTCCAGAAGGGCCGACTGGGCACGATCCCCAGCGTGCACGGCGCACCCACCACGCTGCAGGAGGGCTGAGAGCCTCCGAAAACCAGAGAGCCGCAGGTCGAAGGACCTGCGGCTCTCTGCTACCTGGGGTGAGCGACGGGGCTTGAACCCGCGACCCTCGCGACCACAACGCGATGCTCTACCAGCTGAGCTACGCCCACCATGTGCGTGCAGGAGTGTACCGGTGGTTCAGGCCTGCTCCGAATCGGGTTCCGGCGTCGTGGACTGCTCCGGAGTGGCGCCGGTCAGCGACCCCTGGTGGCGCGCCGCGATCCGGCGGACGTCCTCCTTGTCGGGGCCTGGCGGCGCCACGAAGACGGCCTCCCGGTAGAAGCGCAGCTCCTCGATGCTCTCCTGGATGTCGGCGAGCGCGCGGTGCCCGCCGGTCTTCTGGGGCGCGTTGAAGTAGGCGCGCGGGTACCAGTGCCGGGACAGCTCCTTGATCGAGGACACGTCGACGTTGCGGTAGTGCAGGAACGTCTCGAGCGCGGGCATGTCACGAGCCAGGAACGCGCGGTCGGTGCCGACGCTGTTGCCGGCGAGCGGTGGGCGGCTCCCGTCGGCGCAGTGCTCCTTGATGTAGGCCAGCACCTGCGCCTCGGCGTCGGCGAGCGTCGTACCGTCGCCGAGCTGGTCGATGAGGCCCGACGAGGTGTGCATGTCGCGCACGAACGGGACCATCTGCTCGAGGGCCTCGGCGGGCGGCTTGATCACCAGGTCGATGCCGTCACCGAGGACGTTGAGCTCGAAGTCGGTGACCAGCGCCGCCACCTCGACCAGCGCGTCGTTGACGAAGTCGAGCCCGGTCATCTCACAGTCGATCCACACGAGTCGGTCGTTCACGAGCGATGAGCCTACCCAGCCGGCAACGGCGCAGGACCTTGGTCGGTGGATGTGGACCGTTGGTCATCGATGCTGAGGCTCATCAGATTTCCTTCAGGCACCGCCCCTAGATTGAGGTCATGTTGCGTTGGGGCCTCGTCCTGGCTCGCCTGGTCGTCGGCGGCGTCTGGATGTACGCCGGCGCGCTGAAGCTGCCGCACCCCGACACCAGCGTGACCGCGGTCCGCAGCTACCAGCTGCTGCCGACCGGTCTCGCCGAGACCGTGGGCCACGTCCTGCCGATGCTGGAGATCGTGGTCGGCGCCTGCCTGGTGCTCGGGCTCCTGGTCCGGTTCACCGGCGCAGTGTCGGCGCTCCTGCAGGTCGCGTTCATCGTCGGGATCATCTCGGTCTGGAGCCGAGGGATCGCGATCGACTGCGGCTGCTTCGGCAACGGTGGCGCCGACCCCGACGCCTTCCACAAGTACCCGTGGGAGATCGCCCGCGACTCCGGGCTCCTGGCGCTCTCCCTGCTGCTGGCGTGGCGCCGGCGTACGCCCGTCGCGCTGGACAACCTGCTGTTCCCGCCGGTGGCACGGCACATCGACGACCCCGAGCGCACCAGAGGAATGGACGATGTCGAAGCAAGCGCGTGACCTGGCCCGCACCGAGAAGGCGGCCGCGATCCGCGCCGACCAGGCGCGCAAGGAGCGCAACAAGCGGGTCGCCATGATCGCGGGCATCGTCGTGCTGCTCGGCGCGGTGATCGCCGGTGGCACCTGGTACGGCAGCAGCGGCGGCAAGGCGACGACCGGCTCCACCACCGCCGCGGTCACGGCCGGGGCGACGTCCGTGCTGGTCGGCAAGCCGTCAGCGCCGGTGAAGGTCGTCATCTACGAGGACTTCCAGTGCCCCTACTGCCGTGAGCTGGAGAGCTCGACCCGTGACTTCCTCCGAGAGAACGCCGCCAAGGGCAAGGTGTACGTCGAGTACCAGCCGATCAACCTGCTCAGCCAGCTGCCCTACTCCGGCAAGGCCCTCAACGCGTGGGCCGCGGTGCTCGAGCACGGGTCGCCGCAGGCCGCCCTGAAGCTGCACGACCTCTTCTACGACCACCAGCCCTACGAGCAGGACTCGGCGAACGTGACCGACAGCCAGATCAGCGGCTGGGTCAAGGAGGCCGGAGGCGACAACGCCGCCGTGCGCACGGCGATGGGCGCGAAGGACGACGCGTTCTTCGCCGCCGTCGACCAGCTGATGGCAACGGCCCACATCCAGAGCACGCCCACGATCGTCGTCGACGGCAAGCAGCTGCCCGGGGCGTCGGTGCCTGACCTCGTCAGCGAGCTCGAGGACGCGGTCGACCAGGGCAGCTGACAGCGGTGCCAGCGCGACCGGGCACAATCGGGCCATGCAGATCGAGCAGGTCCAGCGCTGGGTGATGACGGCGCTGATGATGACCACCGCGGTGATCTTCGCCTCGGGCCTGTCGCTTCTCGCGGGACAGGCCGATCGTGCCGGGGCCAAGCCCGGTCTGCTGATCATCGCGGCGATCGTCGGCATCATCGCGGTCGCGGCGGCGCGGATCATCCACCAGCGGTCCGTGCTGACGCCCTTGCTGCTGCTCGGCACCCTGCCGGCCGCTGCGGGCTGGTACCTCGTCCTGGAGAGATGACCGTGACCGACCTCACCGCCTTCATCGCCGGCCTGCCCAAGGCTGAGCTGCACGTCCACCACGTGGGCTCCGCCTCCCCGCGCACTGTCGCCGAGCTCGCCGAGCGACACCCGGGCGTCGTCCCGAGCGACCCTGACGCCCTCGCGAAGTTCTTCGAGTTCCGGGACTTCGCGCACTTCATCGAGGTGTACCTCGCCGTCGTCGACCTGATCCGGACGCCGGACGACGTGCGTCTGCTCACCTACGAGGTCGCGCGGGAGATGGCCGTCGGGCAGAACATCAGGTACGCCGAGCTGACGTGCACGCCCTACACCTCGGTGCAGCCGCACGTCGAGGACAAGGGCATGCCGATCGAGGCCTACAGCGAGGCGATCGAGGACGCGCGCGTGGCGGCCCAGCGCGACTTCGGGATCCGGCTGCAGTGGATCTACGACATCCCGGGGGAGAGCGGGATCCCGGCCGCCGACGCGACGCTCGACTACGCGCTGAACCACCCGACCGACGGCCTGGTCGCGTTCGGGCTCGGCGGTCCGGAGGTCGGCGTACCGAGGCCGCAGTTCGCCCCGCACTTCGACGCGGCTCGCGCGGCCGGGCTCCACAGCGTCCCGCACGCCGGGGAGACGACCGGCCCCCAGACCATCTGGGACGCGCTGGAGCATCTCGGCGCCGAGCGCATCGGGCACGGCACGTCGGCCGCCCAGGACCCGGACCTGCTCGCGCGCCTGGCGGCGGCCGGCATCCCGCTGGAGGTCTGCCCGTCGTCCAACATCGCGACGCGGGCGGTGGCCACGTTGGCGGAGCACCCGATCGCCGCGTTCCGTGACGCCGGCGTGGTGGTGACCGTGAACAGCGACGACCCGCCGATGTTCAACACGACCCTCAACCGGGAGTACGAGATCGCCGCCGACCTGCTCCGGCTGGACGAGCAGGGCGTGCGCGACCTCGCGAAGGCGGCGGTCGACGCCGCGTTCCTCGACGAGCCGGCCAAGCAGGCCCTGCGCGCGGAGATCGAGACTTACGGAACGTAGTAAGGCCCTGCAGTCTCATACTCTGCAGGGCCACTACTTTTCTACGTCACTCCTCGCACCCAGACTGTGCGCGACACGCGTAGGACGTGGTGAGCCTCACCTCGCCGCACGGTGAATTCGCGGCCAATATCCGCCCGGCTCTTGCCACCCGGGCGGCACCGGCGTACAACGGAAAGTGTTCAGAAGGACTTCGGTCCGGACGAACAATCGAGGGCCCGGCAACTCATACTTGCCGGGCCTTCACCTGTTGCTACGCCGAGGTCCGGCTCTGTCGACGGGCGGCGATCCGCTTCTGCCGCAGGCGTCGGAGCCGGCGCACGGTCGAGGGCGCGTACTGCACGGCCGCGGGCTCGTCGAGCAGCGCGTTGAGCCGCTTCTGGTACGTCGACAGGCTCAGCCCGAACCGCTCCCGCACCTCGGACTCCTTGCCGGCCGGGTAGCGCCAGTGCACGCGCTCGAAGTCGAGCATCGCCCGGTGCTCGTCGGTCAGGTCGGCCATGGAGACGATCCTGCTACCCGGCTCCAACCTTGTCTGCGACGTCCGTCACGTCCGGTTGCCTGCTGGTCGGCCGTTCCACCTGACCGCAACCGGTCGGCAATCTCGGCGAAACCGGAATGTCGACGAGGCTCGGCATCCTGTCGGCATGAGCCTCCACGACGACACCTTCGGGCCGGACTGGCAGGACCGGGCAGCCTGCGGCTCCGACCCGGAGTCGTTCTTCGACCCGAAGCGGGCCGATGAAGCGCTGGCGATCTGCGCCCGGTGCGAGGTGCGCGAGCCGTGCGCGGCGTACGCCGACGCCAACGACGAGCAGTTCGGCATCTGGGGTGGCGTGGTCCGCGGGTTCATGCCGAGCGGGGGCAACCGCAGGGGCTGGAGCGAGCGCCGGGCAGGCTGACACACGACAGGAGTGCCCCCGACAGGATTCGAACCTGTGACCCGCGGATTAGAAGGCCGCCGCTCTGTCCAGCTGAGCTACGGGGGCAGGGCGGTCGGACCCGGACCGGGTCGGCGACCTCCACCGGCCGAGTCTAGTGCCGCCGCCGTCCGGCGCACGGGGACCGGGCCCCTCATGCCATGGACGGTTCACGGGTAGGGGAGGGAGACCCGCAATCATCGATCCGACAAGGGATGGCATGGAGCCGATCGAAGGCACTCGCCGCGCCCTCCAGGCACTGCGCAGCGACGAACCAGGGGTGGAGGCCGACCTCCGGCTGATGGCCGCGGAAGCGCAGCGGATCGTGCCCGACGTCGTGGGGCTGAGCGTCGCCGACCTGCGCGGCGGCTTGACGTTCACGCTGGTCGCCACTGACACGGCGGTGGCGACCATGGACGCAATCCAGTACCTCGACGGCGGACCGTGCGTCGAGGGCGCACATGACGCAGCGACCACCGACATCGACAGCGCGGAGCTGGTCGAGGAGGACCGATGGCTGATGTTCGCCCGCGCCACCGCGGCAGCGGGCATCGCGACCACGTTGACGCTGCCCTTGATGGACCTCGGCAGCGTCGTGGGCAGCATCAACCTCTACGCGTCCACGCCGGGCGCGTTCAACGGCAGCCACGACGAGCTGGCGAACGCGCTGGGCGCGTCGGCGCTGGGTGCCGTCACCAATGCGGACCTCTCCTTCAGCACGCGTCTGGACGCGGAGCGGGCAGGCGAGGTGTTGGCGGAGCAGGATGCGGTGAACATCGCGCTGGGCATCATCGCGGCCCGTCACGAGGTCGACATGGCGCTCGCCGAGGAGCGGCTCCGGCAGGCCGCGGTCCGGGCCGGCGTCTCCGTCGTCGACGTGGCCAAGGCACTGCGCGACGCCTTCGAGCGCGGCGCCTGACCTGGACGGGCGTGTCAGCCTTCCTCGGGCAGCGTCCGCGACGACCTGCCACACTAGGGGCCGCGCCGACGAGAAGGGTCTCTGTTGATCTCCGCACGCACCAAGAAGCAGCTCCTGGTCTTCGTGTTCCTCACGCTGGTCGGTGTGTCCTACGTCGGCGCGCGCTACGCCCGGCTGGATCGTCTGGTCTACGACTCGGCGTACCAGGTCAATGCGGAGTTCGCCCAGTCCGGCGGCATCTTCACCGGGGCCGAGGTCACCTACCGGGGTGTCAAGGTCGGCCAGGTCTCCGACATGAAGCTGACCCGTGACGGTGTCGACGTGGTGCTGAGCATCGACAAGTCCCACGACCAGATTCCCGCAGACACCCTGGCTCTGGTGGGCAACAAGTCGGCGGTGGGTGAGCAGTACGTCGATCTCGAGCCACGTGTCGACAAGGGCCCGTACCTCAAGGACAACTCCGAGATCTCCACGCCCAACACCGAGGTGCCGAAGTCGACCACCCAGATCCTCACGAGTGTCGACCAGTTCGTGAACTCGGTGCCGCAGGACGACCTGCGCACGGTGGTCTCCGAGCTCGGCGCCGGCTTCAAGGGCAGTGGCGACGACCTGGCCCGGATCATCGACACCTCGGACGAGTTCATCCAGGCGGCGAACCAGAACTTCGACGTGACCACGGCGCTGATCAAGGACTCCAACACGGTGCTGCGCACGCAGTCGGACAAGGGTTCGGCGATCCGCTCGTTCTCCCAGGACCTGGCGTTGTTCTCCGGAGTGGTGGCCGACAACGACGCGGCGCTGCGGTCGCTCATCGACAACGGGTCGGCGACCGCCAACGAGCTGCGGACGTTCCTCGAGGAGAACCAGGTCGACCTCGGTGGGACGAGGTCGCCAGCGGTTACACCGTCACGTCCAAGAACGCCGAGGGCTACAACGCCCGCTTCGGCTTCGTCCTCAACCCGAACCCGGCCGTGTGCGAGAAGGGCTACGACCCGAAGGAGTGGCGCTCGCCGACCGACGGGTCCAACAAGGCGATGGACGAGGACGCCCACTGCTCCGAGCCGCCGAGCAAGACCAACGCCCGTGGTGCGCAGAACGCCCCGCGCACCGGCACGGCGTACCGCCCCGGCACCGGCACGGAGGTCGCCAGCTACGACTTCTCCTCCCACAAGCTGGCGTGGGGCGACGACACCGCCGAAGGCTCCGGTCAGGTCGTCTACGACGGCGGCGCCGCCGGCCTCTACGGCCACGACTCGTGGAAGACCCTGCTCTGGTCGCCGGTGATGTAGGCGGACTGGACTGGACAGGTTGCTGCCCACCTCGCCGGGGTTTGTCCGGATGCGCCCGACCGTGATGTCCCATTCGCGTCCGTGAGCCCGCCGGGGCGGATCACCTTCCGGCAATAGGGCGGGCGAAATTCGGCTCTGCTGCGTACCGTTGCGACATCTCGGCCTGACTCGACACAGCGGAGTGGGGAACGTGGACATCAGCCAACCGAATGAGTACGACGGGCTACGCCGTGCTGCGCGGC
>JAEKKP010000123.1 GCA_019510315.1 Propionibacteriales bacterium
GTCCACCTTCTCGGTCAGGATGTACGCCGCCTGGGCCGGGCCGATCCCGTCCGGCGGCGCATACATCAGCGGGTACGCCGGCTGCTTCTCGTGCGTCGACCGGGTGAGTGTGAAGCCGCCGAGGGCCGCGAGGAACGCGAGGACGAGCACTCCTCCGAGCACGACCGGATGACGGCCGAAGACCGGGTCGAGCCGGCTGCTCCACGGCAACATGTGGGCCGACGGCGTCGGAATGTCGAGACCGACCCTGATGGTGACCGGTGTGTTCGGCGCCAGCGAGCCGGTGAGCACCGTCAACGTGTCGGTGCCCTCGCCCTCTGCGGTGCACCCGGAGGTCTGGCCGACGCCGACCGCGCACTTGAAGTCGTGTGCCTGCGCCGGCAGATGCACGGTGAGGTGGGACTGGTTGATCGGCATCTGCCAGCCCGCCGGGATGAGGTCCCAGTAGAACTGGGTGCGCGAACCATTGGTGCCCGGGGAGAGCGCGCCGGGGATCGTGTAGCGGATCCGGTAGACGTGCGTGCCGTCGAGCAGGGTGTTGGCCCGGCCGATCTTCAGGGTGAGGTAGCGAGCGCGACTCTCGCTCTCGCGTGAGTAGTCCTCGGACTGACCGTCCCGGGTCACGCTGACGTGCTCGGGGAGCACGCGACTGTGCGAGCCGTTGGGGTTGTCGCGGGTGTCGAAGAACCGGAAGATGCCGTGCCGCGAGATCGGGAAGTCCACGGTCAGCGTCTCGACGACGTCGAGGTCGCCGTCGGCCTTGACCGTGAAGTCGGCCGTGTAGTCGGTGATCGTCGAGGTCTCGCCACCGGACGCGTGGCTGGAGAACGAGACCCCGCCGATGCCGACGATCACGGCGAGGACGGCCAGGCCGAAGAGCCCGGCGACCAGTTTCCTCATGGCGCGACCCTAGCGGCGGCGATCAGCCCATGCCCGAGGTTGGCAGAAGTGCTCAACCGTGGCCGGGGAAGTGCGCCCGCCACGCGTCGGACGGCGACGCGGGCACGTGCGGCAGTCTGCGGCGGCGCAGCAGGCGCCACACCCGAAGAACTGTCTCCTCCGGCCGTCGGTAGATGCCCGCCGAGGTCACCACGAGGATTCGCCAGCCGTCGTCGTCGATCGCCTCGCGTCGCGCGAGGTCTGTCTCCCACTGCTCGACGCGCTCGATGTGCTGCCGGCCGTCGTACTCCACGATCACCCGGGCCGCCGGGTAGGACAGGTCGTATCGACGTATCGGCTGACCGTCGTCGGCCCTCAGGGTGCGGTTCACCTCGGGCTCCGGCAAGCCGGCGAGCACGAGCAGCATCCGCAGCCGAGTCTCCATCGCGGAGTCGACCTCGTCTCGCACGTAGGACGCCGCCTGCCGAGCCCGCCGAGCGCCCGGGTGTGCGCTCGCCGCGCAGAACTCCCTCAGCGCGGCTGGTGTGATCCGAGCATGGCGGACGAGATTGTCGCCCACGACCACGAGGTCGACCAGGTTCAGGAGCGTGCCGAGCTCGACGAACATCTGCCGGTACGACGACACCCGGATGCCGCTGACCTCGACCAGCATCGCGCTCGGGCACACGTGAACACGGACACCTGCGTGCGTCCGACGATCAGCTGCCCTGAACACGCTGACGTGCTCGTCCGGGAGCACAGGCACGGGCACTCCATGGATCCGTGCCGCGGTGGCGTGGCTCGCGAAGGCCGGAACACTCCGGAACAACGCCAGCGCGGCCTGACCGCGTACCAAGGGCGAGTCGGCGACCGTGCGCTCCACATACACACCGCGAAAGATGCGTCGAAGGCGCGACCCCCGCAGGAGCCGAGGATCGATGCCGGCCTCGACCGCCGCCGCCCGCGTGAACGGCCGTCGGGTGTCGAAGTCGGGTTGGCGTGCGGCCATGACAGCAGGATGCGCGAGCGACGTACGCGGCGTCGGCGACGATCCACAGGCTTGGGTCGCGCCAATAGTCGGGCACGTGACCCGGTTTTGCCCTACCGAAACGTCTGGTGAGTGTCAGAACCAGGGCATGTGCACGGTTGTGGCCCGTGCGCTCAGTCGACGGTCGTGACGGCGAACGGCTCGAGCTCGCCCGCGAGCGCGTCGCTGACCCGCGCTGCCACCACGGTGCCCTCACCGGTGTGGTCGGTGCTGATCACGTCGCCCTTGTCGTGGATGCGGCTGACCAGGTCGCCCCGGTCGTAGGGCAGCAGCACCCGGATCTCGACCGCCGGGTGCGGCAGGTCGGTCTCGATCGCGGCACGCACCTCGGCGATGCCCTCGCCGGTCTTCGCCGAGCAGACCACGGAGTGCGGCTCGCGCTGCCGTAGCCGCGCGATGGTCATCGGGTCGGCGACGTCGGCCTTGTTGACCACGACCAGCTCGGGGATCTCGGAGGCACCGATCTCGGCCAGCACCTCACGGACGGCCGCCAGCTGACCCTCGGGGTCGGGGTGCGATCCGTCCACCACGTGCACGATCAGATCGGCCTCGGCGACCTCCTCGAGCGTGCTGCGGAACGCCTCGATCAGCTGGTGCGGCAGGTGCCGGACGAAGCCGACCGTGTCGCTCATCGTGTAGACGCGGCCGTCCTCGGTCGCCGTACGCCGTGTCGTCGGGTCCAGCGTCGCGAAGAGGGCGTTCTCGACGAGCACGCCGGCATCGGTCAGCCGGTTGAGCAGTGACGACTTGCCGGCGTTGGTGTAGCCCGCGATGGCGACACTCGGCACGGCGTTGCGGCGGCGCTCGTTGCGCTTGGTCTGGCGCGTGGTCCGCATGTGGGCGAGGTCGCGGCGCAGCTTGGCGATCTTGGTGTTGATCCGGCGGCGGTCGGTCTCGATCTTGGTCTCACCGGGACCGCGACCACCGATGCCGCCACCCTGTACGCCGACCCGACCGCCGGCCTGGCGGGACAGGTTGCCGCCCCAGCCGCGCAGCCGCTGCTTCATGTAGTTGAGCTGGGCGAGCTCGACCTGCGCCTGACCCTCCCGCGACTTCGCGTGCTGGGCGAAGATGTCGAGGATCAGGGCAGTGCGGTCGACGACCTTGACCTTGATCTTGTCCTCGAGGTTGCGCAGCTGGCTGGGCGCGAGCTCGCCGTCGACGATGACGGTGTCGGCGCCGTTGGCCCAGACGATCTCGCGGACACCCTCGACCTTGCCGCGGCCGATGTAGGTCGCCGGGTCGGGCTTGTCACGCCGCTGGTAGACGGCGTCGAGCACCTGCGAACCCGCCGTCTCGGCGAGCAGTGCGAGCTCCGCCATGGAGTTCTCGGCGTCCTCGACGGTGCCCTCGGTCCAGACGCCGACGAGCACGACCCGCTCGAGGCGCAGCTGGCGGTACTCGACCTCGGAGATGTCCTCGAGCTCGGTGGACAGGCCGGCCACCCGCCGGAGCGCGTGCCGTGCCGCGAGGTCGAGGTCGCCGGTCGTCTCCTCCGGGTCGTCCTCGTCCCAGCCGGTGGTCTGCTGCAGGGCCTCGTCGAGGTCGACGTCGGGATCGAGCTCGATGGCGAGGTCCCGGTCGTCGAGGGACTCGCGGGACTCGTCGAAGTCATCAGGTGCGTTCGTCATACGCCTTCCAGAGTAGGGCCGGCGGCAACCGTGTTTTCCGGCAAGTACCCGAATTGAACGTCCCGCTCGCCCCGATTCATCCCGATCCGACCTGTGCGCCACCTGTGACGGGGGGAATACCCACGACCGGCGGGGGTACCCGGGCCGCATGAGCGACGTGGAGAAGCCGCCGCCGGACGACGCCGACCGTGACGTCGACCTCGAGGACGACCTCGACCCGGAGGCGCCGACGGACAGCGCGCTCACGCACCCACCTCGCGACGACGCCGACCGTCCGGTACCGAGCGCCGACGACGACGCGTTCGACGATCTCCAGCAGGAGAACGCCGGTTCCTCCCTCGACCAGCCCTCGGACCAGACCTCATGACCGACGACGACAACGACAAGCGCTCCGACCCGCACGCCGGCCCCCCACCGGTCGACACCAAGGTGACTGACTCCGATCCGAGCGGCGACGGCCCCGGCGGCCTCGCGGGCGGCATGGGTGTGAGCAGTGAGCGGACGGGCCACCTTCCGGGCGCACAGGGGGAAGCGACCCACGGTGCGGTGGACCCGTACCCCGATCTGCCCACGGACGAGGACCCGCCGCCCGAGCAATCGGCCGGCGGGTCCGAGGTCCATCCGGACAACGACCTCCCACCACATCCGTTCGACCGGCGTACCGCCCACCTGCACTCGCATGGTTGACGCGACGCCCGCCTGACGGCCCCAGACACGGAACGCCCGGACGCCCCCTTACGCAGCGGGGCACCGGGCGTTCTGTTGTTCGCAGCTCAGGCCGGGGCGAGCTGGGTGCTCCACAGCGTCGTGCCGGCGGTGTTGCGCAGACTGACGGTGAGCTCGCCCGCGGCGTCGATCGCGACGTGGCCGAAGAACTGGTTGCCACCGCGCGGCGACTGGTTCGCATAGTCGGCCGTCTTCTGGAAGACGACCTCGGGCCCGAAGGTGCCGTCGAGCTTGTTCGGCCCGAAGGTCCCGGCGTTGACGGGGCCGGCCACGATCTCCCAGAACGGGTCGAAGTCGGTGAACGCGGCGCGGTCGGGGCTGTAGTGGTGGGCCGCGCAGTAGTGCACGTCTGCCGTGATCCACAGGAGGTTCGGGACTCCCTTCAGCCCCGTCAACACGCGAGCGATCTCGAGCTCCCGGCCCAGGGGCGCTCCGTTGTCGCCGTTGGAGACCGATTCCTCGTTCGCACCGTCGGGCACGACCAGCCCCAACGGAAGGTCGTTGGCGATCACCTTCCAGGTAGCCCGCGACCGGCGCACCTCGCTGATCAGCCAGTCGACCTGCTCGTCGCCGAGGATCGGCGTCTCGGTCGGTTCGAGCCCGTCGGTGTTCGGGCTCTTGCTGCTGCGCATGTCCAGGCAGAAGACGTCCAGCTGGGGACCGCGCTCGATCTTGCGGTAGATCCGGGCGGCGGCAAAGCCGGTGTCACCGCGGCCCCGGACGTCGGCCGTGCGGATCGGCTGGTACTCCTGCCACGCCTGCCGCGCGCGGGCAGCGAGCACATCGACGCGACGCTCGGTGTAGCGGGCGTCGGTCAGGATCTGCCCGGGATACCAGTTGTTGTGGGTCTCGTGGTCGTCCCACTGCGCGATCACGGGTACGTCGGCGTACAGGGCACGGACGTTCGCGTCCATCAGGTTGTAGCGGTGCCGGCCGCGGAACTCACCCAGCTGCTCGGCCACCTTGGAGACCTCGGGGGTGACCAGGTTGCGCCAGGTCTGTCCGTCGGGCTCGACCACGGTCTCGGCGATCGGTCCGTCGGCGTAGATGGTGTCACCGGAGTGCAGGAAGAAGTCCGGCTCGGTGGCGTGCATCGCGGCGTACGTCGTCATGCCGCCGAGATCCGGGTTGATCCCCCAGCCCTGGCCGGCGGTGTCGCCGGTCCACACGAACGAGGTCCCTGACGGGTGGACCGCAGCCGTGCGGAACCGGGCGTGCTGCACCTCGCCGGCGCTACCGTCCTCGGATTCGAACCAGAGCGCGGCGTCGTACTCACGGCCCGGCGCGAGGCCGGTCAGGTCGATCCGTGGTGACGTCACCGGTCTGCACCCCCGACGGCAGGCTCAGGCGGGTGCGGATCTGACCCGGTGACGAGCCGAGGGCGGGGCCGCCGGTGAGGCCGACGACCACGGCGGCTCCGGCGGACCCGGTCAGGAAGCGGCGGCGGTCGACGACGAATGGTTTCCGAGGAGTCATGGCCGAAGCGTCGTGGGCGCAGGTGACCACCGGCCGACCGACAGGTGGCCGACTTGTGTCCGTTGGTCAGCGCGTGCGGGTCGAGTGCTCAGGTGGTCGCCCGGACAGCCACCTGAGCACTCGACCGGCTCCTCAGCGGATCCGGAAGGTCGCGGACTGCACGGCCGGACACTCCGCGACGTCAGTCACGGCAACCCGTCCTGAGGTCGCGTAGTAGCGACCCACGTGCTTCGCGCGTTTCAGCTTGTAGGAGCCGTCCGAAAGAGTCGTGGCCATGCCGACCACCTTGTCCGCGCCGCTCCTCGACTTCCAGATCGTCACGCCCTGCCCGGCCGTGCAACCCGCCACCGGCGAAGCCAGGGCACCCTTGAAGGCGCCGTGCTTGTACTTCGCGGTCACCGTCCGCGTGGTGAGTGGACACCCGGTCGCCGTGTGAGCGGTGACGCCCAGGCATGAGTCAGCGTGGTCCTCGACGCCGTCGGAGTCGAAGTCGCAGCTCTGGTAGCGGAAGGTGAGCGACCAGTCCAGCAGCGTGCCGTTGGTCCCGGCGAACCCGTCGTCGTCCTGGAGGACCAGACGGTAGAAGCCGCCGACGTCACCGTCGTGCACCGACAGCGGACGATCGGGCTTGAAGCGACCGGTGAACGGCGCATCGCTCCAGGAGACCGGCGTCGTCGCCTCGTCGTCGAACACCGTGCCGGTGTAGTTGTCACCGAAGGCGCCGTCCCTGTTCACCAGCCGGTTCCCGTGTCGAAACGAGGCATCCGGCGCGTGGGAATCGAGGAAGAGCTCGAGGTCGACGTCCTCAGGATGGGTGATGTTCACGGCTACGTCGACGTCGGTCACGACGAGTCCGTCGTCGGGGACGTCGATCTCAGGAGCAGTTGTGAAACCGGGGTTGGGAATGGCGACGTCGGCCTCATCCGTGTACGACCTCTGGCACGGCACGCCGGCAGCCACCGCCGGCCCTGGAGCGACGACGGCGAGCGCTGCTCCGGCGAGCGCGGCGACAGTCACCAGACGCAACACGAGCTTCACGGACTGAGCACGCATCCGAGCCCTCCCTCGAGAAGTATGACTCGGAGGATCGCAGACGCGAAGCCCGCAGGGCAACGGCCCGTTCGGTCAGTTCGTGCGGGTCACTTCGGTGGCATCCGGATGCCACCGTCGACGCGGATCGTCTCGGCGTTCATGTAGGAGTTGGTGATGCACTCCACGACCATGCTGGCCAGCTCGTCCGGCACGCCCAGGCGCTTGGGGAACAGCACGCT
>JAEKKP010000289.1 GCA_019510315.1 Propionibacteriales bacterium
GGCCAGTACGAAGCCCCGCTCGGCATCACGCTGCGCCAGCTGCTCGACCTGGCCGGCGGCATGCGTGAGGGCCGCACGCTTAAGTTCTGGACCCCCGGCGGCTCCTCGACCCCGCTGCTGACGGCCGACCACCTGGACGTGCCGCTCGACTACGAGGGCGTCGGCGAGGCCGGGTCGATGCTCGGGACCAAGGCGCTGCAGTGCTTCGACGACACCACCTGCGTGGTGCGCGCCGTGCTGCGCTGGACCGAGTTCTACGCCCACGAGTCGTGCGGCAAGTGCACCCCGTGCCGCGAGGGCACCTACTGGATGGTCCAGATCCTCCAGCGGATGGAGGCCGGGCTCGCCACCGAGGCCGACATCGACACGCTGCTGGACACCTGCGACAACATCTTCGGCCGCTCGTTCTGCGCCCTCGGCGACGGAGCGACCAGCCCCATCGTCAGCGGCATCCAGCTGTTCCGCGACGAGTTCCTGCAGCACCTGTCCGGCGGGTGCCCGTTCGACCCGGTCGCCTCGACCGTCTTCGGAGGTGTCACGGCATGACGGCGGAACTCGCTGTCCAGACCGACCTCGTCACCGTCACCATCGACGGCTTCGACGTGCAGGTCCCCAAGGGCACCCTCGTCATCCGCGCGGCCGAGCTGATCGGCATCCAGATCCCGCGGTTCTGCGACCACCCGGCGCTGGACCCGGTCGGCGCCTGCCGGCAGTGCATCGTCGAGGTCGAGGGCCAGCGCAAGCCGGTCGCCTCCTGCACGACCACGGTGACCGAGGGCATGGTCGTGAAGACCCAGCTCACCTCGCCGGTCGCGGAGAAGGCGCAGCGCGGCACGCTGGAGCTGCTGCTCATCAACCACCCGCTCGACTGCCCGGTCTGCGACAAGGGCGGCGAGTGCCCGCTGCAGAACCAGTCGATGGCCTTCGGTGGCGACGAGTCGCGCTTCCACGACAAGAAGCGCACCTTCCCGAAGCCGATCGCGATCAGCAGCCAGGTGCTGCTCGACCGCGAGCGCTGCGTGCTCTGCGCCCGCTGCACCCGCTTCAGCCAGCAGGTCGCGGGTGACCCGTTCATCGAGCTCTTCGAGCGCGGTGCCCTCCAGCAGGTGGCCACCTACACCGACCAGCCGTTCGAGTCCTACTTCTCCGGCAACACCGTGCAGATCTGCCCGGTCGGCGCGCTCACCGGGGCGGCGTACCGCTTCCGCGCCCGCCCCTTCGACCTGGTCTCCTCCCCGATGGTCTGCGAGCACTGCGCCTCCGGCTGCGCGCTGCGCACCGACCACCGCCGCGGCAAGGTCCTGCGCCGGCTGGCCGACGACGACCCGCAGGTCAACGAGGAGTGGAACTGCGACAAGGGCCG